>NZ_JAMYPL010000080.1:0-572 GCF_040320355.1 Mesorhizobium sp. M0715 | reverse complement strand
GCGCCAGCGATGGCGCTCTTGGCAAAGCGGTCTCGATCCACAGTGCCTGGTCTTCATCGATGAGACCTGGATCAAGACCAACATGGCTCCACTGCGAGGTTGGGGGCCGAAAGGCAAACGGCTGCGCGGCTTGGCTCCACACGGCCACTGGCGCACGCTGACCTTCCTCGGTGCACTACGCTGGGACCGGCTCGCAGCACCTTGCGTCTTCGACGGACCGATCAACGGCCAATGCTTCCGTGCTTATGTCGAGCAGCAGCTCATCACCGTGCTGAAGCCCGGCGACATCGTGGTCATGGATAACCTGGGAAGCCATAAGTCGGCGGCCATCAGGCAGACGATCAAAGCTGCCGGCGCCAGGCTTTGGTATCTGCCGCCCTACTCGCCGGACCTCAATCCGATCGAGCAGGCCTTCGCCAAGATCAAACACTGGATGCGACAAGCTCAGAAACGCACCGTCGAGGACACGTGGCGCCACATCGGCCACCTCGTCGAAACCATCGAGGCAGCCGAATGCAAGAACTACTTCGAAAACGCAGGCTACGCTTCCGTCAAAATATGAAACGCTCTAG
>NZ_JAMYPL010000079.1:0-580 GCF_040320355.1 Mesorhizobium sp. M0715 | reverse complement strand
AGACTATGCCGTGGCTGCCTTGCGGCGGGCGGATTTCGGCCTGCGCAGGCAAGCATGCGGTTGAGGACGGCACAGGCGATGGCGACTTCGGTCTGCTGAACGGGAAGCGACCGTGCCCGCAAACGTCGCCCGATGATGGACTTGTATCGCCCTATGGCGGTCTCAACCAGCGAGCGTTCGCCGTAGCCGTTGGAGACCTGCCATTTCATCCGGCCGTCTCTGCTGATTGCGACGAGATGCTGGTCCCTTTGGTCGGAAGGTCGATCGTCGATCGGTTCGGCCGCGTTGACACGAGGGGGAATGACGATGGCGACAGCCGCGCTGTGATTGATGACTGCGCCGTAAGTTGGCTTTCCATCATAGGCAGCGTCGGCAGTAAACTGTCCGATCGGACCGCCAATCTGGTCGAGTAGTGGCTCAACTTGAGAGACATCGCCAGTGTCCTGATCAGTCAGGATATGGGCAATGATCTCGCCGCTGTCGGCATCCAGTGCCAGATGCAGCTTGCGCCACCTGCGACGGGATCTGGCGCCGTGCCTCTCCTCCAGCCACTGGCCCGCGCCGTAGACCTGCAGGCCGG
>NZ_JAMYPL010000078.1:0-582 GCF_040320355.1 Mesorhizobium sp. M0715 | reverse complement strand
TGGGGTGACGAGGCTGATCAAGCCTTCCAACAGTACCAGCCTGATCAATTACGGCGAGAGCTACCGGTCCGGAGATCGCATCAGCCCCTCTCTGCATATGCACGCGGCCGCCTGAATTGCCGATTTCGCTCAGCTGCTGCTGAATGGCGACGGCTTGCGGCGTATTCAGGGCCCTCTGCGTCTGCGCTGGCCACAACAGCGCTGGTGAATGTTCATTGTTGGGACGACTCACTCGGGTGGCAGGTGGTTGCCCTGGTCAAGCTCATCCGGCGAAGGGCGGATCTGCTGTTGGCTGGCAGCCAAGACTGGGGGCGGCGGCCCGAACTCCGGCGTCCCAGAGCTTGCGAAAGCCTCCGACACGCTTCCCTTGAGGTCATCCCGTCCAGCGGGCATCCCTGGGTTGCTGAAAAAAGACGAGGCGGCTTGATGATCCTGCCCTCGCTGAAGCACCTCGCGAAACCCCCTGTTCCAGTCGCAGAAGCTCCTCTGGTTTGGTTGGCGGCTCGTCAGCTCGACCATCGAACAGCGGCCGGAGCGCCTCGGACACGTGCTGCTCAAAGCCCACTCGCCGGGCCTGGACCG
>NZ_JAMYPL010000077.1:0-681 GCF_040320355.1 Mesorhizobium sp. M0715 | reverse complement strand
AGGTGTGCCGTTGAAACATGTTCTTGTCATTGACGATGATGCCGCAATGCGGCGCCTCATCGCCGAGTATCTCACGATGCATGCCCTGAAGGTAACCGCAGTCCACGATAGCAAGCAGTTTGACTATGTTCTTTCACGTGAGCCAGTCGATCTCGTGGTTGTTGACCTTAACCTAGGCCGGGAGGATGGACTTGCGATCGTCCGCAATCTGGCGACAAAATCGGATGTTCCTATCATAGTGATCAGCGGCGACCGGCTTGATGAGGCGGAAAAAGTGGTTGCACTGGAGCTCGGCGCAACCGATTTCATTCCCAAGCCTTTCGGGATGCGCGAATTCTTGGCCCGCATTCGAGTAGCGCTACGCCAGCGCATTTCTAGTCCGCGAACCAGAGAGCAGCGCTCATTTCGCTTTGGGGCCTGGAAGCTCAGCGTGAAGCAGCGGCGACTGATCTGTGCGGAGCGTGGCGAGGTCAAGCTTACCGCATGTGAGTTCAATCTCTTGATCGCATTTCTGGAGAACCCCCGCAACGTGCTATCCAGAGAACGGCTTTTGCTCGCGAGCCGTGTGCGTGGAGAAGAGGTGTACGATCGAAGTATCGATGTCCTAATCATGCGCTTGCGCCGAAAGCTGGAGGCTGATGCGGCCAACCCTCGCCTGGTCAAAACATCCCGTGGCGCAGG
>NZ_JAMYPL010000076.1:0-834 GCF_040320355.1 Mesorhizobium sp. M0715 | reverse complement strand
GTGTGGGTGATCATCGGATCGATCTGGATCTTGCCGTCCATGTACCAATCGACAATCTTGGCACGTCGGTGCGGCCGCGTGCGCCGCCGAAGGCGGTGCCCATCCAGGTCCGGCCGGTGACCAGCTGGAACGGCCGCGTCGAGATCTCCTGGCCGGCGCCGGCAACGCCGATGATGACCGATTTGCCCCAGCCCCGGTGCGACGATTCAAGCGCTTGGCGCATGACCTTGGTGCTGCCGGTGCAGTCGAACGTATAGTCGGCACCACCGATCTGGTCGGCGCCGCGCTTGGTATGTTGACGAGATAGGGCACGATATCGCCATCGATCTCCTTCGGATTGACGAAATGCGTCATGCCGAATTTCTCGCCCCATTCCTTCTTGTCGTTGTTCAGGTCGACGCCGATGATCATGTCGGCGCCGGCAAGCCGCAGTCCCTGGATAACGTTGAGGCCGATGCCACCGAGACCGAAGACGGCGGCCGTGGCGCCGATCTCGACTTTGGCGGTGTTGATCACCGCGCCGATGCCGGTGGTGACGCCGCAGCCGATGTAGCAGATCTTGTCGAACGGCGCGTCGGGATTGACCTTGGCCAGCGCAATCTCGGGCAGCACGGTGAAGTTCGAGAAGGTCGAGCAGCCCATATAGTGGAAGATCTTGTCCTTGCCGATCGAGAAGCGCGACGAGCCGTCCGGCATCAGGCCTTGTCCCTGCGTGGCGCGGATCGCGGTGCACAGGTTGGTTTTTCTGGACATGCAGGACGGGCATTGCCGGCATTCCGGCGTGTAGAGCGGGATGACATGGTCGCCCTTCTTGACCGAGGTGACGCCCTTGCC
>NZ_JAMYPL010000075.1:0-919 GCF_040320355.1 Mesorhizobium sp. M0715 | reverse complement strand
CGAGGACGATTGATTGCATTACGCGTACGGGGCTGTCACCCACTATGGCCCTACTTTCCAGAAGGTTCCGCTTGTCTCTCAATCGTCACTGGCCTGGTCCGGGTTCGCTCGCCACTACTTCCGGAGTCTCGGTTGATGTCCTTTCCTACGGGTACTTAGATGTTTCAGTTCCCCGCGTTCGCCACTTTACCCCTATGTATTCAGGGTAAGTTACCTATTATCGATACTTGGAAACCACAGCAGCAAGTCAGCCTTGCGACCTTCTGGCTGCTCTGATTTTCCAAGTACCTTAGGTGGGTTTCCCCATTCGGAAATCTACGGATCAAAGGGTATTCGCACCTCCCCGTAGCTTATCGCAGCGTATCACGTCCTTCATCGCCTGTGCATGCCAAGGCATCCACCAATTGCCCTTAAGACACTTGATCGTTCTCATTGCCAATGCCCACCTGCGCAATCCGAAGGATTGTCGCTTCAGCCTCTCCCTTACGGGATCAGCATCCGCGCAATTCCAAAGGAATTGTCGCCTGAAGCAGATCCTGTGCGGGATCTAACTTCGATGTCATTGGCACAAAAAGACCAGCTTCTCGAGATCGGTTCGAGGGTGCGGTTAGGCAAGCCCATCATATGCGGGAGATTGAGCGTCTCCCGCGACAAATCACAAACCTTTCGGCTCATGAAGTTCGAACAAATCTTCTCTTTACAATGTCAAACAGAACAAGCGGCAAGCTACATGCTCACCACAAAACCTTTTTACGAATGACTTTTCTCTTCATCTCTACTCGACACCTCCGCGCGATCCGCAGGATCGTCGCGAACCGCGACAATCCCTTCGGAATTGCGCGCTCGCCAAACCGCAATGTGGCGGCAGCAAGCGACAATCCTGCGGATTGCGCGAGTGGTGGAGCCGGACGGGATCGAA
>NZ_JAMYPL010000074.1:0-946 GCF_040320355.1 Mesorhizobium sp. M0715 | reverse complement strand
ATGGCGGCGATGAGGATCTGTCCTGCCGCCTTGGCCAAGCCGCGGTAGCGGATGGCGCAAAGCCGCATGCGGTTCTTCAAGGTGGCAAAGGTCGTCTCGACGGCGAAGCGTTGCCGCGCAATGAGCCGGTTGAAATGCTTCAGGCGCGCTGGCAGATGCGGATGATGCTTGTTGGCGCGCCGCATCAGTCTTGGCTTGATCCCGCGCTCCCTCAGCAATACCTGGCGCGCCTTGGTGTGATAGGCCGCATCCGCCAGCACTGCGCCTTCGTCGCCACAGATCAGATGATCTGCCTCGACCGTGTCGTTGACGTTGGCCGCTGTCGTTCTCACCCGGCGGATCAGGCCAGAGCCCTGGTCGACACCGACATGGGCCTTGTAGCCATAGGAGGAGCCAGGCTTGCCCTGCCGGCGTGTAAAGCCGGCATCGGGATCGCCAGCCTCGCCGGCCTCGTGCGCCGTTCCACTGGGTGGCCGTGCCGCCGCCGTCTCGATCACCGTGGCATCGAGCATCGTACCGCGCCGCAGGATCAGCCCGGCCTTGTCCAACTGACGGTCCAGTTCGCCAAACAGCTTCTCCAGAAGCCCCGCCTCGACGAGACGATTGCGAAAGCGGTTGAGCGTGGTGTGGTCGGGCACCGTCTCTTCGAGCGTCAGCCCAACGAAGCGGCGGAACGACAGCCGATCGGCGAGCGCCTCCTCCAGTTCGCTGTCCGACAGTCCATACAAGGACTGCAGCAGAAGCGCCTTGAACATCACCAACGAATTGTAGGCAGGCCGGCCTGGTCCGGCCGGCGAGCGCAGCCGTGCCAGGATCTTCTCGAAGCGATACCACTTCACCAGCAACGACAACCGGTCCAGGCGACCGCTCCGACCAAGACCCTGCGGCAGCAGAGCCTCCACAAAACTGAACTGACCGCTCGGCTTCGTCGTCATCGCAAGATCCC
>NZ_JAMYPL010000073.1:0-1036 GCF_040320355.1 Mesorhizobium sp. M0715 | reverse complement strand
GGGCGATGATGGCCGTGTTGCCGGTGGACGTCACGTCGCCCGCCGTCACCGTGACGGCGGCGCCGGCCGACTGCGCATAGATGCCGTTGCCGCTGGTCGCGGTGACCGGACCGACCGTGGTCACCGTGGTCGAGCCCGATCCGAAGTTCTCGGCGTCGATGCCGAACCGGGCGTCGATGGAGCCGTTGGCGGTCACGTCGATGTTGCCGGTCCCCGAAGCGTTGAGGATCGCGGCCACCATGCCGGCATTGCCCCCGCCTGGAGGTTGCCGTTGGCGACCTCCGTGATATCGGCGGTCGTCGACTGGGTCTGGACGTCGATGGCATCCTTGCCCGCGGTCAGTGGGGTCACCGCGCCCGTGGTGACGCTGATGTCGCCGCCGGCCGCCGTGTCGCGCACGACGAAGCCTTCGCCGCCGGTCGAACTGCTCGCGCCGGAGATGTCGACCGTGACCGTGCCCGAGCCGTTGTTCTGGATGGTCGCAGCGTTGCCGGTCCCGCCGACGAACCCGCCGGTGCCGGTGACGCTGATGTCGCCCGCACCGCCGGTGCCGCCGGTCAGCGACAGGCCGATCGTGGCGCCGGTCACCGTGTCGGCGACGCTCACGCTCACCGCGCCGTTGCCGGTCGCCTTGATGCCCTCGGCAAGTGTGCCGGTCACCGTGCCATTGGCGGTGATGCCGATCGCGCCGGTGCCGTAGTTGGTTGCCTCGATGCCGGTCGTCCCCGAGACATCGCCCGCGGTCACATTGACCGCGCCCGAGCCTGCTGCCTTGGTCTGCCGGGCGATGATGGCCGTGTTGCCGGTGGACGTCACGTCGCCCGCCGTCACCGTGACGGCGGCGCCGGCCGACTGCGCATAGATGCCGTTGCCGCTGGTCGCGGTGACCGGACCGACCGTGGTCACCGTGGTCGAGCCCGATCCGAAGTTCTCGGCGTCGATGCCGAACCGGGCGTCGATGGAGCCGTTGGCGGTCACGTCGATGTTGCCGGTCCCCGAAGCGTTGAGGATCGCGGCCACCATGCCGGCATTGCCC
>NZ_JAMYPL010000072.1:0-1094 GCF_040320355.1 Mesorhizobium sp. M0715 | reverse complement strand
TATCCCCGCCCGAAATACGCCTGATACCACTCGACGAACCGCCCCACCCCTTCGGTCACTGTCGTCGTCGGGCGGTAGCCGACCGCCTGCTCCAGCGCCGAGGTGTCGGCGAAGGTATCGGGCACGTCGCCGGGCTGCAGCGGCAACAGTTCGACGATGGCTTTGCGGCCCAGCGCGTTTTCCAGCGCCTCGACATAGGCGGTCAGCTTCACCGGGTTGTTGTTGCCGATGTTGAAGATGCGCCAGGGGGCGCTGCTTGTGGCCGGATCGGGACGGCTGGAGTCCCAGGCGGCATTGCCCGTGGCCGGGCTGTCGCTGGCGCGGATCACGCCTTCGGCGATGTCATCGACATAGGTGAAGTCGCGCGTGTGGTTGCCGTTGTTGAACAGCTTGACCGGCTCACCGGCCAGGATGTTCCTGGTGAACAGGAACAGCGCCATGTCCGGGCGACCCCAGGGACCATAGACGGTGAAGAAGCGAAGCCCGGTCGTCGGCAATCGGAACAGATGGCTGTAGCTGTGCGCCATCAGTTCGTTGGCGCGCTTGGTCGCGGCATAGAACTGCAGCGGATGGTCGGCCGGACGATGCTCGGAAAACGGCATGTCGGTGTTGGCGCCGTAGACACTCGACGTGCTGGCATAGGTCAGGTGCGCGACGGCGCTGTTGCGGCAGGCCTCCAGCATGTTGGTGTAGGCGATGATGTTGCTTTCGACATAGGCATGCGGGTTTTCCAGGCTGTAGCGAACCCCGGCCTGGGCGGCGAGATGGATCACCCGGTCGAATGCATGGTCGGCAAAGCAGGCGTCGACCACGCTCTTGTCGGCGAGATTGCCGCGGATGAAATGATAGCCGGCATTGGTCTTGCGGCTCGCCTCGTCCAGGAGCCGCAGCCTCGCCTCCTTGATCTGCGGATCGTAGTAGTCGTTGACGTTGTCGATGCCGACGACCTCGTCACCGCGCTCCAGCAGCCGCTTGGCTACGTGATACCCTATGAAGCCGGCCGCGCCGGTGACCAGAACCCTCATCAGAAGCGCCCATCCGTAACATGCCTGGGGAACAGACCCTTGATGTCGTAGATGACGCCCGGGGTCTTG
>NZ_JAMYPL010000071.1:0-1154 GCF_040320355.1 Mesorhizobium sp. M0715 | reverse complement strand
AGAGCGACTATCTGGGGTGTCAAGTTGCAATTACGAACTCGTTGCGCGCATCGCGTGCTTTTGCATTGAGGATGACCAGGAGTTTTCTGGCGAGTGCGATGCGGATGAGCATTTTTGGCTTTCCCGCCTGTTGCAACCGTTGAGCGAAAGCTTTGAGATGAGGATCGAATTTGGCCACGATAGCTGCGACGATGAAGAGGATGCCACGCGGCCCGGCGCGTCCGCCTCGCACATGCCTGTTGCCGGTGCGCTTGCCGCTATCGTTGGCGAAAGGAGCCAGGCCTGCCAGCTTGGCGATGGCCTTGTTGGAGATGAGGCCGATCTCGGGCAGTTCGGCCATCAGACGGGCGACAGTGCGTCCGGCTACGCCCTTGAGCGAACGAAAGGCTCGCTCCAGCCTGGCCCACAGCGGATCGTCATCGATCATCGAGGCAATCTCGCCTTCCAGGCGCCGTTGCTCGCGCTTGAGGAAGGCCAGCGTCGCCTCGATGCTGGCGCATACCTCGGCGTCGCATGCGGCACTTCTACGCTGCTTGTTGATGGTCGCATCGCCGACAATCTGGCAAAGCCGGCCAACCAACGCGGTAAGCCGCTGTTGGGCAGCGCTTGGCGGTGGCGTCGGCACCGTGTTCTTGACTGCGCCGTAATGGGCGATGACAGCGGCGTCGATCCTGTCGGTCTTCTCCAGATAGCCCATCGCCTCGGCGAAACGGCGCACGCTCTTGGCATTGACCACGCCGCACGGCATGCCGTGCGCCCACAAGAGCATGAACCCCAGCCGTTCATAGCCGCCCGATGCCTCCATCACCGCAAGGGCTGCGCCATGGCTGCGGCAGAACAGCCAAAGAGCTGCAATCCCCGCCGCATCGTTGGCGAAGCGCGCTGCCGCTCCGCCAGGCCGGACATGCGCGTCCAGCCAATCTTTCGAAACATCAACTCCACAAATAATCCTGTTCACGGTAACCTGCCTTGTGCGTACGGTTGGAACCAAGCGACTGTTCGGTCGTGCGTGACGAAGGCGAAGATCCCAAGCTCTCCCGCGGTTGTAACCTCAGGTGGTACGGGCGACTTCGCCAAGCCAAGGTCCGGGCGGCCGCCCGGACCTTGGCTCAATCGCTCTAATCCCACGAAATCTCTCTCGTGTAGATACAAGG
>NZ_JAMYPL010000070.1:0-1405 GCF_040320355.1 Mesorhizobium sp. M0715 | reverse complement strand
CTAATGCAGTTCACTTAAGTTGGGCTGGATGAGGATCTGGTAAGACCTATCGAACAGGATGGAGATTCGTTTCCATCCTGTTCGTGTTTTGAGATGCCAGGTCGCATAGGACATACAGCCGATTTATCGGCACTTTCGGGTGCAATTGATCCGGAATGGATCGCCTTGGCGCTTGCCAGCAGCGGCAAGGCGAGCATCCGCAAGCGCAAGCTCCCCGCCGAGCAAGTTGTCTGGCTGGTGATTGCGCTTTCCTTGTATCGTCATCAGTCCATGCCTGAGGTGGTGGCCCATCTGGATCTGGTGTTGCCCGATGAGGTGAACCCGGACATTGCCAAGAGCGCCTTGACGCAGGCCCGCCAGCGCTTAGGCCAGGCGCCGCTGGCGCAGTTGTTTGCGATGAGCGCGACGTGCTGGGACGAGCGACACCAAGTCGGGCGAGGCTGGCGGGGTCTTGCGCGCTATGCCGTGGATGGCAGCACATTGCGTGTCGCCGACAGCGTGGAGAACCGCGCGCATTTTGGAGCGCAAGCCTATGCATCCGGCGCTGTTGCAAGTTATCCGCAGCTACGGCTCTTGACCCTGACGGCGCTCGCCACGCACCTGGTGCGTGATGCGGTGTTTGGGATCTACGGCAAGAATGAGATGCTCTATGCCAAGAGCTTGCTCGACCAAGTGCCGGACCAATCCCTGACGGTCTTCGACAAGGGCTTTTTCAGCGCCAGCCTGCTGCTGCAGCTTCAATCGAAGGGCAAGCAACGTCATTGGCTCCTGCCGGCCAAAGGCAACAGTGCATGGCAGCGCCTGGACCAGAACGCCACCGACTATCGGGTGCGCATGAAAGTCTCGCCGCAAGCACGCGAGGCCGAGCCCGACTTGCCGACATTCTGGGAAGCTCGGGCGATCGAGACGGTCAACCGGCATGGGCAACAGCGAATATTGCTCACCTCATTGACGGACAAGAAGGCCTATCCTGCCCAGGAGATCGTGCAGCAATACGAAGACCGCTGGCGGATCGAAACCAGCTATCGAGAGCTGAAGCAGGAGCTTCTTGGCAGCGAATTGACGCTGCGCAGCGGCACACCGCAGACCGTTTATCAGGAAGTTTGGGGAGCCTTGCTGGCTTACAATCTGGTGCGGTTGGAAATGGCCGAGGTTGCCTCTGAAGCCGAGGTCAAGCCAACCGAATTGAGCTTCACCACAGCCCTGCACTACATTCGTCACGAATGGGGGTGGATGGCGATCGAAGCGCCAGCAAAACTACCCGCACACCTCATCCGATTAAGACAACGGCTGGGAGACCTCATCCTCCCAAAAACACGGGGGCGATCATGCCCCCGTGTCGTCAAAAAGCTACCAGCCAAATATCCTGTCAGAACACTGAAGGTGCCTAAGTGAACTGCATTAG
>NZ_JAMYPL010000069.1:0-1432 GCF_040320355.1 Mesorhizobium sp. M0715 | reverse complement strand
TGAACTGACCCCTTAAAGTTGGACGGTTTAAGGTGCCGGCAGATTTAAGGGCTGGGTTCTGTATTGCACAGGGCTCAGCCCTTTCAGTTTCAGTTTGATGCGATCATGATTGTAGTAGTGGATGTAATCCTCGATGCTGGCCTTGAGGCTCTGAACGTTCTCGAAGGTATTGGGGTAGAAGAGCTCGGATTTGAGTGTTGCGAAGAAGCTCTCGATAGGTGCGTTGTCGAGGCAATTGCCTTTGCGTGACATGCTCTGGGCAATGCCTCGTGCCTGGAGCCTGCGCTGGTAGGCAGGCGTCTGATACTGCCATCCCTGATCGGAGTGTAGGATGGGCCGTTGGGTTTGGTCGAGCCGGTCCAGCGCTCTTGCGAGCATATTTTCCACCAGCTTGAAGAGCGGTCGCCTTGCGGTCTCGAAGGCGATGATCTCGCCATTATAAAGGTCCATGACCGGTGAGAGATAGAGTTTGTCGCCCGCCAGGTTGAACTCCGTCACATCGGTCACCCATTTATGGTTGGCGCTGTCAGCGTTGAACTGGCGTTGAATGAGATCGGGAGCCGTCCTTCCGATGCCGCCTTTGTAGGAGCGATACTTCTTCGGCCTGACCAGCGACTTCAATCCCATCTCCACCATCCGACACTGCACCGCCTTGTGATTGACGACATGACCGAGCCGGCGCAGTGCAGCAGCCACCCGGCGATAACCGTAGCGGCCCTTGTGGCTGTCGAAGACGGCTCTGATCTTCTCCTTGAGACCAGCATGGCGGTCGACGCGGGACGCCTTCTGTCGATAGTAGAACGTGCTGCGGGAAAGCCCTGCCAGTTTGAGCAGACCATCGAGCGGATAGAGCAGCCTTAACGCTTGGACAGCTTGCGCTTTTTGGGCGCGTGTCCCTGCGTTAAGGCCTCCAGTTTTTTTAGGTAGGCGTTCTCCATGCGCAGATGGTTCAGTTCCGCAAGCAGCTCTTCGCGGCTCTTGGTCTCATCACTCTGCGCCACGGGCGGCTCGCCAGGCGACGGCGGGTCTGACATCGATCGCGGCCTTCCTCTGCGGCGCGGCGCGAGCGCCTCTATCCCACCGGCTTCGTAGCGCCTCTCCCAGTCCGGAAGGCAGCCGGCGTTGCGGATATTGAACAGCGCGGCCGTCTGTCGGCAGGACAGTCCATCCTCCCACATCCGGTGCAGAACCGACAGCTTGAACTCGCCGTCATAGTGGCTGAGCTTGCGAGCGAGGCCGGCAACCCCGTGCGCTTGATAGCTCGCAACCCATTTGCGCACCGTCGCAGCATCTACGCCGTCGGCTGCACCGGCGCTCGCATAGCTCTCTTCACCACTCAAATAACGATCAACAACAGTGCGCTTCAAACTCTCGCTGTGTTTGGACATGAAAACCCCCGAAGGTTGATGTCCAACTTTCGGGGGTCAGTTCA
>NZ_JAMYPL010000068.1:0-1461 GCF_040320355.1 Mesorhizobium sp. M0715 | reverse complement strand
CTAGGAGCCTGTCCAGATAGTCACTGGTCAACTATTGACGAGTCTGATTCAATCTTGGGCTATGAGCAAGTATTTTCGGCCCTGGAATATCGATCAGACGCTGCTTCTTCCAGCGAGCGTGCATGACTTCGTACCGCCAGGCCATGTCTCGCGGTTCATCGTTGAACTGGTGCGTGAGAGCCTTGATCTCAAGGAGATCACGGGCAGCTATGTGAGCGGGCTTGGGCAGCCGCCGTTCGACCCGCGGATGATGGTGGCGCTTCTGCTGCACGGTTATGCGAGCGGGCTGTATTCGTCGCGGCGGATCGCCAGGGCCTGCCGCGAACGGAATGATTTTGTGATGATCGTGGCGCTCGATCCGCCGGATTTCCGGACGATCAGCGACTTCCGCAAGCGGCATTTGAAGGCGCTCGAGGCGCTGTTCGTGCAGGTTCTGAAGCTGTGTGAGACGGCAGGATTGGTCAAACTCGGCCATGTCGCGCTGGATGGCACGAAGATCAAGGCGAACGCGTCGAAACACAAGGCGATGAGTTATGAGCGCATGAAGAAGCGCGAGCTGGAATTGAAAGCCGAAGTCGCTCGCATGCTGGCGGCGGCCGAGGCCGCGGATGCCGAGGAGGACGTGACTTTCGGCAAGGACAAGCGCGGCGACGAGATGCCGGATTGGGCCGGCGACAAGCAGAAGCGGCTGGCCAAGATCCAGCAGGCGATGGCGTCGCTGGAAGCCGAGGCCAAGCTGGCGGCGCAAGAAGAGCGCCGGATCGAGGCCGAAAAAGAAGAGCAGCGCCAGGCCGCAGGCCGCAAGAAGCCTGGCAAACCGGCGGCGGCGCCATCAGAGGAGCCCGATCCCAAGGCGCAACGCAACTTCACTGATCCGGAAAGCCGCATCATGAAGTCGAAGGATGGCTTCGTGCAGGCCTATAATGCCCAGGCTGCCGTGGATGCCCATGGCCAGATCATTGTCGCGCACGACCTGACGCAGTGCGGCAGTGACCAGGGCCAGTTGGTGCCCCTGATCGAGGCCATCGAGAATAATCTCGGGGCCAAGCCAGCGCAGGCCTCAGCGGACTCCGGCTACTGCAGCGAAGCCAATCTCGAAGCGCTCGAAGCGCACGGCATCGACGGCTACGTCGCGCCCCGACGCGCCAAGCACCCGACCGCCGCGAACGGAAAAGTCGGCGGGCCGCTGACCCAACGAATGCGAAAGAAGATCGACGACGGCGGCTTCGAAACGCCCTATCGATTGAGAAAGCAAGTGGTGGAACCAGTGTTCGGACAGATCAAACAGGCACGTGGCTTCCGCCAATTCCTATTGCGGGGCGTTGAAAAAGTGCGTGCCGAGTGGGCAATGATCTGCACCGCCCATAACCTCCTCAAGCTGTTCACCCTCGCAAAGCCCGCCTGAGCCGGCTATCGTGCAACAAGTGCCCGTAGCAATGACCTATCTGGACGGGCTCCTAG
>NZ_JAMYPL010000067.1:0-1571 GCF_040320355.1 Mesorhizobium sp. M0715 | reverse complement strand
CCGGATCAGGCGCCCGCAACAAGGCGAAGCCCAAGCTGCGGGACAAAAAACCCAATCCCGTCCCCCGCAAACCAATCTGCACCAAGCAACAGTCCCCCAGGCACCAGCCAGCGGGCCGTTCGCATTCGGGGGACAATGGTGCCTGCAAGCGCGGCACTCCTCGGCGCACAAAGAGGCCTCAGCCGACAAGCTACGACAACAAAACAAGCCTCTCGACAAAACCTAATTCAAAACAGCCCGCAGCCGCGGGCCGTTTGCGTTTAGGGGGACTGGCAGTGAAGTGCCCAGCCGCCGCCATGACCGGATCAACCGAATCGGAGGCAAAAAAGACGAAGCATCCGATCCTCTTGTCAGGCATCGGTCAGTGATGTCGGTGATGACTTGCAATCAAATACGAAATGAATTGGGTCGGGGTGGCGTTCTATTCAGCCGGCTTTTGTGGCCACCCTCGGCCATGACAATGACTGAGGACCGCGAATCGACCTGCATGTGGATTCTCGATCGCGCCGGCCGTTGGGTGTGTCACGCCGCAATAGCCGCAAGTGCCGTTGGCCGAACGGCCCGGGGCGTTGAAGCGACGCCTCGATCAAGTCGAATCAAGTGAAGGGTGATTCTCTGGGGATGAGTGGCGCAAGGCGTGGCATGGTCGAATCAGCCAATTTTGCTAATAGCTGACATCTATCCAGGTTCGGGATCACTCCCATGTTCCCGCAGGGCGGTGCCAATGCCAAATTACGCTTTGAATGACCATTACGAGAGCTCCATCAGGAAGCAGCTCGAATCAGGCCGCTACAGTAATGCCAGCGAGGTTGTCCGCGCGGGCCTGCGCATGCTTGAGGATTTCGAGGCGGAGCGGGAGAAATGGCTGCGCGAGGAGATACCGGGGCGCCTAACTGAACTCCGGCAGGATTCATCGAAGGGAATCCTGCCGAAACGGTTTTCTCCCTGGAGGCGCGTCATCGCGCGAAGGAGGCGAAAGCCAAGTAGGGGTGGAGTATCGGACTGTCTTCCACCCAGGGGAGAAGCCGAGCTGGAGCAACTCTACGATGATGATGATATAGCCGGACGTGCGTCGCCGGCGATCGCCTGGAATTTCATTGCGGGTATCCGCGACCATTGTCTCGGCCTGTCTACTTTTCCACAGCGGGGCACCGAGCGGGTCGAGATCATGCCTGGGCTGCGGATAGTTGGCTATCGCCGCGCGGTCAGCACTGCCTTCGCCGTCGAGGGTGGGCGGGTCCTGATCCTGGGCATCTTTTACGCCGGCCGGAACATCACGCCGGAATTGCTCGAGGACCAGCTCTAAACGGCGCGCTTCGGTGGTGAATTGCTCGGCAGTCCTCCAGGCGCGGCGGGTGCGATGGCACACATCAGCGCCTCGAGCTCGGGACGCATCACAGGAATGGTAGGCGCTAGAACGCCGCCCACAATTCAGCCAAGCCAACTCATGAATTTCGGCCCGGTGGATATCTCTACGAGAAATCGAAAAAACATTGTCGATGTGTGTTGACAGTTGTCGAGTGTGGCGACTATATACGCCTCACGAACGAGGGCGGCTCGCCGCTGGCGAC
>NZ_JAMYPL010000065.1:0-3030 GCF_040320355.1 Mesorhizobium sp. M0715 | reverse complement strand
TTGCTTGCTTTTTTTGTGTAAGCCGAGGCCTACAGATAGGTATATGGCTGACCAAATGAAAGGGCCGCTTACGCGGCCCGTGATCCCTTGGCGGGCCATTTCATAAAGAGAAGATTTCTCTCACATCCGATTGGATGTGAGTTCAACGTGCGTTTGGCAGACCTGGCAGCGACCTACTCTCCCGCGTCTTGAGACGAAGTACCATCAGCGCTGGAGCGTTTCACGGCCGAGTTCGGAATGGGATCGGGTGCAGCCGCTCCGCCATAACCACCAGGTCGGCAAAACGCACGTTGTTCGAGAAGCTTTTTTGAGCGAATAGCCAATAGTGAGTAGCGAATAGGGACCCTATTTGCTGCTTTCTCTGAGCTGTTCGCTGGTCTTTTTTGTGCCTTTACAGTTCTTTTGGTCCTGGCGCCTTTCGAAGCGAAGCTTCGCAAGGTCGACCGACCGTCGGCGCTGATGCGCCGCACCCACGTAGCGCCGCCCGCAGGGCGGAACAAGCGTGAGTGAGAACATCTGACTTTGTCAGATGAGCATAAGGAATGAGAACGATCAAGCCGATCGAACTATTAGTACCGGTAAGCTTCAAGCGTTGCCGCTCTTCCACACCCGGCCTATCAACGTGGTCGTCTTCCACGGTTCTCAGGGAATACTCGTTTTAAGGTGGGTTTCCCGCTTAGATGCCTTCAGCGGTTATCCCGTCCGGATATAGCTACCCTGCTATGCGGCTGGCGCCACAACAGGTCCACCAGAGATCCGTCCATCCCGGTCCTCTCGTACTAGGGACAGATCCTTTCAATATTCCTACACCCACGGCAGATAGGGACCGAACTGTCTCACGACGTTCTGAACCCAACTCACGTACCGCTTTAAATGGCGAACAGCCATACCCTTGGGACCTGCTCCAGCCCCAGGATGCGATGAGTCGACATCGAGGTGCCAAACAACCCCGTCGATATGGACTCTTGGGGGTCATCAGCCTGTTATCCCCGGCGTACCTTTTATCCGTTGAGCGATGGCCCTTCCACGCGGGACCACCGGATCACTATGACCGACTTTCGTCTCTGCTCGACTTGTCAGTCTCGCAGTCAGGCAGGCTTATGCCATTGCACTCAGCGAACGATTTCCGACCGTTCTGAGCCCACCATCGCGCGCCTCCGTTACTCTTTAGGAGGCGACCGCCCCAGTCAAACTACCCACCATACATTGTCCCGGACCCGGATAACGGGCCGCGGTTAGACATCCATAGTAATAAGGGTGGTATTTCAAGGGTGGCTCCACCTGAGCTGGCGCCCAGGTTTCAAAGCCTACCACCTATCCTACACATGCCACTACGAATGCCAATGTAAAGCTATAGTAAAGGTGCACGGGGTCTTTCCGTCTAACCGCAGGAACCCCGCATCTTCACGGGGAATTCAATTTCACTGAGTCTATGCTGGAGACAGCGGGGAAGTCGTTACGCCATTCGTGCAGGTCGGAACTTACCCGACAAGGAATTTCGCTACCTTAGGACCGTTATAGTTACGGCCGCCGTTTACTGGGGCTTCGATTCAGAGCTTGCACCCCTCCTCTTAACCTTCCAGCACCGGGCAGGCGTCAGACCCTATACGTCGTCTTGCGACTTCGCAGAGCCCTGTGTTTTTGATAAACAGTCGCTACCCCCTGGTCTGTGCCACCCTCCTCTACTTGCGTAGAAAAGGGTCACGCTTCTTCCGAAGTTACGCGTGCAATTTGCCGAGTTCCTTCAGCATAGTTCTCTCAAGCGCCTTGGTATACTCTACCAGACCACCAGTGTCGGTTTCGGGTACGGTTTATAAGGAGGAGCTATTTCCTGGAACCACGCAGCAGCCCGTTCAATCCGATAAGATTGGACTACCTCAATGATCCGTCACTACCTCCAAGCCCACGAATATTAACGTGGTTCCCATCGACTACGCGTTTCCGCCTCGTCTTAGGGGCCGGCTAACCCTGCTCAGATTAGCTTTAAGCAGGAACCCTTGGTCTTTCGGCGGGGGAGTCTCTCACTCCCCTTACGTTACTCATGTCAGCATTCGCACTTCTGATACCTCCACCACCCCTCACGGGTATGGCTTCATCAGCTTACAGAACGCTCCGCTACCGCTTGGCCCTTGCGGACCAAACCCTAAGCTTCGGTGTATGGCTTTAGCCCCGTTACATTTTCGGCGCAAAGACCCTTATTTAGACCAGTGAGCTGTTACGCTTTCTTTAAATGATGGCTGCTTCTAAGCCAACATCCTGGTTGTTTTGGGATCCTCACATCCTTTCCCACTTAGCCATAACTTGGGGACCTTAGCTGTAGGTCAGGGTTGTTTCCCTTTTCACGACGGACGTTAGCACCCGCCGTGTGTCTGCCGACTAGTACT
The DNA here is from genome assembly GCF_040320355.1 of Mesorhizobium sp. M0715. Lineage (NCBI taxonomy): Bacteria > Pseudomonadati > Pseudomonadota > Alphaproteobacteria > Hyphomicrobiales > Phyllobacteriaceae > Mesorhizobium > Mesorhizobium sp. M0715. Next base: position 646 of record NZ_JAMYPL010000065.1, on the reverse strand, counting down.
CCCAGGTATTCGGAGTTTGGTTAGGTTTGGTAATCCGGTGAGGACCCCTAGCCCATCCAGTGCTCTACCCCCTGGGGTATTCGGTCGACGCTCTACCTAAATAGATTTCGCGGAGAACCAGCTATTTCCGAGTTTGATTGGCCTTTCACCCCTAGCCACAAGTCATCCCGAACTATTGCAACAGTTATGGGTTCGGTCCTCCAGTAAGTGTTACCTTACCTTCAACCTGCTCATGGCTAGATCACTCGGTTTCGGGTCTAATGCGACGAACTGAACGCCCTATTCAGACTCGCTTTCGCTGCGCCTACACCTAGCGGTTTAAGCTTGCTCGTCACACTAAGTCGCTGACCCATTATACAAAAGGTACGTGGTCACCCAGGACGAACCTTGGGCTTCCACTGTTTGTAGGCAATCGGTTTCAGGTACTCTTTCACTCCCCTTGTCGGGGTGCTTTTCACCTTTCCCTCACGGTACTAGTTCGCTATCGGTCATGCACGAGTACTTAGGCTTGGAGGGTGGTCCCCCCAATTTCAGACAGGATTTCACGTGTCCCGCCTTACTCGAGGACGATTGATTGCATTACGCGTACGGGGCTGTCACCCACTATGGCCCTACTTTCCAGAAGGTTCCGCTTGTCTCTCAATCG
>NZ_JAMYPL010000064.1:0-3589 GCF_040320355.1 Mesorhizobium sp. M0715 | reverse complement strand
CGACGGCTGGCATTGTGTTTGAAAGGCATGGCTACGCGACAAAGGCTACTGCGGTTGCCGCTTGCCTAAACCCACACCAATAAACCCAATCAGCACAACAACGATCATTGTCCCCGCAGCAAAAACGGAAAGCGGTAGCGGCGATGGAGGGTTGGTTCTCCTGCGGTCTAAACATCGACAACATCGTAGCGCTCACGCATCATAGGAACTTTCCATTTTGCCTACGATTACCGGATAAAGAAAGCCAATCGCGTCAGTTTGGGAGCGGCACCGTATCATTCGGTGACTATTCTCACCGCGATTGCAACTGCCGCGGGTTAGTAAGTAGGCGGCGTGATCGCGCTGAGAATTTCACTATGGCCGTCGTCAACATTCCGGAACCCATGCGGTAAGCGGCTGTCAAAGTAGTAGCCTTCGCCGGGCTTGAGGATACGTTTTTGTTTTCCAACGGTGACCTCAACCGCACCTGCCAAAACCATCCCAGCTTCTTGGGCGGCATGAGTGAATTCCTCGCCACTATGGGCGCCGGGAGCGTATCGTTCGTGCAGCATCAACATCTGGCGGTTGGGATGATCTAAGCCGATGACGCGATACGAGATGGCGTCGACCTTTCCGATTTCTATAAAGTCGGCTGACGCATAGAATGGGGAATATGGAAGGCTTGACTGCAGATCGGAAAAGAAACCAGTAAGCGTCGTACCGAGCGCGTCCAGCACAGCGCCCAAAGTGTCGACCGAAGGGCTCATTTTATCCCGCTCAATGAGAGATATTGTTGAATGAGATATGCCAGAGCGAACAGCCAACTCTCTCACGCCAAGGTCTCGACGGCGACGCAGTTCACGAAGTTTGCTCCCAATTTTCGCCATTCGTCAGTTCCTTGAGTGATTTAAATTGAGAGTTCATCGCACCCTCAAGATAAAGATGACACCGCGAGAACTCTGAGGGTCAATTGATTGGTGATTATAATGAACAGTTTGTTGCTGGGCAATTGCTGAACTGCTCAGGTTGCAAGATGCTGGTTGCCATTGTCCCACTAGGAGGTCTTTATGAGGTCGGGTCTCGAAGCGCTGAAAGGCAAGTTTACACAAATCAAAGGACCTTCTAGGGACGCGGTCTCAGACACGGCCCCGGTCGAGAAAACCGTCAAGGAGATCATTGCGAACGTTCGCAAGCGTGGGGACGCTGCGCTTCGTGATTACTCGCTTGCCTTCGACAAGGCTGAAGTCACCAACTTCGAATTCACTGAGGAGGAGAAGCAGAAAGCTGTCGCTGATCTCGATCCGCAGACCCGGAAAGACACGGAATTTGCCATTGCTAACGTTCGACGCTTCGCCGAGGCCCAGTTGAAGACCATTCTTCCCCTCGAAATCGAAAGCTTGCCGGGACTTCATCTTGGCCATCGCGTCATTCCTATTGAAATCGTTGGCTGCTATGTACCTGGCGGTCGCTATCCGCTTCTGTCGGCTCCGGTGATGACCCTCGTTCCGGCCAAGGTGGCCGGCTGTGACCAGGTAATCGCCTGCCTTCCGCCGAACGCCCATCCCGCCATGATCGCAGGCTGCCACCTTGCCGGTGCAGATCGCATTTTCCGCGTTGGCGGAGCCCAGGCGATTGCGGCCATGGCATACGGCACCGAGACGATTCCAGCAGTCGACAAGATAGTTGGCCCGGGCAACGCCTTCGTCAACGAAGCAAAGCGCCAGGTGTTCGGTCAGGTCGGGATCGACCAGCTCGCTGGCCCGAGCGAGATCTTCATCGTCGCCGACGAAACCGGCAATGCAGCAACCATCGCTTCCGATCTGTTGGCGCAGGCCGAGCATGACGTCCGCACCCGTGTTGGGCTCGTGACGACTGACCGCAAGCTTGCTGAAGACGTTCTCAAGGAAGTCGAAAGACAGCTCGAAGACCTACCGACGGCTCCGGTAGCAGGCGTTGCATGGAAGGATTACGGCGAAATTACCACCGTGGAAGACGAAGACACGATGATTGCTTATTCGGACTACATCGCGACGGAGCATCTGCAGGTCCACACCCGCGATCCGCAAGCAACCGCAAAGAAGCTTCGAAACTACGGCTCGCTCTTCATCGGTGAGCTCGCCAGCGTCGTCTATTCGGACAAGTGCTGCGGTACGAACCACACTCTACCGACGATGGCCACAGCTCGCTACACTGGCGGTCTTTGGGTTGGCTCCTACGTTAAGATCGCCACCCACCAGTGGCTGGACGAGCGCGGCGTCGCCGCTGTGGCTCCGGCTGCCGTGCGTCAGAGCGCGACCGAAAAACTGGAGGGCCACCGCCGTGCTGCCGCGCTGCGGCTTAGCTCAAGGCAACTCACGGCAGAGTGATCTAATCGCCTTTAGAGAGCTGCTGCGAACAAAGGGCCGTCAAGGAAACTTCTCGGCCCTTTCTTTAGCTATTTCCGTCCATAAACGGCAAAGGATTGATTCTGTTGGATGAATCTCGGCTTTGCGCGAGCAAGGCCCGGCGGTTTCAGGTATCTTGGATCATGCCACTGATTCCAAAGCCCTGCCACCGCCGAAGCCGACAATGCGCCAAGAACCGACTTCACAGCGCGCACGTTCCGGCACATCGACACGGTCGTGTTCTGGAAACTGGCGCACTGGCTGGCGCGAAAATATCGCTCGCGCATCAAACCCTTGATGCGGAGATGGTGTCGAACGCCGGAGGCAGGTAAGGCAAAGACCTGGCTTGTCTACGGGGCGAGTGAACGTGGGAACCGTGTCGGCAAGGCGCTGCGCCGTCTGGTCTCAAGCGCCAAGGCGCAGTTCCGGTGGCGGAATCCGGAGGCCAACCCATACATCTTCCGGAGCGAAACTCGCAACACCATTGCGATATCATGATGTTGCCATGGCCATGGGCCATTATGCGCCGAAAGGTGCACGTACGGTTCGGGGAGGAGAAGCGCATCTGCGCCTCTTACTCCACTCCCGATGCCGCGTGGCTTTGTCTATCTGGCCGCCGTCGTCGACTGGTTCAGCCGGCGCGTGCTCAGCTATCGCGTGTCGATCACGATGGAAGCGGACTTCTGTGTCGGGGCGCTGGAGGAAGCCCTGACAAAATATTGGCGCGCCCGGCATTTTCAACACCGATCAGGGTAGCCAGTTCACCAGCGAGCCCTTCACCGACGTTCTGATCGCCAACGAGTCGACTGTGAACAATCTTGATCGCTAAGCGGCAAGCTGCTTCGGCCGGTTCAGGAACGCGGCGATCAAGAGCCACAAAAACGCCTTCAGCCACCTGAGCAGGAGGGAGAAGTTGTAACCGGCTGCGGCCAGGATGGCGTTGATCGCATCGCCTTGGATCTTAGCGAGGTAATTGCGGCCCATTCTGTGTTCGTTCTTGATGTGGCCGATCACCGGCTCGATCGCGGAGCGGCGGCGCATCTGGCGCTTGATGGCCGGTGTCACGCGGCGCTTTTGACCAGCGGTGAAGACCCTGAACTTATGACTTTGCGGTGCATTGTGGCCGCGATAGCCGGCGTCGGTGCGTATTCCGACGAAGCCGGCCATCGATTCCGATTTGAAGCCGGCCAGTCATTCCGATTTCATTCCGGCCGGTGTTCCGATTT
>NZ_JAMYPL010000063.1:0-4205 GCF_040320355.1 Mesorhizobium sp. M0715 | reverse complement strand
GGCATGCATCGTGAGATACTCGGCGATGAGGCGCCGCATTGCGGCATCATCGTCAATGACAAGAACATGTTTCAACGGCACACCTCGTTTTGGGGGTTGGGCCCCGATCAGGGTTGCATTACCTGAATCTGCAATCAAAAGGCATGTATTAGTGATGACATTACTTGAAATTGAACAACTGGTTCTCAAAACCCTCAACGCTCTAGTTGCCGAAAAAGTAGAGGTCTCGATGACAACCAGAATGCGGGATCTCGGCCTCGACAGCCTCGACTATAACGAGCTTGCTACGGCGATCGAGAGCCGACTTGGCTGGTTTGTCGACGATTACAAGCTCTGGCAATACGAGTCCGTAAGGCATGTCGCCGACGCCGTCGCCAGTCAGGAGTTGCGCACCGCGGAACCACCAGCAGTGCGGCAAGTGCTGGAGTAGTGCTGTAGGCACAGGTTACGGTGAGGGCAGCTTGGGCGGCGGTAGCTATGGCCATTGCTCCGCTGTGGTTTGTATCCGTGACTGGTGTGTTTGAGAACTGTTGGGTCAGCCCGGTCCATGTCGCAGTGCCGATGCCCCCTTGGTGGCGTTGCCCGCAATTGCGATCGCTGCGCCCAGGGCACCAATGCTGACGGTCGTTGTCAGGCCACCCGTTGAATTGTTGTCAGAGGCAACAGTGCCCACCACACCATCCCAATCGGTGGTCGTATAGACCGACATGTAGTCACGGAACACGCTCTCACTATACGTGGTCACGATCGTTGCCGTCGTACCGGTTGGCACGAGGGCTGACCACACTGACAGATAGACCACACCAGAATTGAAGATGCTTTCCACCTGAGCGAGAAGGGTGGCAGCCACACCCCCAATCGTCATACTGTTGACGGTCACTGCACTTTCGGTGTCAGTGGTCTCAGTTGTCACGATGACACGACGATTAGCGTGTGGCGCGACAAGAAGCGGAATGCTGGTGTGGGTGTAAACGGTCGTGGCAGTCGAGTCTTCGTGAGTGCCATTGAAGACCAGATCTATCGGGAACATTTTCTCCCAGACGCCCGAGCTGCGCACATAGACCTGTCGAGCCTTGGTCCAGAGGCTTGAGATTTTCACCCAGACGGCGCTGGCCGCCCCCCAGACCCCGGAGGCTTTGACGTAAAGGGCCATTACGGCTGCACCCAGAAATCACCGTCCACGCCGCCAGAAGGGGCAGCGGCCGAGATCGTGACGCTGCGATTTGCCATCGTGCCGACGCCGAGAAGCGCCTTGGTCTGGGCAATGGACTGCGGTCGACGATAATTGTCCCCGGTGCCGTCACTCGACACGCGACCGACGAAGCTCGTCACAGCGTCGGCACCTGTGGCGTAGGTCGAGCGGTACAAACGCGTCGTGATATCACCAGCGCCATCGCGCTGAGGCGATGAACATGTATGGCGAGAGCAGAACGTTTGGGGCGGGGCGGGACGAAGAGGTTGCGGAGGGCTGACAAGGTCGAGACGAAGCGTTGCAGGCCTCTCGGCGATCGGACCCCTGCATCATCCGCTCCCGTTTTCGCGGCGGCACATGGGAATTCTCCGCTCCGTTGTTCAACCCCTTGTGCGACCGGTGCTTGACGTCCGGCATCACCTGTCGCTTTGCCGCTCCATACGAGCGCAGCTAGTCGGTGATCATGCGCTTCGGCGCGAGCCCCTGCTTCTTCAACAGCCGCGTCAGCAAGCGCTTGGCGGCCTTGGTGTTGCGGCGGTTTTGCACGATTTCGTCCAGCACATATCCATCCTGGTCGACGGTGCGCCACAACCAAAGCTTTTTGCCGGGCGATGGTGACGACCACTTCGTTCAGGTACCAGACGTCATTCCGGCACGGCGGCTTGCGGCGCAAGCAGCGAGCGCAGTCCAGCCCGAACTTGATGCCCCACCGGCGACTTGTCTCATACGAAACCACGATGCCGCGTTCCAGCAGCATTTCCTCAACCAGGCGCAGGCTCAGCGGAAACCGGAAATAAAGCCAGACCGCGTGGGCGATAATAGGCGGCGGAAATCGGGGGGCGTGTAGCTGACGGCGGGCGTATTCATGCCCCCCGGCGTCCATGTCGCAAATCTTGACGATTGCTTTGTGTGTCGAGCCCGCCGCAGGTCTCAACGCGTTCAATGCAGACATTGTGAAAATCGCCCTATTCCGCCTTTTTTTACCGCCCCTTAAGTCCCCCGCTCGCATGCTTGTCGATGCCATTGAACTCATAGCCATCGGCCAAGGATTTTGGAAAATATGTTTCCGCTCGCAGCAGAAAACGTGAGAGTCGCTGTAGGCCTAACGTTAAGGGGAGAGAGCGGTTTGATTGGACGAAATGGGTACCGGAGTACCGAGTCATGAAGCCACGAGGTAATCTGGTCCGACTGAAGCAATTTCAGGTGAATGAGAAGCGGCGACAGTTGCACCAGCTAGACATCATGATTGCCGATTTCGAACGCATGGCGCGAGAACTGGACTTCCAGTTAAACGCCGAGGAAACGAAGGCCGGCATCTCCGATGTCAATCATTTCGCTTATCCGACGTTCGCCAAGGCCGCTCGCCTACGTCGTGACAACGTCAAGAATTCGCAATCGGACCTTCTGCGGCAGAGAACCGCAGCCGAGCCATGCCTCGCCGAGGCTGAAGCAGAGCTCTCCAAGGCGCAAATGCTAGAATCGCGCAGCGGCAGAGGCCACGACCTCGAACCCGGCAACCGAAGCGCCATGATCGGCTGAGCCGGATGGCTTCAGCGCGCCTCATTCGCGACACCCGACTGGCCGTTGGCGCGCGAGAGGCGTGCGGGCACTGTAAAGATATCAGCGTATTGATGCAGCGATAGCTGGTCGGGACGGCTGTCATGCTGCGGCGACATACGCGATTTTGTTCCAGATTTGCATGGCGGCGTTACGCAGGTATTGGGGGAAAGTGGAACTGGTTGGCACTCGGATCATCGGTGGAAACGAACCGCTGCCGGCGGATCGGCGCCTGGCGGCAACGCCTGGCGCTTTCGGCGGCGGCGGTAACGGCAAAGCAGGCTGGCCGGTCGAGGATGAAGCGGCACCTGCGCGATGCCGTTCTGCTCACGGCCGGGAGACGGGGTCGGCCCCGCCGGCCGGATGCTGCTCGCTTGGCGCGGCATCGTAAAGTCAACCGACAGCTTATGAAGATGTGCGTACATTGGGCCATGTCAGAAGTTGCTCGTGATCCGCTCTATGGTCGCCACCGCTTTCCCGCCGAGATCATTGCGCACGCGGTATGGCTCTACTTTCGCTTTCCGCTCAGCCTGCGCATGGTTGAGGACATGCTGGCGGCCCGCGGCATCATCGTCACGCATCAGACCGTTCGAAGCTGCGCGGAGAAATTCGGACGGCATTCCGCCCAGGAGATCAATATCAGCCGGCTGCCTGGGCGATAAATGGCATCTCGACGAATGTGTCGTGGCTATCAGTGGCAAGAAGCAGTGGCTCCGGCGTGCCGTCGATCAGGACGGCTTCGTCCTCGAAGTGCTGGTACAAAGCCGCCGAAATGCCAAGGCGGCAAAGCGTCTGATGCGCAAGTTGCTGAAAGCTCAAGGGCGGACACCACGGATCATGATCACCGACAAGCTCCGATCCTATGATGCCGCCATGCGCGACCTCATGCCCGGCGTCGAACACCGGTCGCACACAGGCCTGAATAATCGAGCGGAAAATTCGCACCAGCCGACCCGACGACGCGAAAGGATCATGAAACGCTTCAAGTCGGCACGCCAGCTTCAGCGGTTCGTTTCCATCCATGATCCGATTGCCGACCTGCTCACTTTCCCTGCAATGCGCTGTCATCGGCTCAACATCGAGACCTGCGTAACGCCCCATGCAAATCTGGAACAAAATCGCGTGTGTCGCCACAGCGTGACAGCCGTCCCGGCCAGCTATCGCTGCATCAAGCCGCTGAAACTTACAGTGCCGGGCGCGCTGCTACCTGAATTTCCTTACCGCTCAATCAATGTGACAGCACCGATTCTTCTCAACCGCGGCATGCCCTAAATCGTCACTTGCGTTCCGATCTCGACGACGCGTCCGGTCGGGATCTGGAAGTACTCCGTCGCGTCGGCCGCCGTACGCGCCAGGCCGATGAACAACCGGTCCTGCCACACCGGCATGCCGGAATTGGGCGAGGCCTTGAGCGAACGCCGTGACAGGAAGAACGAGGTCGTCATGATGTCGAACT
>NZ_JAMYPL010000062.1:0-4715 GCF_040320355.1 Mesorhizobium sp. M0715 | reverse complement strand
ATTGCGGTTTGAAACTATGTCGCTAACACAAGACGTTGCCAATACGGTCGCCAGCCTCACATACGACGAACTGCCGGCAGCAGTAGTCGACAAGGCGAAGCTTCTCGTCCTCGACCATGTCGGCTGCATGATCGCGGGAAGCGTTAGCCGCGGGGCGAGACAAATGACGCCCTATCTCGCGCGTATCGATTCCGGTGGTCCGAGCACCATTTTCGGCACGTCACTATGCTTCCATCCTGCCAATGCCGCTCATGCCAATGGGCACAGCGCGAGCATGCTTAGCCTGGATGATTCCTACGTCCTTTTCGGGCATCCCGGCGCCTCCATTATCCCGGCTGCGCTCGCCGTTGCCGAAGAGGTAAACAGCTCCGGCAAGGCGCTGATCGCCGCGATTGTCGGTGGCTATGAAATGTCGCTGCGCCTTGGCGCAGCCATACGGCCTACCGAAGACCGCAACCGCCACGTCAGCGGACTTGCGCATTGGCAAATTTTCGGCGCCTGCACGGCAACAAGCCTGTTGCACCAATTCAGCGCCGTGCAAATCGCCGATGCTTACGGGTTGACGCCGATGCATGCTCCGCTTCCCTTTGGGAGCAAATTCTCTTCCCGGCCGATGAGCTTTTTGAAGAACAATTACGGATGGGCGAACAAGGGGGCCATCACTGCGGTGGACCTTGTACGGGAAGGTTTCCACGGGAACCGCACCATCTTCGACGGTGACGACGGCTTCTGGGCCATGGCCGGTTCCGACCGCTTTGAACCCCAGGACATGCTTGACCGATGGGGAGAACGCTACTTCACCCTTGAGACCGGCTTCAAACCTTATGGCGTCTGCCGCTGGATCCATACTGCGATCGACTGCCTGCGCGCGCTGCAGGCACGCCATCGTTTCGGCCATGCCGACATCAGGGGCATTCATGTCGAAACTGTGAGCGAGTTCGTTCGTGACTTTGATGGCCCCTGGCCGCAATCCACCATCGAGGCGGCATTTCATATCCCCTATGCGCTCGCCCTCGAACTGCACGACAAATCCTCCGCGACCGGCCTCCGCGAAGACGACCTGACTGATGAAGGTGTTAAACAAACCGCGGCGCGGATCAGTCTTTCCACCCTCGCCGGTGCCGATGAGGTATTTTATGCGCAAAGGCTCCTGCCGGCCCGCGTCAGCGTCACCCTCCAGAATGGCAAAACGCTTTCCGCCCAGGCCGAGGTTCCAACCGGCGCCCCCGGCGGGCCCGCTTTTGGACAGGCGGAAGTGGAAGCGAAGTTCCTCACGCTGGCTAGCCCCGTCATCGGCGCTACCAATGCCGCGCGTCTTAAGCAGGCCCTCCTCGAATTGGAGGGCCTCTCCGTCCGCGACGCACTGAAGCCTTGCGCCATGACGTGATCTCCGCGCGGAGGTGCGCCATCGCGAACCAGCCGCGCCCCCTTCTTCACACCGACGAGCCAATCAGGATGAGGTTGCAAATGTCCACTCAGAGTATCGTTCTACCGAAACCCGTTCAGAATGCATTCGACAGGTTCTACGCCGGCTCACGCGGAGCCCCCGGAACGTTCAAGGTGTCGCATGGGAAGGGTATCTTCTTCTGGGATACCAACGGCAAGCGCTATCTCGAGGGTTCATCCGGCGCGCTGGTTGTCAATCTCGGCCATGGGAACGAGCGCGTCCGCGATGCGATGATCGGCCAGGCCAATCGCATCAGCTATGCCTCGTTTTACAGTGAATCAACCGATACGCTATGCAGGATGATCGCGGACCTCGCGGGCCCTGGGTTCGATCAGGCTTTTCCCGTTTCGGGCGGTTCGGAAGCAGTCGAATCCGCCATCAAGCTCGCGCGCCAATACGCCGTGGCCAGCGGACAGCCGAAGCGCTGCAAAATCCTTGCGCGCATGCCAGGATATCACGGCGCGACGCTTGGCGCCGCCGCTGTTACCGGCGACCCGGACCGGGACGAGATCTTCGGCCCGATCATGCAGATAGTGCCCAAGGTGCCAGCGCCACTGAGCTATCGCCTCCCTGAAGGCTTTGATGTCGGTTCCTATGCCGACTACTGCGCGGACGCGCTTGAACAGCAGATCCTTGCGGAAGGCGAGGAGACGGTGCTCGCCTTCATCATGGAGCCGGTCGGCGGTGTCGCGACCGGCGCGTTGGTTGCGCCGGATAATTATTATTCCAAAATCCGGGAGATTTGCAATCGCTATGGCGTTCTGCTGATCTTCGATGAGGTGATGTGCGGCGCCGGCCGAACCGGAACCTTCCTAGCCGCTCATCATTGGCCCAACGCCCTGCCTGACCTCGTCGTCTGCGCCAAAGGCTTGAGCGCCGGCTATACGCCGCTTGGCGCCATGATCGCCCCCAACAGGATCGTCGACAAGGTCGCCGAGTCCGGCGGTTTCTTGCACGGCCACACCTATGCTGGAAATCCCCTCTCCTCGGCAATTGGTGTCGCGGTTCTCAAGGAGATGCTCGACCACGATCTGATGGGCAATGCCAAGCGGATGGGCTTCCTGCTGCGCCGAAAGCTCCACGCACTGAAGGATCAGAGCACCACGGTCGGGGACGTGCGGGGAATGGGCCTCATCAACGCGGTGGAGATCGTTGAGGATCAGGCAACCAAGGCGATTTTTCCCGCAGCCAAGCAGGCGTCCTATCGCGTTTCGGAGATCGCCCGCGAACTTGGGCTGCATCTCTACGCACGCCGAACCGCCAGCGGAAAGTTCGGGGAATGGTTTATGGCAGCTCCTCCGCTCATCATAACCGAGCCGGAAATCGACCTCTTCATGGAGCTTCTCACTGAGACGTTCCGGGTTTTTGAGAGCGAGAACCGATGAGGCGGGCGACTATCCATCCTAACCCGACGCAATCCATGTTGGCCGGTGTGCAGGAGTCAATCCCTCTGCACAGCCAGGCAGCGCTGGCATGATGCCGGACAAGGGCGTCATCGAACCAGCGACGGGCTCGTCGAGCCAAAAGGCGTCTATGGGGGCATCGTGCGCGTCAGCACGAACGGCGCCGACCGGATGATCCGCCCGCTAGAGCTACCAAGTCAGGTATCCCGCCGCACGAAGTGGGATGGCTTCGCCAAAGATTGAAACATTACATAAGGTTGAAACAATGCACAAGAAGACCGTCGACACTCTCATCATCAACGGTGATATTTTCACCGGTGACAGAAGTCAGCCTCACTCTCGACCGGGGGCCATAGCGATTTCTGATGGCGTAGTGGTCGGGGTAGGTCGCGAGCAAGAAATTTTGTCGGCGTATGACGCAACGCGCAAGATCGACGCCCAGGGCGCTTTGGTCCACCCGGGCTTCATTGAAACCCATATCCATTCGACGGGAATGGCTTATCACGGAGCGCCTTTCTCGCCGCAGTCGGGCAATGCCAGCAAGGTGAACTACTCGAGCATGAAGGCAGAGACTGACCCCGAGATAACTGCCGCCTATACGGCGGCGGCCGCCTGCTCGATGCTGCAACGCGGCTTCACCCTGTACTTCGAGGCAGGCACCGTCTTCGAAACCGATGTGTTTGCCGAAACGATGACGAGGTGCGGTGTGCGGGCAATGGTGACCGCACCATGGGCGTGGGACTATCTCTCGTCCAACGACCCGCATGCGCGGCACGAGACGCTGATGCGGCGTGCGCCGGCGGACGCGAGGCGGGTTATCGACCAGTGCAAGCACGAACTTGCGCGCAACAAGGACGACAATGCGTTGGTACGCGGCTATGTCGGTCTGCAGGGAGGTAGTGAAAGCACGGATGAACTCATCAGGGAATCGGTGAAACTGGCCGCCGAATCGAACGCAATCTTCTGGGCGCACCAGGCCTTCACTCCCGACGATGTCGCGGACGAACGAGGGTCGTTTGGTGATGCCGGCACGGTCCGCATGCACCGGCTCGGAGCCCTTGGGCCCGACACGACGCTGGCCCATATGAACATGCTTGATGAACAGGACGTTGAACTCATCCTGGCGATGAAGCCGGGCCTTTCCTGGGTCCCCCAACATGCGATGGCCTATCGGATTACGCCGCCGCAAAAATGCTGGTTCCCGCATCTCTACCGAAAAGGCGCAAGTGTTTCGCTCTCTGTCGACACGATCATGAGCCACCCGATCGGGATCGCCGGCCTCATGAGCCTCTATCTGTCGGCACTGGTTGGGGACAGGTTGAATGACTCCGATCCATTTTACATGCAGACGATCGATGCTGCGAGAAACGTTGGCCTAGGTGACAGGCTGGGCAGCCTGGCCGTGGGCAAGCGCGCCGATGTGGTCATCCGGGAAGCTCGAGACATCACCCATTATTCCTGGCGCGACGATATGGGCATTCTGTTGTCGTTGTCCTCGTCGATGATCCCCGTCGATACAGTTCTCATCGATGGCAAGGTCGTAATGGAAAAGGGCCGCCTCACGACAATGGATCAGGATGAAATCCTTGCCGAAGCCATGCGCCAGCGCGATCTGTTGGCCAACAGGCTCTCCGCCTGAGTATGCGACGTGAGCAGCGCGTGTGAGCAGGATGCCACCCGCGCTTCCAAGGACAAAAAACAGATTAGGGGCGACGATAATGCCAAAGAATTATGATGCGATTGTGATTGGGGCCGGTAATAACGGTCTTGCTTGCAGCTGCTACCTGGCGAAAGCCGGCCTGAAGGTGCTGGTGCTCGAGGGTCGCCATGTAATTGGTGGCGCAGCTCGGTCCGAGGAAGTTGTT
>NZ_JAMYPL010000061.1:0-4984 GCF_040320355.1 Mesorhizobium sp. M0715 | reverse complement strand
CTACCTGGCGAAAGCCGGCCTGAAGGTGCTGGTGCTCGAGGGTCGCCATGTAATTGGTGGCGCAGCTCGGTCCGAGGAAGTTGTTCCCGGCTTCACCTTTTCCGTTTTTTCCTACGTTGCAGCCCAACTACATCCGAAGGTAGTCACCGAGCTCGAACTCAGGAAATATGGCCTTCGATCCTTCAATGCGGACTCTCGCACGTTGCGGCCCGTGGACGAAAGGCGCTCGATGATGGTCGGCGGCGACATCGCACAGATGCAGGCAGCCTTGTCCCGATTTTCCCAGGCCGACGCTGCCCGATACCCGGAGTTCACCAAGCATCTCTCAACCGTTGCGAAGTTTGTCCACGAACTCAAGCTGCAGACGCCAGTCGACCTCGTCGCGAGTTCGTTGCGCTCGCGGGCAAAGACAGCAAGCTTCCTATGGGAGAATCGCAACGTCGGCGACGATTTCTACAAACTAATAGATCTCTTCACACAGAGCTCTGATGAATATCTGAGCCGTTGGTTTGAGAGCAGTGAAGTGAAGGCTGCGTTCGCGCAAGCGGTGGGCGGGAGCCTGATTGGCCCAAAGACCCCCGGGTCAGCGTGGCTTGCGCTGCATGGCGGCGACTCGGGCCATAAGGAGAAAGACGCCATCAGCGGACAGGTCGTCGGTGGAATGGGCTCCATCACTCAGGCGATGGCGCGGTGCGCCGAGGACCACAGCGTCGAGATACTCGTCGACAGCGATGTCGCACAGGTCCAGACGCGCAATGGCCGAGTGCATTCTGTCGTAACAAGCCGCGGAGATGAGTATAAGGCACGCATTGTTGTCGGGAACCTCAACGCCAAAGTTTTGTTCGGAAAGCTCGTGGCGGCGAGTGACCTGCCGAGTGAATTCGTCGCGGACATCGCGCAATTCAAAACGAACGGGGCGGCATTCAAGCTGAATATCGCATGTGAGAGAGCTCCGCAGTTTTCATCTTTCAACAAGCAGGAAGCGGGCATGGATAGCCCGTCATGGGCCCAGATTGCTCCTGACATGGAATACCTCGAACGGGCCTACGAAGAGGCGAAACCCGGCTGGTATTCTTCGCGACCGTTCATGATCATGATGATCCCGACAGTCCTCGAACCCGGCTTGGCGCCGAATGGAAAGCATATTGTTCAAATCTATGGCGGACATACCTCCTATGAATTGACAAACGGCTCTTGGGAACAGGAGCGCCCGAGATTCCTGAAGTCGGTGTTTGAAACCATCGACCATTTCGCACCGGGGTTTTCCGATGGTGTCATCCATACGCAGGTCCTCCTGCCGAAGGACATCGAGGAGCAGCTCAACATGCCGGGAGGCCATATCAATCACGGAGACATGTCCCTTGATCAGATGTTCTTTAAGCGGCCCGCTGCTCACTATTCGGACTATAGATCGCCGATAAGAGGTCTCTATCAATGCGGAGCGTCGTCCCATCCCGGAGGGGGTGTCTCCGGCGTGCCCGGCCGCAATGCATCGCGGGAAATCCTGAAGGATCTTGGGAAGCGTCCGGCGCGCACGGCATAAGATGTTGATTGGGGAGGTTTGGCTGCGGCTGGTGACCTGAGGCCCAATGAGAGATACTCACGACAAACCTGCCGATATTTAACAATGCCTGCTCCACGCCCTGGCAGCTTTTGAAAGGACTTTGCCGCTTTCAAACTAAGGTGGGTTAAACACGCCTCAAAGGGTTATCGAGGGAATCAATGGCAAGTCCAGCATCCGGCTTGCCGAAGCGAACGGCCCAATAGCGCAGAACAAGGATGTAGATCATGAAAACGCGCGCCGCCGTTGCTGTCGCCGCCGGAAAGCCGCTGGAGATCATGGAGGTCGATCTGGCCGGTCCGCGCGACGGCGAGGTGCTGGTCGAGATCAAGGCAACCGGCATCTGCCACACCGACGAGTTCACTTTGTCGGGTGCTGATCCCGAAGGCCTGTTTCCAGCCATTCTCGGCCATGAGGGCGCCGGCGTGGTGGTCGATGTCGGCAAGGGCGTCATCTCGGTAAAGAAGGGCGATCACGTCATCCCGCTCTATACGCCGGAGTGCCGCCAGTGCCCGTCCTGCCTGTCGCGGAAGACCAATCTGTGCACGGCGATCCGCGCCACGCAGGGCCAAGGCCTGATGCCAGATGGCTCGTCGCGCTTCTCGATCGGCAAGGACAAGATCTTTCACTATATGGGCTGCTCGACCTTCTCCAACTTCACCGTGCTGCCGGAGATCGCGGTCGCCAAGGTCAACCCGACGCTCACAAGCATGTCAGCGCTCTTGGAAGGAAATACAATGTCTCTCATCCAGCTCTCCGAACACCTTTGGGCGTATCAAGATACGTGTACCGTTTACGTACTGAAAAGTGGCTCGGAGTGCCTGCTGATTGATACAGGATCGGGCGCTGTATTGCAGCATCTTCACACAATCGGCATCCAACAAGTCGACTGGGTTCTACATACCCATCACCATAGAGATCAGTGCTGGGGAACTCCAATCGTTCAAAAAGCTGGGGCTAAAATCGCGGTGCCCGAATACGAGCGTCACCTGTTCGACAATGTCGAGGCCTACTGGCAGGCACGACGCATCTACGACAACTACAATGACCGCAATACGTTCTTCTCACTAGGAGAAAATATTGCAATCGACGCGGTTCTTGAAGACTACGGAATCTTTGTCTGGAAGGAGTACCAATTCCGAATACTTCCGGCGAAGGGTCACACCTACGGCATGGTTAACCTGGTTGGAAATGTAGACGGTAAGAAAGTGGCCTTTATTGGAGATCTGATGATAGCCGGCGGAAAACTCTATCAACTGCATGCAATGGAGTATGGTTACGGCGACCTTCTCGGTGCCGAGTTCACAATGCAGTCGATCCTCGCCTTAAAGAAGGAGAAGGTCGAATGCGCCTATCCATCTCATGGGGCACCAATCAAAGAGGTGACAGCGGATATCGAAAGGCTCGAATCGAGGCTCGAAGCACTTTCTTCTATCGGCAGGCTTTTTACATCGGGCCGAGACGTCAATTTCAACGAAAGGCAGGTTATCCGAGAGAGCAGGCTGGAGCCGATCAGTGAACATCTGCTGTGGGCGGGGCCTTATACCTGCTCCAATTTCTACGTTGTGCTGAGTGGAAGCGGCCACGCGATGTTGATTGACTATGGGCTAGCCTCGTCGGGGCATCTCCATGGTGCCGTCGATTCCGACGGGCTCCAGGCCCTGCGTTTCGTCGAGCATCATATTGATCAGCTTCGCGATGATCATGGAGTGCGGCATATCGAACTTGTCGTGCCAACGCACATTCATGATGACCATGTCTGTGGCATACCGTACCTCCAGCGACGTTTCGGCACAAAGTGTTGGGCTCTCGATTGTGTCGCCGAGGTCATTGCCGATCCTGCTGCGTGGGCAAGTACGCCGTGCTGCTTCCACAAACCCATCGAAGTGCAACGGATTCTGAGGGATGGTGAGGCTTTTCACTGGCGAGGATTTGACTTCGAGGTGCATTACGCCCCTGGTCAAACCGAGTATCACGCGGTGATTCTGGGTAAGATCGACGGAAAACGGGTCGTTTTTGGCGGCGACAATCTTTTCCTTTTTAATCCAGGCGCCGGAGGGATTGATCGCGAGATTGCTATCCAGACGACGGTCTTGCGCAACAGCTTTCAGTTGGAGATGCATCGTCGCTGCGCGAATGTAATGCGGGCGCTTAACCCCGATCTTGTGTGCCCTGGGCACGGAGAGCTGATTGACATGGATCCGTCCAGGATCGCTGAGTACACGGATTATATCGAACGTAAGGAAGCAGCTTTCCGTGATATAGTAGATGAGCCCGCAAATCATTTTATCGATCTATTCTGGGCCCGGATGCTCCCCTATCTTTCGCATGTTCTGCCAAACAGCAAACTCATATACACGGTAAAGATCCGCAACAACTTGGAGCGCACTGCTGTGTACAGCGCGCGCCTCCAACCGTCTTTTGGTTGGGTTTCGGGAGAAGGAGAATGTATTACGCTCCAACCTGGAGAGCAGGGCGAGATAATGGTTGGGACCACTGCCCCATCACAGGTTGACCCGCGCCGAAGGCTCATTACCGCCGAAATTCTAATCGACGGCATATCGCAGGGACCAGTGTGCGAAGCCCTCGTTTCAACAGTGGCAAAGTAGTTTATGATTTTGTTTGATAAATCGAAGGTACCCGGGCACAAGGCTCGACGGTTCCAGATCATTCCACCGTGCCGAAGAGGTAAACAGCTCCGGCAAGGCGCGTTGTTGTGGTGTAAAGAATGGACCCATCGATACACGCCGAAAGGAAAGCGCCTCTATCAATGCGGAGCGTTCGTCCCATCCCGGAGGGGGTGTCTCCGGCGTGCCCGGCCGCAATGCATCGCGGGAAATGCTGAAGGATCTTGGGAAGCGTCCGGCGCGCACGGCATAAGATGTTGATTGGGGAGGTTTGGCTGCGGCTGGTGACCTGAGGCCCAATGAGAGATACTCACGACAAACCTGCCGATATTTAACAATGCCTGCTCCACGCCCTGGCAGCTTTTGAAAGGACTTTGCCGATTTCAAACTAAGATGGGTTAAACACGCCTCAAAGGGTTATCGAGGGAATCAATGGCAAGTCCAGCATCCGGCTTGCCGAAGCGAACGGCCCAATAGCGCAGAACAAGGATGTAGATCATGAAAACCCGTGCCGCTGTCGCTGTCGCCGCCGGAAAGCCGCTGGAGATCATGGAGGTCGATCTGGCCGGCCCGCGCGACGGCGAGGTGCTGGTCGAGATCAAGGCAACCGGCATCTGCCACACCGACGAATTCACGCTGTCGGGCGCCGATCCCGAAGGCATCTTTCCGGCGATCCTCGGCCATGAGGGTGCAGGAATCGTCGTCGATGTTGGCAAGGGCGTCACCTCGGTCAAGAAGGGCGACCATGTCATCCCGCTCTACACGCCGGAATGCCGGCAATGCCCGTCCTGCATGT
>NZ_JAMYPL010000060.1:0-5024 GCF_040320355.1 Mesorhizobium sp. M0715 | reverse complement strand
CGAGGAAATCGAGCGGGATTTCGTTGCGGCGGGTCTTGTCGAACAGATAGCGGCTGCCGCGCACCCAGGTCCACATGGCCAGCACAATGGTGAAGGCCACCGCCAGCGAAGCCCAGCCACCCTCGAACACTTTGACGATGTTGGAGGCAAAAAAGCCGACATCGATGAAGCCGAACAGCGCCGTCATGGCGACCGCCACCCACAGCCGCCATTTCCAGATCCGGGTCATGACGACGAACAGCAGCACCGTCGTCACCAGCATGTTGCCGGTCACCGAGATGCCATAGGCGGAGGCGAGCTTGCTCGATTCGCCGAAACCGACGACCAGCAGCATCACCGCCAGCGCCAGCAACAGATTGACGCGCGGCATGTAGATCTGGCCCGACTGCTTCTCCGAGGTGTGCAGGATTTCCAGGCGCGGCAGCATATTGAGCTGCACCGCCTGCCGGGTCAGCGAGAAGGCGCCGGAGATGACCGCCTGGCTGGCGATGACAGTCGCGGCCGTCGCCAGCACGACCATCGGGATCAGCGTCCAGCCTTCGTTCATCTCGAAGAATGGATGGCCGACGACGCCATTCTTGGCCAGCACGAAGGCGCCTTGCCCGGCATAATTGAGCAGCAGGCAGGGAAACACGATCGCCAGCCAGGCCAGCACGATCGGCTTGCGGCCGAAATGGCCGAGATCGGCATAGAGTGCTTCGGCGCCGGTGACGGCGAGGAAGATGGCGCCGATGGTCACGAAAGCGACGTCGGGCGAATTGATCAGAAACGCGACGATGTAGTGCGGGCTCACCGCCCACAGGATTTCCGGATCGGCGATGATGTGGTTGAGCCCGGAAAGGCCAATTGCCAGGAACCACACCGCCGTCACCGGGCCGAACACCAATCCTACCCCGCCCGTGCCGAAGCGCTGCACCGCAAACACCATGGTAAGAATGACCAGTGTCAGCGGCACGACATAGGGCTGGAAGGTCGGCGTGACGACATTCATGCCCTCAACCGCCGACAGCACCGATATCGCCGGTGTGATGACGGCATCACCGAAGAAAAGCGATGCCCCGACGATGCCGATGCCGAGCATCAGCGCCGAGCGCTTGGGGAAACTGCCGCGCGCCAGCGCCATCAGCGACAGCACGCCGCCCTCGCCGCCGTTATCGGCGCGCAGCACGAACATGATGTACTTGATGGTGACGATGATCGTCAGCGACCAGATGATCAATGACAAAACGCCGAGGATATCGCCGCGCTCGGCGACATTGCCGCCCGACGACGCCACCAGCGCCTCACGGAACGCGTAGATCGGGCTGGTGCCAATATCGCCATAGACAACGCCGAGCGCGCCTAGCATCAGCACCTCGGGGCTTTGCTGTTCGATTGCCGGATGGCTCGACTGTTCGACGGGTTCTGCCTCGCTACCAGTATTGGTAAGGACCATGGACGACACTCCGATAAGGGGCGGCCCTCTACCTTTGCTGCACTGCAATATCAAGTGCCGCGACGTAATGGCTCCGTATGCGGACCGCATTTGTTGCCGCACCGGCGGATTGTCTCATACGAAACCACGATCCCGCTCCCGGGCCATTTCCTCGACGAGACACAGGCCAAGGGGACCTGAAGGAGGGCCAGACCGGATGGGCGATGATCTGCGGCAGGAAACGATGGCGCTGCTTGTAGCTGACGGCATGTCTTTCTCCTTTGTGTGTCTGCCAGACGAGCGGGCGGGCACGGAAGTGGTCGCGCTCTGGCTGCCAGACATACTCGTCCAACCTGATGAAAACCTGACTTGTACACCCAGCCCAAACAGGTGCGAGGGGTCGGTCTATTACCAAAGGCTCTGAGGGCTGATTCTCTAGGGTTCGGCATTCAATACACCGAGCGCTTGCGGAGGCCGGCGTCGAACCCGCAGTGGGCAGTGTCGGCGACTCTTTCGATAATGCTCTCGCGGAAACGATCAACGGTCTTTACAAGGCCGAGGTGATCCATCGACGCGGACCCTGGCGCTCATTCGAGGCCGTCGAGTTCGCCACGCTCGAATGGGTCGACTGCTTCAACAATCGCTGGCTGCTGGAGCCCATCGGCAACATCCCGCCGGCCGAAGCCGAGGAACGCTACTACGGCATGTTGGATGAACCAGCCATAGCCGCGTGACTCAAACGAAACGGCCACCGGAATGCCCGGGGCAGTTCACATCGCATTTGATGCCAGCTTCATCGTATTTTCTTCGGCTTGGACGGGCACTTGGCAGACCCACAGAGCTGGGAACCCTTTGCCATACTACAACTGTAACATCATATCGGTTTAGCAGGTCAAGCTTTGGTGGTAACCTCATTGGGTAGAATAACTACTTTGGAGGCGAGCAATGGATCGCGATAACAAACGGGCACGTGCAGCTGCAAGATCATCTCAAGGCGTGGGGAGCAGTAGCCTCCGTGACGTTCCAGAGGGGCCATTGAGCGATGTTGCAGAACGGCTGGTAACCGCTAACCCGCGCGATACAGCGCGAAATCTTGGGGGCTTCAAAGGCCTCGGGACGCACGAGCGAACAGCCGTTCGGGGCACTCAACCCGGGCCAGAAACTGACCTCGCGAGATTTGAAAGGCGGACCAATCGTCTTGGACGATCAGCCATCGATCTGGCCGCGACATTAACAGCCGAATTGGGGTACAGCACGGATGACATAGCATTGCAGAAAGTCGGAGCGGCCAGTAATCTAGGCGATTACCTAACGCCAGGGCTGCAAGATGCTATTGTTAATCGCATTGGCAACATGGATCCGCCGTCGCAAGCTCTCGGAGCTTATTACGTTGCGCCACACTTCAGTAAGTTTACTGACGAAAACAAATCTCGCATTCTTGATCAGGCCATTGGATTGGCTTCTTCTGATCCGGATGGCAATGTCAGGATGATGGCATCCAATGCTATTCTCAACATGTATCAACAGTTAGACGCAAACCAACAGGCCCAAGCTCACTCAGTTTTTCCCGGCATGCAAGACATCTTGCCGCACATGCCGCCGCCGCAGCATGCAGCAGAGGAACGGAGTGCGAATCTGGACGGCCACATAGCAGGTATTGAGGCTGCAGTCCGTGATACAGTAGGCCCGCAAACCTCGTATGAACAGCTGCAGCGGGGTGCTCAAATCGGGCGGTCCATAAACCACGCCTTCAATCACGCCCGAGAGGACCTAATGGAGGCCACCAGAAGCAGAGATCGCTCCGGCCGTTGAGGTCTCGGCCATGGTACAGTGACGCTTTCTCTCCCGAATTCCGTTTACGGCCTTGCCGTTTCCAATTCGCTGGCCGTTGACGTACCTGCTTAGTGTAACTTTCAAAAACCACGTCTGCCGGGTGATGCGCTGCAAGCATCGCACCACCCGCTGCGGCATCGATCTGTCGAGCGGCGACATCGCGCGACGCCGGTTCGGTCTCTGAAGCACGCGCAGCATTAGCTACGGCTAATCCGGCAATGGAACAATGCTTTCAACAAAAACGACGCCCCCCAACATAGCCATTAGCATCGCGTGCTCACTCGCCGTGGGCTTCTGTGCGGCAAGTCTTTACGCAACCTTCCGCCACGGCGGCAGCGGCGAGGCTCTGATGGCGTTTGATGTCCGTGCCTTTTGGTTTGAGACGCCCTTCTATTTGGGTTTCGCAACCCCCGTTTTCTATCGGGGCGCGGCTATCGTGCTCTCGACGTCCGCGGTCGTCTTGCTGATTCAGCAGATCGTATTGCGCCGCAAGCTCGAACACCACGGGACGGCTCGTTGGGCTCGAGTGGATGAAATGCGACGCACGGGATATCTGCGACGATACCGTGGCGTGACAGGGCCGGTGTTTGGGAAGACAAGTGGCCCTTTCTGGCCTGGCTACTACCTGACCAATGGCGAGCAGCCTCACAGCCTCATCGTTGCACCGACCCGCGCTGGCAAGGGCGTCGGCATAGTCATTCCAACGCTACTTACATTCAAAGGCTCGGTGATAGCTCTGGACGTCAAGGGGGAGCTCTTTGAGCTCACCTCGAGGGCGCGCAAAGCCGCAGGTGACGACGTGTTTAAATTCGCGCCGCTGGATTCGGAGCGGCGCACAAACTGCTACAATCCGCTGTTGGATCTTATAGCGTTGCCTCCACAGCAGCAATTCACCGAAGCCCGCCGCTTGGCCGCAAACCTGATTACGGCCAAGGGGGAGGGCGCGGAAGGTTTCGTCAGCGGCGCGCGAGATATCTTTGTCGCGGGAATCCTTGCCTGCATCGAGCGGGGCACGCCAACAATCGGCGCCGTCTATGACCTCTTCGCCCAGCCGGGGGAGAAGTTTAAGCTCTTCGCGCGACTCGCCATGGAGACCCAGAACAAAGAGGCACAACGCATCTTCGACGACATGGCGGGGAACGATACGAAAATCCTAACCTCCTACACTTCCGTGCTCGGCGATGGCGGGCTCAACCTGTGGGCGGATCCCGCTGTAAAGGCGGCCACAAGTCGCTCGGACTTTTCGGTCTATGATCTTCGCCGTCGCAGAACGTGCATCTATCTTTGCGTTGGTCCGAACGACCTTGAGGTGATCGCGCCTCTGATACGCTTGTTTTTTCAGCAAATCGTTTCAATTCTGCAGCGGTCGCTGGCCCGCCGGGATGAAAAGCACGAGGTTCTCTTCCTGCTCGACGAGTTCAAGCACTTGGGTAAGCTGGAAGCGATCGAGACCGCAATCACGACTATCGCGGGCTACAAGGGGCGTTTCATGCTCATCATCCAAAGCCTTTCGGCACTGACGGGGGCTTATGGAGAGGCTGGCAAGCAGAATTTTCTCAGCAATACCGGACTGCAAGTGTTCATGGCCACGGCTGATGACGAGACTCCGAACTACATTTCCAAGGCCATCGGTGAATACACGTTTGAAGCCAAATCGATTTCCCACAGCCAGGCGCGAACGTTCGACTGGACCATTCAGAATTCACATCAAGGTGCACCGCTATTGCGTCCCGAACAGGTTCGGCTGCTCGATGACGACTACGAGATTGTTCTCATC
>NZ_JAMYPL010000059.1:0-5276 GCF_040320355.1 Mesorhizobium sp. M0715 | reverse complement strand
CACCCTCATGGCCGAGGATCGCCGGAAAGATGCCTTCGGGATCGGCGCCCGACAGCGTGAATTCGTCGGTGTGGCAGATGCCGGTCGCCTTGATCTCGACCAGCACTTCACCGGCCCTCGGGCCTTCGAGCTGTACGGTCATGATTTCGAGCGGTTTGCCGGCCTGCGTGGCCACGGCGGCGCGAACGTCCATGGAAACTCCCATTATTGATTTATGATTGAATTTTTCCAGACCCGCGCAATGTGATCCTTCAGCAGAAGCGACTCTGCCCAGCGATCAACCGTGTCCTCGCCATCCGGCCCAGTGATGGCATACGGTTTTGGCCCTAATTCGCAGGTAAACGAAAGGGAGTCGTCTTTGCTCGCTCGCTGCTGCCAGCTTCGAAAGCCATATTCCCACCAGGACAGGAACTGATCCACCCACATTTTATGCTGCGGGTAGGAGATTTCGATCTGAACTTGTTCGCGCGTTGCCACCCGGCCATGAAAGGCCCAGGAATTATCGAGAATGCGGTGAATCTCGACATGATGCTCATCGGGAATGGGCCAGGCGAACTCACGCCCAACAACAAAGTGCGATAGATCGCCTAGAAGCCTAAGATCAGGGAAGCAATCCAATAGGTCCAATGTGAAGTGGAGATCGGTCGTCATGCGGTCGCGATGGGTCTCGATATAGACTTCGACGCCCGCTTCATGGGCGAGCCGGCGCCATCCTTCGAGCAAGGGGATACATTCCTGAACGCGTCGCGGCCGCACGTCCGGCTGCAGATCGATGTGGTGAACGCCGAATTCCACGGCATTTTCAAGCACCGGCTTGAGGTCGTCGACGGTCCTCGGAAAGCATTGCCCTTCGGCTTGCATGCCGTTGTCCTTGAGCAACGCGGATAGCTTCTTGACGAAGCTGCGGTCGCGCCAATCGGCACTCACCCCTTGGAAGCCAGCCTTGAATATCTTGTCGACATTGTCCTCAAGTGTGCGTTCCGGATAGCGGGCACTGCGCAATTCCATGGCCCAAAGCGACTGGAAGATCAGGAGATTTTGCATGTCTAACTCTACGCTGCCTGTTGAACCTGAAGTAGCTCCCGAAGGTCAGCTACAGCGCAAACAGTTGCAGGCGCTGGGGACATACCCCGCTGGAGCATTGTTGACCCCACCCGGACCGCCTTGGCGACGACCCCGATCGCGCCGTAAGCGCTAACTGCGACCAGCGTTTCCCGATCATGATGGAAAGCAGCGATGCCGCCCGACGCCAGGGGCCTGAGGGTTATGGCTTGGTCCGGCGCCGGCCAGCCGGCCGCTTGGATGACCTTATCGAACTGATCCGACCACATCCACGGCACCATTTCATAAGCAACCTGATGGCCCAGCATGTTCCTGGCCACGAGTTCGCCTTGATCCTCGGCATTTTTCCAGCATTCAAGTCGCTGAGGTCGCAAGGATTCGTCCCGTCGAATAGAGCTGACATCGCCGGCAGCGAAAATCGCCGGATCGCTTGTGCGAAGGAATTCGTCCACAACGATGCCGTTGTCGATTTCCAACCCAGAGGCCTCGGCCAGCGCAGTTTCAGGGCTCACTCCGATAGAAACCAGCAGAACGTCACAAGGAATCTCTTCGCCGGACGACAAGCGAACGCCTTTGATATAAGCGTCTCCTACGATACCTTCCACAGAAGTGCCTAGTCGGAACTGAATGCCCGCGGCTTCATGATCTTTGCGGACTTCCGAGGCAATTTCCGTCGGCACGACTCTTGCGAGGAGGCGTGGGGCTGTCTCTATAACAGTGACCCCACAACCCTTGCCCACAGCCGACGCCGCAACCTCTAGGCCGATCAAACCGCCACCGATTATGACCAACCGTTTGCCGGCGAGCAAAGTGTCGCCCAACGCTTCAGCGTGGACTGCCGACCGTAGCGTCATCACGCCGGCGGGAAGAGTCCTGCCGAAATCCAGCGTGCGCGGCTTCGCCCCGGTAGCAATCAGAAGGCTCTCATAGGTGAGGGATTGGCCGTTCGACAAAGCCAGGGTCTTCTGAGTGCGGTCGATCGTCGTTACACGCACATCTTCATGGTAGAAAGTGGTGTCGTCCTCCAGCCAAGCGCTCCGTAGCAGCGGGATTTGTGATGTCTCCTTCTGCTGCAATAGCACGGATTTCGAAAGTGGCGGCCGCTCGTAGGGCGCGCGCTCCTCTCCATTGATGAGATGTATGGGGCCGGCCCAACCGTGAGGGCGCAGGGATTGTGCAGCCCTGCAGCCCGCGTGCCCGGCACCGATGATGACCATGCCTCTTTCCATAGCGGTTCCTCCTGCTGAGCGCCAAATTGGCGATTACCTTGACGACAGAAGGACTTGCACGCAGAACGGTTAAACTCCATCCTCGAAAATGAGGGGTTTCCCTCTTTTGCCCGGGCCTCACAAATGGAAACGGGCGCCGAGCCGAAGCTCAGCACCCGTTTAACGGCCTGGGAGGACGCCGCGGTTCAGTTCGATCAAATTGGCTTCACATCGGTTGAGGCTTTCTTGGCTTTCATGCGTTCGCGGAACCGCCGATCCATCGCCTCCCCTTTGCCTCCGCTGATCCGTCATGGAAGGTCCCGAACCACTTTATCGAGTGGAAGAGCGGAATAGCGCCATCGGCGTAATTGCACTCGAAATACTTGTGATGCAAGTAATGCTAAAAGCCGCCCGTATCGATTGCCGTATCTTCGGCGACCGCGATTTTCTCAAAGCCAGCGTGGTTTTGCGCCGGTCCCAAGGCGGATTGATAGATAAGGAACAGCACATGCACGGGATGCGAGGGGATAATTACATGCACCAGGACGCCGGAGAAGTAAGCCAAATGCTCGATCGGGTGCATCGACAGGCCGGACCAGGGCCCGGATTCACGTTGTTGTGATGAAGGGAGTGCACCATTTTATAGAGTGGCGGCCAATGCAGCAGACGATAAACAAGGTAGAAATGCAGGTCCTGAATTAGCGGGATCAGCAGCATGATCGCTACGAAATAGATTGGATGCTCAGACCAATCCAACAAAGGGAATATAACCGTTTGCGAAGAGCCAAAGCATCAGCGCTTCATATACCGTAAAGATCGGCACGCCGCTCGCGAAGGTCCAGGTGATGTTGTCAACGTTCTGTTTACCCGTCCCAGCCAAAAACCAATTTGAAAAAAGCTAGGGGTTTGGCGGGCCACGTGAACAAAGGTGGGTATGTTAAAGGGGCACATCGAGCGCGACTATCGGGAGCTCAAGCAGGAACTGGGGCTCGGCCACTATGAGGGGCGTGGTTGGCGAGGCTTCCATCATCATGCGAGCCTCTGCATCGCCGCCCTACGGATTCCTCATCTCCCAACGGGAGACGATTCCCCCTCAGCCCCCAAGCAAAGCCAAAAGCCGCCCGAAATCCGCCCGCCGCAAGGCAGCCACGGCATAGTCTGCCACTTCAAAGATCGCCGTCCGCTCAAGTCCAGATCCATGCACCAACGCCCATCTACGTTGGAAAGCAGAACGACAACGTCTGCGTTTACCATCGGCGCGACCAGTGCCGCTAGTGGATGGAATCTAACATTTGGTGCCCGCGTTTGACGGCAGCGATGATCTTGTCTGGATCGGCGGTCCAAGTGAAGGGTTTAGGTTGCTGGTTGTGCTCTGCAACGAAGCGGTTGATCGCCGCCTGAAGGTCGACGACGGAGTGGAAGACGCCGCGCCTGAGACGACGCTTCGACAGTTTTGCGAAGAAGCCCTCAACCGCGTTGAGCCACGAGCATGAGGTCGGTGTGAAGTGGAAGGTGAAGCGCTGATGGCGGCCGAGCCAGGCACGCACCTTGGGGTGCTTGTGAGCGGCGTAGTTGTCGAGGACGACGTGGATGGCGTTGCTGGCCGGCACCTCGGCATCGATAGCGTTGAGGAAGCGGATGAATTCCTGATGACGATGGCGCTGCATGTTCCTGCCGATGACGGTGCCGTCGAGCACGTTGAGGGCGGCAAACAGGGTGGTCGTGCCGTTGCGCTTGTAGTCGTGGGTCATGGTGCCGAGCCTACCCTTCTTCATGGGCAGGCCGGCTGGGTGCGGTCGAGCGCCTGGATCTGGCTCTTCTCGTCGACCGACAGCACGATGGCGTGAGCCGGCGGATCAACATAGAGGCCGACGACGTTGCGCAGTTTGTCGACGAACTGCGGATCGTTGGAGAGCTTGAACTGGCGCCAGCGGTTGGGCTGCAGCCCGTGCGCCTTCCAGATGCGGCGCACTGCGCTGGCGCTGATGCCGGCCGCGGCCGCCATCATGTCGGCGGTCCAGTGCGTCGTCTCGCCAGGCGGGTCCTGCCACGTCAGTGCCACCACGCGCTCGGCGACTTCAGGTCCGAGTGGGGCAATGCGCGAGGGGCGCGTCTTGTCGCGCAACAGTCCCTCGAAGCCTTCCGCGGCGAAGCGCTCCTGCCAGCGCCACACGCAGGTCTTGGACTTACCAGTTTGCCGCATGATCTCGAGGGTGCCCACGCCGTCGCTGCTCAACAGAATGATCTCGGCGCGCCAAACGTGCTTCTGCGGCGCATTGCGATCTCTGATCAGCGCGCCCAGACGCTGACGATCAATCGAAGAAACGGTGAGCAATATTCCTGTGCGCATGCGCCAGACTCGCATGCGCACTCACAAAATGGGAATCCCCAGCCGGACTCTTATGTCAGGCGTAAACCACTAGCCGATCATTGTCGCCAAAACAGATCTCCGCCGTTGCGGTCGTGTCGTTCTCGTTGATAATGGGTACGGCGCCAACTTTGAGAAGTTGTTGAAGGGTTGAAGCCGCATTGAGGCGGCGATGCTGATTGTCTATATCTTCGCCGGTCAATAATATTTGCCCAACGCCAAAACCATGAGGTTTAAAACTCTGTTCATAGGCACGCATGAGTCGAACCTGACCGATAGCGGCGGCAATTTGTTTCTCCTCAACCTCGCAGAGATCTCTCCAGATGGTTGAAGTGACTTGAGCCGACCGCGACAGCACCAGACGTGACGATGATCACCTGCTGCCCGCGTGCGAAAAATCGGACGACATCCTCTATTAGCGTCTCAAGCCAAGGACCGCGTATCTCTCCGGTTTCAGGATCGCCGATCAGTGATGAGCCAATCTTCACTATCAGCCGGCGAGCCGAAACCAATCGGATCGAGCTTGTTGATGCTGCCGTTGAGTGCTGCTGCACTAGGAGCCTGTCCAGATAGTCACTGGTCAACTATTGACGAGTCTGATTCAATCTTGGGCTATGAGCAAGTATTTTCGGCCCTGG
>NZ_JAMYPL010000058.1:0-5944 GCF_040320355.1 Mesorhizobium sp. M0715 | reverse complement strand
CGGTCGGCTACCGCCCGACGACGACAGTGACCGAAGGGGTGGGGCGGTTCGTCGAGTGGTATCAGGCGTATTTCGGGCGGGGATAGACAAAGTCTTTGCAAGATCACGGCTGGCAAACTCGCCTCAGGCCACCGTCCAGTGATGCTCGATGGCTGCGCCAGCTCCTGCCAGCACGACGCCCACGGGATTGGCCGCCCCCCCGCAATTCGCACCACAGCAACATTGATCTTTGATGGGTGATGTTGCGGTTCCGCTCGCCCGCCATCCGCCATTCGCGTTCGTTTATTTCATTGGGCAAAAAACTACCGACAGCGGACAAACTGCCTCGCTATTCGAATGATGCGGTAGCGGCACATAACGCGCATGTTTCCTCCAGCCGGAGGCGCTTCATCCCCGCGCCGCCGGTTAGGCTCGACGGCCGCCCGCCCCCAAAAAGCCGTCGGGCCGCCAGAAATCCCGATATCCTACTCGCCTCCCCTCCTCGCCAT
This sequence comes from Mesorhizobium sp. M0715, assembly GCF_040320355.1. Taxonomy (NCBI): domain Bacteria; kingdom Pseudomonadati; phylum Pseudomonadota; class Alphaproteobacteria; order Hyphomicrobiales; family Phyllobacteriaceae; genus Mesorhizobium; species Mesorhizobium sp. M0715. The sequence goes on along the minus strand of NZ_JAMYPL010000058.1, from coordinate 5,456 downwards.
CACTGCGTAAACGCCTTGGACATCTGATCCGCAAATGGTTTCAACAGATAAGACCAGACATTGCGTTCATCGGTGCGGATATGAACCTCGGCGGGCATACCTGGCCTCAGCACCTTCGCTTCGGTCAGGCAGTTCGATTTGCTTTCAACCTTGATACGCGCCGAGAAATAGGAAAGCTGACGTTGCGGATCTTTAATCAGATCCGCCGAGATGTGTTTCACTGACCCTTGGCAGACCGGAGTGGTTCCCACGTCGAACGCCGGAAAACGGATCGATACCGGCTGCCCTGGCCGGACGTCGTCGACCCGCGACGGAGGGATCAGCGCGTCCACCACAAGATCGTCGGCATCAGGTACGATGGTCATGAGCATCTCGCCAGGCGCGATAACACCGCCGACGGTATGGACAGCCGATTCCTGTATCGTTCCGGACTGCGGCGCGCGGATCGTTGTCTTGGTCAATTCATCCTGGGCCACAATCCTCCGTTCGTTGAGTTCGGTCTGTTTGGCTTCCGTCTCGCGGAGTTCGGTCGTCACGTCAGTGCGCCTTTGGTCATCCAGCTGCAGCATCTGCAACCCCGTTTCGCTGATGCGCGCCTGCGCTTCAGCTACTGCGGCAGCGAGGCGCCCCGATTCTCCCCTGGCCCGGGTGGCATCCAGCCTGATGTTGCTCACCCTCTCCTTGGAGACGAGTTTTTTGGCGTAGAGGGAATCAACGTCGGCGAAATCCTTATTCAGCAGAGCAACCGATTCATCCACCGCGCTCTGTTGCGCTTTAAGACCGTCGATCTGACGTTCAAGTTGCTGGGATTGGCTTCTCAACTGTGCCTTCTGCCCAGCCAAAGCCGAGGCGCGCGTTTCAAAGAGGGCGCGCTCGCCGTTGACGAGCGCAGCCAGCTCCGGTTGGTTCATTCGCGCCTTCAGGCCGACCGGCAGCTGCATTTCCGCCAGGCCCGTGCGCTCGGCCTCCAGCCGGGCGAGGCGGACGGTCGCGCGATCGAGATCCTCACTGATGATTTGCAGGTTCGCGCGAGTCAGCGTGTCATCCAGCCTGACCAGCACGTCGCCGGCTCGTACATGATCTCCGTCCTGCGCGAAGATCCCGCCCACTGTGCCTCCGGTTTGATGCTGGACCTTCTTGACGTTGCTTTCCACCACCACGGTGGCTGGTGCAACCACAGCGCCGGCGATCTTGGTCAATCCCAGCCATAGGCCGCCGCCAAGGACCAGCAGACCGGTAATCGCCAAGCCGAATATCAGGTTGGCCCGTATACCGTCCGGCAGATCTGGCGCGCTCACGGCAGGCCGTTTGCTGCCACGAAGGGTCCGAGCATACGATGAGAAGGTGACGAATGTTTCGAGCAGACCTTCATGCATGTCCGGCAACACCCGGTATCGGCGCCAAAGAAGATGGCCGAGGTGAAACAGGCGGTGAAGGTCGGAGCACGTTCGCCAAGACCTGCTCGCGCGAGCCAAAGGCATGAACCGTCCCATTCGACATAACCAATACCTGATCGATGTTGGCGAGAGCCGAAGGACGATGCGCAACGACAATGACGATGCCTCCGCGCTGACGCACTGCCCGTATGGCGCCGGCCAGGGCAGCGTCCCCATCTACGTCGAGGTTCGAGTTCGGTTCGTCGAGCACGACAAGAAACGGCTCGCCATAAAGTGCTCGGGCGAGACCCACGAGTTGCCTCTGCCCTGCCGACAGGGCCGCTCCGCCCTCGCCGATGCGGGTCTGAAACCCCTGAGGGAGTTGCATTATCATTTTCTCGACGCCGGCTGCTCTTGCCGCCGCAAGGACGCCTTTTGGATCCGTCTTGCCTCGGAACCTCGAAATGTTGTCTGCTACCGTGCCGTCAAACAACTCCACATCCTGCGGCATGTAGCCGATATGGGCGCCGAGCTGTTCCGAGTTCCATTGATCGAGAGAGGCGCCGTCCAATCTCACCGAGCCATGGAGCGGCTTCCACACCCCGACCAACGAACGCACCAAAGTTGTCTTGCCGGAACCGCTTGGGCCGATTACGGCCATCCCAGCGCCTCTCGACAGATGGAAACTCACATTCACCACGGTTGGCTTTGGCAAGCCGGGCGGCGCAATGGTCAATTGCTCGACCGCAAACCGCGCCTGCGGCCGAGGCAACTCCATTGGCTCGTCCTGGCGGCCGAATGCCGCCATGACCGCTGCCAGCTCGGAATAGCTGCGCCGGGCCGACAGAAAGCCTCTCCAGTTTGCGATCGCAGCATCGACCGGGGCCAAGGCGCGGCCAAGCAAAATGGAAGATGCGATGATCACCCCAGGTGAAGCCTCGCCGCCGATCACCAGGTAAGCGCCGAGACCGAGAACACAGGACTGCAACGCCATCCGCAGGGCCTTCGACAGCGAACTGGCGCCACCAACGACGTCAGAGAGACGTTCCTGCTGGGCGAGATAGGCTCGGCTGACGTCGCTCCAGCGTCGAGCCAGTCGACCAGACAGCCCCATTGCGTGAACGACTTCGGCGTTGCGCCGGCCGGAATCGGCAAGCGCCCGCTGCGACAGCAGCTCCTCCGAGGCACGCGCGGCGGGGCCTCGGCTAAACACTTCCGCGATCGCTGTTAAGAGGACCACAGCGATCGCGCCGACCGTCGCCAGCAGGCCGAGCGAAGGATGGAGCAAATAAATGATCAGCAGATAAAAGGGGATCCACGGGGCGTCGAAGATGACCGTCGGTCCCGTTCCGGAGAGAAAGCCGCGCAGTCGGTCAAGATCGTGCAAAGGCTGCAGACGGTCCGCATCACGCCCTGCCTTGAGCGGCAGGGACAGGGAGATGGAGAACACCTTTTGCTGCAAATTCCTATAGAGACGGCTGCCGATGCGGACCAACACGCGAAGCCGCACGAAATCCAGAAGCCCATGGACCGCATACAGACCCAGCATTCCGATCGTGAACCCCACCAGGGTGGGAACGCTCTGCGACGGCAGAACGCGATCGTAAATCTGCAACATATAGACCGAACCGGTCAGAGCGAGAATGTTTATCACTGCCGAGAACAGCGCCACGCCAAGCAGCCCAGGCATGCAGGCGAGAATGGCGGAACGTAGCTCGGGAGAACCGGCCCCCGATGTTTTCATGACCAGCGGTCGTTCGCGCGACACTGCCGCGCCGTTACTTCCGTAAGTTGTAATGGCTCAAACCTTTCTTAGTGCGCATAGCAGCCGCTATCCGTCGGCCCCCTTATTACGCTCTGCTTACATACGTCGACTTTGAGGAAAATGCAGCGGATTCGTGGCATGAGCCGGCGAAACGCGACCGCCGACGTCTCCCTGTCTGGGGATAACTTCCCGAAAAATGACGATTTTCGCTAAAGGAACTGGTCAGAACGGAGCCGGCAAAAGAGGCGTATGTCCTTGCTCCCAAACACTTTCAAAGGTGCCACAGTCGACTGAGCAAAATACCTGCTACTGAGCAACAACTTAGATCAATCAAACATTCTATCTCGCTGTGTTTCGTATTTGATTTCATCCTAATGTAGCAATCACCTAAGCAGACGCGGGGCATAAATCGAATCAACCAAAGGATCATTGGATGACACTCCATTATGCGTCCGGTGGATCAGCCACCGAAGTCGCAACCGCCGGGTTCAACCTGGTCGATGTTCAATATCTTTCGCAGGTCAATGCTTTGCCGGACGGCATGAAAGGCCTCGTCTATCTCGGAGCGCACGACGGCGTCACCTCCTCCTTCATTGAAAAAGTTACACCATTTCTGAACAACGCGAAGGTGTTCGGATTTTTCCTGATGGACGAGCCAGATCCCACCGGCAGGTGGGGCACATATGCAACTGCCGAAAACCTGAAAGCGGAATCGGATTGGATCCATTCCCATTTTCCGGGCGCCAAGACCTTCGTCACCATGATGAATATGGGGTCTCCTACAAATCCGGATTTTTCCAACACCTATAATCCGGCCAATACAGGCATCGACTATTACGGGTTGGACCCGTACCCGGTGCGCGATGACGTGAGCACGGTCGACTACAACATGATCGACAGGGCCGTGGGCGCGGCAGTGAAGTCCGGCATCCCGATCGACAAGATCATTCCGGTCTACCAGACTTTTGGCGGTGGCAACTGGACGACCGACACGGGCGGGAAGCATCAGATGCCAACGACGGAACAGATGCAAACGATGATAGATCATTGGGCAGCACTGGTTCCGTCGCCTGCCTTCGATTATGCCTATGCCTGGGGCTCGCAGAACGGAGACACAGCTCTGGAGAATTCGCCGGCACTGCAGGCCTTCTTCCAGCAGCACAACCTCCAAAGCACCGGTGGCTCTGCCGCCCCTCCAGCAAGCGATCCGATCGATACCCCGACCACGCCGCCAAGCGACGCCGGCGCCCCTGCTCCCGCCGCGCCGGCCCCGTCGGACAGCGATCATATATTCCATGGCACGCGCGGCGCAGACGTTTTTCACGCGACCACGGGCAATGACAAATATCTCGTCAACAATGCCCATGACAAGGTGATGGAAGCGCCAAGCGGCGGGGTCGACAAGGTCGTGGCCTCGGTGAGTTACGCTCTTACGGCGGGCTCACATATCGAGCAGCTCTCCACCGCCAGTTCGGGTGGCAGGGCGTCCATCAACCTGACCGGCAACGAATTCGGTCAAGCCATCTATGGGAATGGCGGCGCCAACAAGATCAATGGTGGCGGTGGCGCGGACAAGATGACCGGCTATGGCGGCAATGACACCTATTACGTCGACAATGCCCACGACAAGGTGGTGGAGCAGAGAGGAAGCGGCGCCGATAAGGTTCTTGCCTCGGTGAGCTTCGCTCTTTCGGCTGGCTCGCATATCGAGCAACTCGCAACCACCAAGGCATCCAGCAAGGCCGCCATCAATCTGACCGGCAACGAATTCGGACAGACCATTCAAGGCAATGCCGGTAGCAACAAGATCGACGGTGGCGGCGGAGCCGATACGTTGAGCGGGCGTGGGGGCAGAGATGCCTTCGTGTTCAGTACCGCCCTTGGTGCTGGAAACGTGGACAAGATCACTGATTTCAACAAAGCCCAGGACAAAATCCACCTCGATCATTCCATCTTTGCCGGTCTCGATCAGGGGGGCCTCTCGTCGGACGCTTTCTTTGCCGGCAAAGCCGCGCATGACAGTTCCGATCACATTATCTACAACAGTTCGACGGGAGCTCTTTCTTTCGACAGCGACGGCGTCGGAGGCGCAAACCAGATCCATTTCGCGAGCCTCTCTCCGCATCTGTCGATTACCGCATCGTCTTTTCTGGTCACCTGAACCAGCCCAGCGAAGAAACGCTTTAAGAAGTGGGGGGGGGGCGGGGGGGGGGGGGGGCCAGAGGGTGGGGGTGGGGGGGGACAGCGGGAGCGGGGGGGGGGGGGCGGGGGGCCGGGGGGCCCGGGCGCGGGGGCGGGGGGGGGGCCCGCCGCCC
>NZ_JAMYPL010000057.1:0-6137 GCF_040320355.1 Mesorhizobium sp. M0715 | reverse complement strand
TCGCCATCGCCTGTGCCGTCCTCAACCGCATGCTTGCCTGCGCAGGCCGAAATCCGCCCGCCGCAAGGCAGCCACGGCATAGTCTGCCGCTTCAAAGATCGCCGTCCGCTCAAGTCCAGATCCATGCACCAACGCCGTTCCATGAACCAACGCCCTTTCGGGATATAGATCCGCTTGACCGGCTTCGGGCGATAGGTGCCCTTCAGCAGGTTTGTCCGCAGGTCGGCCAGATGGTGATCCAACCCATCCTGCATTCGTTGCTTATCCATTCCGTCAATGCCCGGAGTCCGAGCGCCACTCGACGCCAGAACGATCCGGGCGGCCTCGGCAAGCCATTCCCGATCGGCAATGAGCCGTAGAAGTCGATCGAACCGCCGGTTCAGATCGCTCTCGGCCCATGTTGCGAGCTTGTGCTGCGTTTCGCTGATTATCAAAGGTCTTCACCTTGTTTGGTCAGGTAATTCGCACTCCAAGCAGATTGAACTGTTCCCCTTCGCCATGTGGCAGGCTTTCCCTGCCGCGGACTAATACGGGAACTCCGCCAGCATGATGGACATCAGGGTCAACTCCCTTGCGACGCAGAACATCGTGGGCACTCCATCATGCCTTCCCTTCGTTCATATGCCGGACATTCCACGCACTGGGGAGGTTGCCGGTCGCGGTCCTTGTCCTTGCGTCCCGCAAGTCGATGCCGCTGCCATGGTCTGGACTGTGTTCTCCCCATGGCTCCCTGCAGGCGGCCTACATGTACGCCCACATTCGGATGCCGCCGACATACGTCTCCGGCGACATCATCAGCATTTCGCCTGTTAAGCCGTGTAGGCGAAGGCGACATTTCAGCCCTCGGATGCGGATTAACCGGTTCGCGTTCCTCAACCTTCCAGTGCTACAGTCTCGGGAACCATCTCGGCGTAACGGCTTCGCCTCAATTCCCTTTACCTGCGGGCTACATCACCCTGCCAGTTGACGACAGGTCACCGCCGCTTGGGCTCAAGCCCCCTCACAGCAGGGAGCAGGGCATTCTTCAAATCCTCCTTTCTCAATGCATTCCGAACATATGCACCCCGGACCATCCGGGACGAGGCGCACTATAGGGGTGATGTCCATCGCCCAGACCTGGTTCGGACGATCGACCTTCAGTCCGCGCAGGTGATAGGGATAGATTTTGTTGCCCGGCGCGGGTTTCGAGGTGTTCGGTCGGCGATAGATCGCCTCGACGCCCATGCGCTTCATCAGCGTGGCGACGTGGCGGCGGCCGATCTCGACGCCCTCCCGGTTGAGAAGGTCGCGCAACATCCGGCTACCTGCGAACGGGTATTCCAGATGCAGTTCATCGATGCGGCGCATCAGCGCGAGGTCCTCGGCCGACACCGGCCGCGGCTTGTAGTAGACGCGGCTGATGTTCAGAGCCTTGGCCTGACGGACGATGGGAAGGTCGTGGTTGCGGTCGAGCATCGCTTTACGCTCAGCATGCCGGCCTTGATGAGTGCGCCTTCCAAAAAATCGTTCTCCAGCGCCAGCTCTCCATCTTGGCGTGAACGGTGTGTGGTTCCGGCGCGTGCACTTCGTCATGGTCTCTCCTGATTCGCGGCAACCACGTTGCCGTTGTCAGGCGGAAAATCCACTTATCGTTCTGTCCAGATTCCCCAAGCCAGCTCTCTTGTCGAACAAGATTGTCGCCAGCAGTTGGGGACCGATGAAGCCGCGCGGCGTGGAATGGAACAGCGCCGGCGGCTGGGTGATCTTCTCGCAGTCGCCGGCAGGTGAACTTTTCGCGCACCGTCTCGATCAGCTTGAACCGGCGCGGGATCTCTTCAAGCGTCTCGGTCACATCCTCACCCAGTTTCGACAGCCGCGATCCGCCGCAGCAGGTGGGAGGCTCGATGACGACGCGCTCGCGTTCGATATTCTCTGGTCAGGGCTTACGCACCGGCCGCTTGCGCGTGAAGGAACGCACGCTCTGGGTCTTCGCCGCCGCGGCGGCCGCGGCAAGCTCGTCCTCGGTCGCCGCGGTCACGAGGTCTTCGAGTTACAATTCCAACTGCTCGATCAGCCGCGCCGTGCGCTCGGAGCGCTGCCCGTACAGTTCGCGTTTCAGCTTCTCGATGCGCAGCTCGAGATGGACAATCCGCGCCTCGTTGTCGGACAGCATGGCCTGCGCGTTGGCGGCTTCAGCCTGCCAGTTGGCAGCATCCGCGACCGCCATATCCCGTTCCGCCTGCAACGCCTCACGCTCAGCCAGCAGCGCCACGTAGGCGCTGGCAAGATCCGAGGGGAGCTCAACCGGCTTCGAAGTCATGCGTCGATTGAATCACATTCCATCGTATTTTCAATTAAAAAATGCTACCCAACCCGAGCTGGACGCCACGTTTCCTGAGGGTTGCGCCAGTCTATCCCAGACAAGAGATAACTCAGCTGCGCGGGAGATACTGTCACAACTCCACCCTCAACTGTCGGCCATATGAAGCGGCCGCGCTCGAGTCTTTTTGTGAACAGGCATGCTCCTTGGCCATCATGCCAAATGACCTTCAACAAATTTCCGCGTTTCCCCCTGAAGCAAAGCAGGTTGCCCCCAAGGGGATTATGTTTGAGGACCTCCTGCACCCGTAGCGCCAGTGATGGAAAGCCACATCTCATGTCGGTGTAGCCTGTGGCTAACCACACACGCAGGCCTTCTGTCGGGATCATCGCAGCATTTCCAGCCCCTGCAAGATCCGCAGCAGGACACTTACGTCGACAGTGCGGTCGACGATCACACGCCGGCCGTTGGCCCCGACGATTTCCATCCGGCCACCGGTAGAAACTTCTTGGCTGGTCATAGCCGGTACTCCAGAGTGCGATCGCCAGGAGCCGGCTCTTCCGGCTCTACATCGTGCAGACCAGGACCGACAACACCCATATCAATGAAGGCGATCGGTGAGCTCTCGGGCCAGGCTTGGATCGGCCACGCCCTTGCTGGGCTTGCTTCATCCAGAGGAACAAGTGGTTCGCGTTCGTTTCGTTTCGATCTTCTCGGCTCTGCGCAATCTCTTCGTCCCGCCCCGCTCAAAACGCTCCGCTCTCGCTACACATATTCACCGCCTGCAGGCCATGGCGCAATGGAAAGCCGTGGCCGTGGTCAGCTGACAGATCGTGTCCCCGGGAGTGGTGTAGCTGACGGCTTGGTCGCCGCGCTCTCCGGCATGGGGCCGGGATGATCAGCGTGCCACGGCTGGCAGGCTGATGAGAGGATCATCGCTCATTTGGCTGATGGTTTCCAGCGTCATGTATCTGGCGCGCTGGACGGCCCATTCATCATTCTGCAACGCGCCGACGAGGCGGACGATGGCATCGTCATTGGGGAAGATGCCGACGACCTCGGTCCTGCGCTTGATCTCGCCGTTGAGGCGCTCGATCGGGTTGGTGCTATGCAGCTTGGCGCGGTGCTCCCTGGGGAAGGTCATGTAGGCCAGCACGTCGGGCTCGGCGTCGTCCATGATGGCGGCGAGCTTGGGCACCTTCGGCCGGATCTGGTCGGCGACGGCACGCCATTGGGTGCTGGCGGCTTCTGGCGTCTCCTGGGCAAACGCGGTGGCGATGAAGGCGGAGACGACACGGCGGCCGCTCTTGCCGGCATGCGCCAGCACGTTCCTCATGAAGTGGACCCGGCAGCGCCGCCATGTCGCGCACAGCACCTTGGTGACGGCCGCCTTGATGCCTTCATGGGCATCGGAGACGACGAGCTTGACGCCCCTGAGGCCGCGGCGGGTCAGCTTGCGCAAAAACTCCGTCCAGATCGGCTCGGCCTCAGACGTGCCGACCTCCATGCCCAGCACCTCGCGCCGGCCGTCCGCGTTGACGCCGACAGCGATGATGACGGCGACCGAGACGATGCGTCCGCCGCGGCGCACCTTGAGGTAGGTGGCGTCGATCCACAGGTATGGCCAGTCGCCCTCGATGGGTCTTTCAAGGAACGCTTTGACCTTGCCGTCGATCTCTTCGCACAGCCGGCTGACCTGGCTCTTGGAGATGCCGCTCATGCCCATGGCCTTGACCAGGTCGTCGACCGAGCGGGTCGAGATACCCTGGACGTAGGCCTCCTGGATGACGGCCGTCAGCGCCTTCTCCGCCATGCGCCGCGGTTCGAGGAAGCCCGGAAAGTAGGAGCCCTTCCTGAGCTTGGGGATGCGCAGCTCGACGGTGCCGGCCCGCGTCTCCCAATCGCGATCGCGATAGCCGTTGCGCTGAGCCGTCCGCAACGGGTTCTTCTCGCCATAGGCGGCGCCCACCTCCAGCTCCATCAGCCGCTCGGCGGCAAAGCCGATCATCTCGCGCAAGATATCGGCGTCGGGGGTCTTCTCCACGAGCGTGCGCAGGTTCATCATGTCGTCGGTCATCGGTGGTTCCTTCGAATCAGGTTGGTGTCAGCAACCCGACCTTACCCGGGAACATCGATGACCGCCGCAAAGCCGCTCGCTCGCTACGGCGCTGTTGAGGGCGCGCTCGCGAGCGGCTTCGCTACCGCCGAGCTACACCACGTCTGGGGACGCGACCCAGCTGACATCAGCGGCCGCAGGTCTCAACGCGTGTATATGCAGACAACGTGACATCGCCCAAATCTTTTCTGTCAGAAGCAACGAAGGCGTTAATTTAGCGCCGCTCGTTGGTCGGGGTTTTGCCAAAGTTGATCCCGATAGACCTTCGAAATGTGAGGGTGAGGAGAAGCCGCAATCCAGCGCAATGTCGGCAATGCTCAGTCGGAGGGCGGATATCTCCTATAGGGCTCCTGACGTGGCCGAAATCGCATAACCTAATAGTCGCGAAACCTTAATAAACGATAACTTGCATGTACGGCCATCATCGACAACGATTGCCATTATAGCTTCAACGCTCGATTTGAACATGTCGGTAAAGCGAATTCGCGGGCTGTTTCCATGGGACGCATATACCGTTGAGTATGCAGTAGAATGGGCTGTTAAGGCAAGTATGGAATGCCTTGAAGATGCTATTTTTACGAGGAGTGCTTCAATGACAATAACTCTGCCTGAATTCGAGGAGGCGCCGCGGAGATCACGTGGGCGAAACGTTCGCGCTGGCTTACAACGCGGACTAGGCCTGCAGGGCCACAATCTGGTTGAGCAATTGCACCAGGACAAGCTTTACAATAGGGCTATGGAACTGGCACGAAACCGGACGCTCCTGGGCGAGCGAAACCGAATGAATCTCTATCTCATCTTACGTTTCGGCTTCGATGGCCTAGCGGCCGGCCATGTCGTCGAGTTCGGCACTTATCGCGGCGGCAACGCGCTTTTTCTGGCCGCCGTATGCAAGGAACTCTATCCCGACATGAAAGTCTACGCTTTCGACACTTTCGAGGGTATGCCGCAAACGGACCCGCAGCGTGACACTTACAGAGCAGGCGATTTCAGTGATGCAGGATACGATGATCTGCTGGAGCTTATCGAGAGGCAGAAGATCGATAATCTCCATCTGGTTCGGGGGCTGTTCGAGGACACTGCTGAGGATGTGCTGAAAAATATAGGCTCGGTCCGTTTGTGCCATATCGACTGTGACATTTACAGCGCCGTGAAGTATAGCTACGATGTATCCCGAAAATATATGGTCGATGGAGGCTATTGGGTGTTCGACGACTGCCTGTATGCGGATTGCATAGGAGCCATGGAGGCGGTGGAGGAAGTGATGATTCAGCGGGACAGCCGCTTCGCGGAGCAGGTTTTTCCACATCTCGTCTATCGCAATTGGACGTGAAGCCGAACCTGACCATTCCGCCAGCGGGCCTTCCACTGGCGTGAATCTGACAAGACAGTTCCTCTACCCGGAAGGCGCGCCGCCTTGTTCAGGTTAAGCCATGGCTCTTTGCCGTCCGCCGCTGGCCGGAAGACAGGGATCTTATGATGCGACCTGTGCGCGGTGACCCGTTCGCGTGTCCAACGATTGCGTGGCCGGTCACCAGTCCCTTGCGGTTGAGGATGCCGGCAATCAGATCATCATTGGCGATGAGCACCAGTTGGCGGACGGCCGAGATGATATCGCCGGAAGTGCTGTTGCGCTGGGCGTTGGTGCATGGATCTGGACTTGAGCGGACGGCGATCTTTGAAGCGGAAGACTATGCCGTGGCTGCCTTGCGGCGGGCGGAT
>NZ_JAMYPL010000056.1:0-6249 GCF_040320355.1 Mesorhizobium sp. M0715 | reverse complement strand
GGCGATCATGCCCCCGTGTCGTCAAAAAGCTACCAGCCAAATATCCTGTCAGAACACTGAAGGTGCCTAAGTGAACTGCATTAGCGCCACTTGGCGCCGTTTTTTGTTCATGGAAGCCGCTGTTTTCGAGCGCTTGTGGATTTCGCTCAGTTCTTGGCCTTGTCGACCAGCTTGTTCTTGGAAATCCAGGGCATCATCGCGCGCAGCTTGGCGCCGACTTCCTCGATCTGGTGGCTGTCATTGTTGCGGCGGATGCCTTTGAAGCGGGACATGCCGGCGCGATATTCCTGCATCCACTCCGAGGTGAATTTTCCCGTCTGGATGTCCTTCAGCACGCGCTTCATCTCGGCCTTGGTCTCGGCGGTGATGATGCGCGGACCCGAGACATATTCGCCCCATTCGGCGGTGTTCGAGATCGAGTAGTTCATGTTGGCGATGCCGCCTTCATAGATCAGGTCGACGATCAGCTTGACCTCGTGCAGGCACTCGAAATAGGCCATCTCAGGCGCGTAGCCGGCTTCCACCAGCGTCTCGAAACCGGCCCGGATCAACTCGACCAGACCGCCGCACAGCACGACCTGCTCGCCGAACAGGTCGGTCTCGCATTCCTCGCGGAAATTGGTCTCGATGATGCCCGAACGGCCGCCGCCGACGCCGCAGGCGTAGGACAGCGCCAGGTCGAGCGCATTGCCCGAAGCGTCCTGGTTGACGGCGACCAGGCACGGCACGCCGCCGCCCTTCTGGTATTCGCCGCGCACCGTGTGGCCGGGACCCTTCGGCGCGATCATGACGACGTCGACCGTCGACTTCGGCTCGATCAGGCCGAAATGCACGTTGAGGCCGTGCGCGAAGGCGATTGCGGCACCGTCGCGGATGTTCGGCGCGATCTCGTTTCTGTAGATGTCGGCCTGCAGTTCGTCCGGCGTTGCCATCATCATCAGGTCGGCCCATTTGGCGGCGTCCGCCACGCTCATCACCTTGAGCCCGTCGGCCTCGACCTTGTTGGCGGTCGCCGAGCCGGCCTTGAGGCCGATGGCGATCTCCTTGGCGCCGGAATCCTTGAGGTTGAGCGCATGCGCCCTGCCTTGGCTGCCATAGCCGATGATGGCGACCTTCTTGCCCTTGATCAGATTGAGATCGGCATCACGATCGTAATAGACGCGCATTTTGTCTTCCTTCCCGTTTTTACAAATCAGAGGGCCTTGCGGCCGGTTGTTGCTCCATGAAGAGCGAGAAACTGCTGCGTCGCGCGCGCGGCATCGCCGCCGATCGCCGCCTCAGTCAATTCCAGCCGGTCGCCAAGCAGCAGACGGATCTGCACGTCGCGGGCGACCAGCCCGAAAAAGGTGCGGAACGCCGTCTCGGCATCCGCGAAATCCAAAAGACCGGTCCGTCGGCCGGCCTCAAGCACCGGCTTCAACCGTTTGGCCAATGCGAAGCGGCCGTTCTCAAGCACGACGGCGCCGAGATTGTCCTTACCCGAGCCCGCATGGCTGACCGCCACCCGGTTGAGGGCGATCGACGTGTCGCTGGAGATCACCTTAAGCCAGTCCGAGGCAAAGCGTTCGAGGCTTGCGGTCAGCGAGGCAAGATCGAGCCCCTTGCCGTCAACCGGCGCCACCCGCACTTTCGAGGCCTGCCACTGCACCGTCGCCGTCAGCAGCCCGTCACGGTCGCCGAACCATTTGTAGAGCGTTTCCTTGGAGCAGCTAGCGCGGCGCGCCACGGCGGTCATGGTCAGATGATCGCCCTCCTCGACCAGCAGCCGCAACGCCGCGTCGAGGACGGCCTTCTGCCGTTCTGTCAGCGCTTCGCTGGTGTCGATGTCGGGCAAGATGTGCAACACGCTCTTCTCTCGAAAGGCAGGCCGCCGATCACTCGGCAATCCGTACCGTACGTTACGGTTCGGCATATTGCGCATTCCAAGGCCGCACGCAAGAGGACGAGAGCAAAATATCTGCAAGTGGATGAGCGTTGCCGCGCGCGACAAGCCTCGCCTAGTCGCCGGCCGGCGGTTGACGCAGCCGTCCAAGCAATGCCGAGACCATGGTCAGCTCATCCGCCGACAATTTGGCGCCTACCAGTTCCGCAATCGAGCGTCCGTAGACAGCCCACATCTGGCGGCGTGTCTCTCGCCCGCTGGCGGTGATGCGGATGGTCTGGCCACGGCCGTCATCGGCCACCGGCAGTTTCTCGACGAGCCCATCGGCCTCGAGCCGGGCCAGAAGCCGAGAGATGTTGTATTGCGCGAACAGCGTGCGCTCGATGAGCTGGAACGGCCGCAGCCCGCCCTCACCCGCCTCGGCGAGCTCATGCAGCACGTCGTACCAGGCAAGCGGCGGCAGGCCGGCGGCCTTCAACGCCTCTTCGGCGCTTTCCATCAGCTGGCGCGAAACGCGCATCAGGCGAGCCCAGGCCTTGATGGCTTCGGGCGAAGGCGTGGCTTTCTCGGTCATGGCGCATTCCTAGACGATAGATGCAATTGCATCAAGCTTGACGGTCGATGCATGTGCATCTATATAGATGCAATTGCATTAACCCTGGAAAGCCGATCCGATGAAACACGAAACCTGCACACGCGCCGACAAGCTCATTCTCGTCAGCCATCACCTCTGCCCCTATGTGCAGCGCGCCGCGATTTCGCTGGCCGAAAAGGGCGTGCCGTTCGAGCGCATCGATATCGACCTCGCCAACAAGCCGGACTGGTTCAAGGCGATCTCGCCGCTCGGCAAGGTGCCGCTGCTGCGCGTGCAGCGAAATGGCGAGGAAACGGTGGTCTTCGAGTCAGCGGTCATCCTGGAATTCCTCGAAGAGACGCAGGCCAATCCCCTCCACCCTGTCGATCCCTATGCCCGCGCCCGTCATCGCGCCTGGATCGAGTTCGGTTCGGCAACCCTCAACGCCATCGGCCGGTTCTATTCAGCCTCGATCGAGGCTGGCTTCCTTGCCGAATCCAGCGCGCTGTCCGCCATGTTCGATCGCCTCGAAGCCGAGCTGGCGGACGAGCCCGGCGGACCCTGGTTCGCCAGCAACCACTTTTCGCTGGTCGACGCCGTTTACGGTCCGGTCTTCCGCTATCTCGATGTCTTCGACCACATCGGTGATTTCGGCATTCTGGACGGCAAACCGCTCGTCCGAGCCTGGCGCAAGGCGTTGAGTGAACGCCCGTCGATCAGGCAAGCCGTGGCGCCGGACTATCCGCAGCGCCTGCATGCTTTCCTGCAAGCGAAGGGATCGCACCTTTCAGGCCTCATCCGGCAAAACGATCCAGCCACCGCGCCTCGGTCAGCCCAATCCGCTTGAACGGATCGATCATCGTACCGGCCACCATCGAGGCGAGAAACTGCGGCGCCGGCGGGATTTTTGCCACCGTCGCCACCAGCCTGTCGCGGATGAAGGGCAGCGCCACCGAATCCGACTGGTAGAACGGCGTGAATGCCAGCGACAGCGCCTGGAAGATGCGGACATGCCAGCGCCGCGCCTTCGCATAGGCCTCCAGTGCTGCGTCGACACTCGTTGTCCGCACCAGCGCATGGCTGAGCGCCGCCGCGTCGAGCAGCGCCATGTTCGCCCCTTGCCCGAGTTGCGGACTGGTGGAATGCGCCGCGTCGCCGATGACGGCCAATCGCCTACCGGCCGGGAGCTTCATCGTGTGGTGGCCGTAGCGGGCCAGCGAGAGCTGGTCGAAACTGTCGATCTGGCTGGTGAACGCCTCGCTCTGTGGCCACAGCCGGACCACCCTTTCCTTCCAGGCGTTCAGGCCGCGGACGCGCACCTCATCGGCATCCGACGGCTTCAGGCTCCAGAAGAAGGCCGCCATCTTTTCAGCGCCCGGCTGCGGCCGGCCGACCGGCAGCACGCCGATCATCACGCTCGCTTTGTCGTAGCGTTGCAGCAGCGCATGCTCATCGAAACCGTCGCCGCGCCAACCAAGCGAGGCCCAGAACGCGCCATAGGTGAGTGCTCTTGGCTCGCCTGGAGCGCTCGCGCGGCGCAGTTTCGAGCGCGAACCGCTGGCGTCGATGACGAGGTCGAACGGCCCTGCCCTTCGTCGGTTGCCGCATATCAGCGTCGCCCGTTCGCCGGTCTCCAGAGCCTCGATCTCGACGCCGGTCTCGATGGCGATCGCCTCGCGCTGCGCGGCGCGGAAAAGCACGCCGAACAAGGCCGCCCGGTGCACCGCCAGCCCGAAGCGGCCACCGCGTTGCGCATCGTAGCGGACATCGAGCACCGTACGGCCCGTGGAAGCATCGGCGCCATGCAGGCGGTCGATACGGCTGCCCAGCGCGAGTATGTCGTCAAGCAGGCCAAGATCGGCCAGGACCGTCAGCCCTGTCGGCTGCAGAATCAGCCCGGAGCCGACCGGCTTCGGCTCATCGAAGCGCTCGAAGACCGTGACCCGATGCCCGGCACGCTTGAGATAGAGCGCCATGGCCAATCCCGCCGGCCCGGCGCCGGCAATTGCTATGTCGTAGGAAATGCCAATGCCCCCAAGCCGAACTGGCCGGGACAATCCTTCAGCCGCCCGACGAAATCAAGCCGCGGGTTTTAACTGCCGTTCAAGCCTGCATGGCATCAAAGCCGGAACGCGCGTCGCGCACCGCGTCATGATTGAGTTCGGCCCATAGGATCAGCTGATGCAAGGCGCCGAACATCGAATGCCCGAGATCGGTCAGGCTGTATTCGACGCTCGGCGGCTTGGTCGGGAACACTTCGCGATGCACATAGCCGTCACGCTGCAAATCATGGAGCGTCTGCGTCAGCATGCGCTGTGAGATATCGGGCACCAGCCGCCGCAATTCGCCAAACCGATAGGGCTTTTCGGCCAGCGCCATCATCAGCAGCGAGCTCCATTTGCCGCTCACCCCCTGGATGACATCGCGGACTGGACAATTTGCAAAATTGCCGCCGCCGGAGATCGCCTTGTAGACCTCCATCTTCGATCTCAGATTGACGATCTTGCTGTCCACCGCTGGTTCCCTGCGCCTGCCTACCTCCCGAAAAACTGCCTTCTTTACGGCCCAGGGTCAATTCCTATTTTAGTGCTGGTCTCTTTTTGAGACTGCCACTCGAGCCGCCTTAGCGGCGCAATGTCAGGATCTTCCATGACCGAAACCCTTCTCGTCACCGGCGCTTCCGGCCAGCTCGGCCGCGGCGTCATCAACCATCTGCTGGACACGTTCAAGGTTCCAGCGGCACGGATCATCGCCACCACCCGCAATCCGGAAAACCTCGCCGGCCTGGCGGCCCGAGGCGTCATCACAAGGGCGGCTGACTTCGACGACACACTATCGTTGGAGTCTGCGTTCAAGGGCGCCGACAGGGTGCTGATCATCTCGACCGGCGAGATCGACCTGCTTCACGGCAAGCGCCTGAGGCAACACGAGAACGCGGTTGCCGCCGGGAAGAAGGCCGGCGTTTCCCACCTTCTCTACACCTCGATGCCTAATCCAGAACCGGTTTCGCCGGTGCTGTTTGCCAATGATCACTACGGCACCGAGCAGGCGATCAAGGCGAGCGGCATCCCTTACACGATCTTCCGCAACGGCTGGTACCAGGAGAACCTGTTCATGGCCCTGCCGCAGGCCATTGCCTCGGGACACTGGTATACGTCCGCCGGCGACGGCCGCATGGCGCACGGTGCGCGCGACGACATGGCGGCAGCGATTGCCGCCGGCCTCGTTACCGTTTCGAACGAAAGCAAGACTTACACCTTGACCGGCCCGCAGGCCTACACCACCGCGGAGATTGCGGCCCTGGTAAGCGAGGTCACCGGCAAGCCGCTAGATGTCGTGCAGGTTCCGGATGAAGCCCTGACCGAGGGCGTGAAGGCGGCTGGCGTTCCCGAGGACTTTGCCCGCATCATCGTGTCGTTCGACGCCAACACGCGTTCCGGCCGCATCGCCATGGTGACGGACGCGGTCGAGACGCTTTCCGGCCGGAAGTCGAAGACGCTGAAGCAGTTCCTCGAGGCAAACAAGGCCGCGCTGGCCGGTTGAAGCGGAGTGACATGGACTGTGCCGTGAAGCACAGTCCATTCGCCGATCCGCCAGGACATGTCCTAGATCGCCACCTGCGTGCCGATCTCGACCACGCGCCCGGTCGGGATTTGGAAATACTCCGTCGCATCGGCCGCCGTGCGCGCCAGGCCGATGAACAGCCGATCCTGCCACACCGGCATGCCGGAATTGGGCGAGGCCTTGAGCGAACGCCGTGACAGGAAGAACGAGGTCGTCATGATGTCGAACT
>NZ_JAMYPL010000055.1:0-9112 GCF_040320355.1 Mesorhizobium sp. M0715 | reverse complement strand
CCGGCCTCAAACCCGAGCCGCAAGGCACCCCACATTGGCCTGACCCTCCCTCCTTGCCCCTATAACTTAATAACGCAACGGGCCCCTTGCGGGGGAGATGTCCGGCAGGACAGAGGGGGGTGTGAAGGAACGCCATCGTTTCTGTTTGCCTACCCTCGTTTCGACCGTTTCCTGAGAAGGCAGCGGTCTCCAATTGATAAGCGGGCGGGACAGCACCCCCCTCTGCCCTGCCGGGCATCTCCCCCGCAAGGGGGGAGATCAGCCCTCGTCGCCGATTTCGCTAATCACCGGCGAAGGGGTGTTTGATGGGACACGATCTCGTTCCGCAACGACACCGCCGGAATGCAAAATCCATGCGTCGCGTCATGACCGATGCGGAGTTGAAACTTTGGAATGAGTTGCGTGCTCACCAGCTTATGGGGATGAGCTTTCGACGGCAGGTGCCGATCGGACCTTATATCGTTGACTTTGCTTGCTCGGCCTATCGTCTCATCGTCGAGGTAGACGGCAGCCAGCATGCGGATAGCGAAAATCTACAACAAGACGAGACACGCAGCGCATATTTTAAGAGCAGTGGCTGGACCATCCTGCGCTTCTGGAACGACGACGTCATTCGCGATATCGACAATGTCTGCCAGCACATCGTCATCGAGGCCGGCCTGGCCGCTGCCGAAGTGCTGGCGATCGAACCAGCTAGGGAGGCAATTTCATGATAGACCATCTTGGCATCACCGTTGCCGATTTCGATGCTTCGAAGGCTTTCTATGACAAGGCGATGGCGCCGCTTGGTGCAGCGCTCCTCTACATGGTGCCGCTGGAATACACCGGCGGCGCCAAGGTCGGCGGCTATGGCCGTGACCGGCCGGTGTTCTGGCTGAGTTCGGCCAAGGACAAGCCCAGGGATCACCAGCACGTCGCCTTCACCGCGCGCAGCCGCGCCGAGGTCGATGCCTTCCACGCAGCGGCACTTGCTGCCGGTGGCAAGGACAATGGCGGGCCGGGCCTGCGCCGGCATTATCACCCGAACTACTATGGCGCCTTCGTCTTCGATCCCGACGGCAACAATGTCGAAGCCGTCTGCCATGCGCCGGAGTGAGCCGAGATGAGCCTCGACAACCGGCCGATCTACACCGGCGGCTGCCAGTGCGGCGCGGTGCGCTTTCGCGTTGAAGGCGCGCTCGGCGACGCTTCGGTCTGCCATTGCCGCATGTGCCAGAAGGCGTTCGGCTCGTTCTATGCGCCGCTGGTTTCGGTGCGTGGCGCCCGGCTCGACTGGACGCGCGGCGAGCCGAAATACTTCCGCTCCTCCAACCATGTCGATCGCGGTTTTTGCGCCGATTGCGGCACGCCGCTGACCTTCACCGCGCCGGACGGCGTTGGCCTCGCCATCGGCGCGTTCGACAATCCGGCGGAGATCGTGCCGCTGATCCAATGGGGTGTCGAGGCAAAGCTGCCTTATGTCGATACGATCCCGCAATTGCCGGGCGAGGAGACGATGGCCGACGTGTCGTCGGCCTCTTATCTGGCCGATCTCGTCTCCTACCAGCATCCGGACCACGACACCGAACAATGGCCGCCGAAGGAAAGACCATGACCGAGACAGTAAGAACTGGCGGCTGCCAATGCGGCGCCGTGCGTTTCCGCATTCATGGGGCGCTCGGCCGTCCCTCGATCTGCCATTGCCGGATGTGCCAGAAGCAGTTCGGCTCGTTCTTCGGTGCGCTGGTCACGGTGCCCAGGGATGGCGTCAAATGGACCCATGAAGAGCCAAGCTATTTCCAGTCGTCGGTCAACATCGATCGTGGTTTCTGCGCCCGCTGCGGGACGCCGCTGACCTACCGGCAGCCCGGTGGACTTGAGATCGCTATCGGTGCCTTCGACGACCGCTCAGATCTCGCCCCGCAGATCCAGGTCAACTACGCCGCGCGGCTGCCCTGGGTGGAGACGATCTTCGATCAGCCCGTCCACCAGGATCCCGACTACTATAACAGGCAGGAATCCATCATCTCCTTCCAGCACCCCGACCATGAAACAGCGGACTGGCCGACCAAAGGTTTGCAACTATGAGCAGTCAATTGCGTACCCTCTATCCCGAGATCGAGGCCTTCGAGTCCGGCATGCTCGATGTCGGCGACGGCCATCAGGTCTACTGGGAACGTTCCGGCACCAAAGGCGCCAAACCGGCGGTGTTTCTGCATGGCGGGCCGGGCGGCACCATCTCGCCAAAGCACCGGCGGCTGTTCGACCCGAAGCTCTACGATGTCATCCTGTTCGATCAACGCGGCTGCGGAAAATCGACGCCCAATGCCTCGCTCGAAGCCAACACGACCTGGCACCTGGTCGCCGACATCGAACGCCTGCGCGAAATGGCCGGCTTCGACAAATGGCTGGTGTTCGGCGGCTCCTGGGGGTCGACGCTGGCGCTCGCCTATGCCGAAACGCACCCCGAACGCGTCAGTGAGTTGGTGGTACGCGGCATCTACACGCTGACACGTGCGGAACTCGAATGGTACTATCAGTTCGGCGTCTCGGAAATGTTCCCGGACAAATGGGAGCGCTTTCTGGCGCCGGTCCCGGAGGCCGAGCGCGGCGACATGATGGCTGCCTACCGCAAGCGGCTGGTCGGCACGGATCGCAAGGCGCAGATCGAAGCCGCCCGCGCCTGGAGCCTGTGGGAGGGCGAAACGATCACGCTGTTGCCGGAACCGGAGACCAGTGGACCGTTTGGTGAGGACGACTATGCCATTGCCTTCGCCCGCATCGAAAACCACTATTTCGTCCATGCCGGCTGGCTTGAGGAAGGGCAGCTGCTGCGCGACGCGCACAAGCTGAGCGACATTCCCGGCACCATCGTCCATGGCCGCTACGACATGCCGTGCCCGGCGCGCTATGCCTGGGCGCTGCACAAGGCCTGGCCGAAGGCGGATTTCCATCTGATCGAGGGCGCCGGTCATGCTTATTCGGAGCCGGGGATTCTGGATCAACTGATCCGGGCGACGGATCGGTTTGCAGGGAAGATATAGTCGATGCACGGCGATCCTTCACACCCCCCTCTGTCCTACCGGACATCTCCCCCGCAAGGGGGGAGATTGGATGTCGCCTTCGCTTTCGCCAATCGCCGACGATGCAGGACCAGCGCTATCGTCAAAGCTGCCGATCTCCCCCCTTGCGGGGGAGATGGCCGGCAGGCCACAGGGGGGTGCTCAAGCACCTTGCTGTCATGAAAAAGGAAAGACTGTTCCTCTTCGACACCACCTTGCGCGATGGCCAGCAGACGCCGGGCATAGACTTTTCCGTCGAGGACAAGATCGCTATCGCGAAACTGCTCGACGCTTTCGGCCTCGATTATGTCGAAGGTGGCTATCCCGGCGCCAACCCGACCGACACAGCCTTCTTCCAGGAGAAACGTACGTCGCGCGCCAAATTCGTCGCCTTCGGCATGACCAAACGGGCTGGGGTGTCAGCTTCCAACGATCCCGGCCTTGCGTCACTCGTGCAATCCAAGTCGGATGCCATCTGCTTCGTCGCCAAGAGTTGGGACTACCATGTCCGTGTCGCGCTCGGCTGCACCAATGAGGAGAACCTCGACGCCATCAAGGCCTCCGTCGAGGCGGCGATCGCCGCCGGCAAGGAGGCGTTGGTCGATTGCGAGCATTTTTTCGACGGCTTCAAGGCCAATCCCGATTATGCGCTGGCCTGCGCCAGGACCGCCTGTGATGCCGGCGCGCGCTGGGTGGTGCTGTGCGACACCAATGGTGGCACGCAACCCTCGGAAGTCCGCGCCATCGTCGAGAAGGTTATTTCATCAGGTATTTCAGGCGATTATCTCGGCATCCATGCTCATGACGACACCGGCCAGGCAGTGGCGAATTCCCTCGCCGCTGTCGAGGCCGGCGTGCGCCAGATCCAGGGCACGCTCAACGGCATCGGCGAGCGCTGCGGCAACGCCAATTTGATCTCGATCGTACCAACGCTGGCGTTGAAACCGGCCTTCGCCGATCGTTTCGAGACGGGCATTTCGGCTGAGGCGCTGACCGGCATTTCGCGCCTGTCCCGCGCCTTCGACGAACTCCTGAACCGCGCCCCGGAAGCGCAAGCGCCCTATGTCGGGGCCTCTGCTTTCGCCACCAAGGCGGGCATCCATGCCTCCGCGCTGGCCAAGGAGCCGGCGACCTATGAGCATGTGCCCCCGGAAACGGTCGGCAACCGCCGCCGCGTCATGGTTTCGGACCAGGGCGGCAAGGCCAATTTCCTCGCCGAGTTGAAGCGGCGCGGCATCGACGTGCCGAAAGATGATCACCGGCTCGACGCGCTGATATCAGTGGTCAAGGAGCGCGAGGCCGAGGGCTACGCCTATGAGGGCGCCGATGCCAGCTTCGAGCTCCTGGCACGCAAGATGCTGCACGGCCTACCGGAGTTCTTCAACGTCACCTCGTTCCGCTGCATGGTCGAGCGCCGCTTCGACGCCAACGGCCAGCTGAAGACGGTCTCCGAAGCGATCGTCAAGGTGGTGGTCGACGGCGAGGAGAAGATGTCGGTGGCCGAGGGGCATGGCCCGGTCAACGCACTCGACATCGCGCTGCGCAAGGACCTTGGCAAGTTCCAGAGCGAGATCGCCGACATGGAACTGGCCGACTTCAAGGTGCGTATCCTCAATGGCGGCACCGAGGCGATCACCCGCGTTCTGATCGAATCGCATGACGGCACCGGCGCGCGCTGGTGGACGGTCGGCGTTTCCGAAAACATCATCGACGCCTCGTTCCAAGCGCTGATGGATTCCATCGTCTACAAGCTGATGAAGAACCGCGAGATGGCCGGACTGGTGGCCGCCGAATAGGGTTGAACCATCAGCGAAAGTCCATTGATCCATCAGAACTTTGCGATGGTCTTGCCAAGGTGGCTGGGCCATAGCGTTGGCCCATGGCCACTGAAACAATCACCCTGGATGCGGATTCCAAGGCCCGTCGCGGCTTCCTGCTGGCACTGGGGGCCTATCTGCTATGGGGGCTGCTGCCTTTTTACATGAAGGCGGTCGCTCATCTGCCGCTCGCCGAAGTCATTGCCCATCGCATCGTCTGGTCGGTGCCGATCGCCGCCGCCGTCCTGATCTGGGCCGGCCGCACGGCGGATTTCAAGGCGGCACTGCGTTCGCCGCGCACCATCGCCATGGCCGCGCTGACGGCTGCGCTGATTTCGGTCAACTGGGGCATCTATGTCTGGGCGATTGCCGTCGACCGCACTGTCGAGACCGCGCTCGGCTACTACATCAATCCACTGGTCAGCGTCGTTGTCGGCGCGCTGCTGCTTGCCGAGCGCCTCGACCGGCTGCAGATCGCGGCGGTGGTGCTGGCGGCCGTCGCGGTCGCGGTGCTGACCATCGAGGGCGGCAAGCTGCCCTGGGTGTCGCTGGCGTTGGCTTTTTCCTTCGCCGCCTACGGCTTCTTCCGCAAGACGCTGCCGATCGGACCGAGCCAGGGATTTTTGCTCGAAGTGCTTCTGCTGTCGGTGCCGGCACTTGGCTACATCGTTTATCTCATCGCGACCGGGCAGGACCACATCGTATCCAGCAGCGGTGCCGATAGGGCGCTGCTGATCGGCTGCGGTCCAGTCACGTCGATACCGCTGCTGCTGTTCGCCTTCGGCGCCAAGCTGCTGCGCCTGTCAACCATCGGCATCATGCAATATATCGCGCCGACCATGGTGTTCCTGATCGCCGTTCTGATCTTCGACGAGCCTTTCGGCACCACCCAGGCGATTGCGTTCGCGCTGATCTGGGCGGCCTTGGCGGTCTATTCCTGGTCGATGTTGACGACAGCGCGCCGCGCCGCGCCGCAGCCCGCACGGTAAGGAGTTTCGATGTACCTGCTGCATATCGCCAACAAGAACTATTCCTCATGGTCGCTGCGGCCCTGGGTGTTGATGCGCGCGCTGGATATCCCATTCGAGGAGCGGCTGACGCCATTCCCGACCGCATCGAGCTGGGAACTCTACCGGTCGTTTTCGCCCAGCGGCCGGGTGCCGTGCCTGATCGAGGACGGCTGGGCGGTCTGGGATTCGCTGGCCATCGTCGAATATCTGGCCGAACGCCACCATGGCGTGTGGCCCGTCGAAGCCAAGGCGCGCGCCTGGGCACGCTCGGCCGCCGCCGAGATGCATTCGAGCTTCACCGCATTGCGCGGGGCATGCCCGATGAGTTGCGGCGTGCGGGTAAAGCCGTTCCCGATGTCCGATGGGCTGAAGCAGGACCTTTTCCGCCTCGGTGACCTCTGGAATGATGGTCTTGCCCGTTTCGGCGGGCCGTTTCTGGCCGGCGCTCATTTCACCGCCGTCGACGCTTTCTTTGCTCCGGTGGCGTTCCGCGCCCAGTCCTATGGGCTCCCCTTCGAGGGTGCGGCTGCGGCTTATCCGGCGCAATTGCTTGCTCTACCGGCGATGCGCGAATGGTATGCGGCTGGCCTTGCCGAAATCTGGCGCGAGTCCGATCACGAAGCGGAAGTGGCCGCCGCCGGCACAGTCATCGAGGATCTTCGCGCCACGGCGTGATAGCCGCCGGCGGGTGCTACATCTGTCCGAGCCGCCTGACAAAGAGATAGGTCGCTCCCGCGATTACCATCGCTACCGCCGTCACCACCCAGAAGCCCATTGGCGTGTCGACCAGCGGCAGGCCGCCGACATTCATGCCGAACAGGCCGGAGATGATGGTCATCGGCAACAGCACCGCCGTCATCACCGACAGTACGTACAGCAGCCGGTTCGACTGCGTTGTCAGCTTGGCCATCAGCTCGTCTTGCAAAAGCCGGGCGCGGGCCTGCAACTGCTCGCCGTCATAGTGCAGCGTCTGCGCACGATGCGACAGCCGCGCCGCCATGTCGTTGATGGAATCCGGCAGGTCGTTGCGGTGCGAATGGTCGAGATGGCGAAACAGATTGGTCAGCGTCGCCATCTGCCGGTGGATCACCACCAGGTGCCGGCGCGCGTCGACCAGCGCCTGCCGCTCATTGTGCCATGCGTCGCAGACGATGCGATCCTCGATGCCGTCGAGACTGTCGCCAAGTGCCGCAAGTTCGGCCACCATGCCGTCGAACGACTGGCCGACGACCGCCTCGATCAGCGCGGCCGGCGAGCGGAGTTTGCGCGATCCGTTCTCGATCGCCTTGCGGATGTTATCGACAGACTGCAGCGGCTGCTTGCGGGCGCCGACCAGCATGGTGTCGTTGAGGGCGAAGCGGAAATGGCCAAGTCCGCCCGTTTCCGCCGAATAGTCATGGCGCAGATCCGGCAGGTCGCCATAGAGCCAGTCGTCCTCGAGGTCGATGTGGCAGCCATGGCTGGCGGACAGGAAAGCTTCACGCACCGGTGCCGGCAAAGCCTGATCGGTGCCGATCTCATGGCGAGCGCGCATGTCGGAAAGCTGGTAGCTGCGCCATGTCCAGTGCGCGGCGGCGGCGTCCCTGGTTCGCACGCCCTCAGCGGTGAAGTGATAGATGAAGAACAATCCGTGCTCGTCGGGCAGGTAGGGCGACAGGTCGGTGCCTTCCGGGGCGACAGTGATATCCATGGGGGCGGTGCCAGATGCATGTTCCGAAGATGGCACCGCACGGCGGCTGCCTGGCCTTGATTTCTAGCACGAGCGAACCCGGTTCCGTGTGACGGTTTCTTGACAGCCGATCACGGTCTGTCGATCACCTACGTCAATCCGGTGGTGACGGCCTTCGCCACCCCCGGATTGTGTCCCTGTCAGTGCTTCGGGCCGAAGCCGGGGTAGGGCTTTAGGGATACGATTGCGGCAATGTCCATCATGCCGGCCTTGACCAACGGCAAGGTGGCGAGGTGGGCGCGAACCTCTGCATCATCGGCTGCCTCGAACATCATGCCGCTGCCCGGGATGTCGCCTCGGTTCCACATCTGGCGTACCGCGCCTTCGGCATAGAGCGTGCGCCGCTGTTCGGCTTCGCCGGGTAGAAGCGGAGCGAAATCGGCATCGGCAAATTTTTCGGTGTTGCGGGTGAGAAGGGCAAAGAACTGCATGGCGGTCTCCTTTGGTTGGAATGGCCGAATTATCGCTCCCGCCGGTCAGACTGTCCAAGACTGGTTAGGCTAAAGTTGAGACCTGGGGGGACTGGAGCCCGGAGAAAAATGTTCGATCTGCGTCAGCTCCGCTATTTCGTCACCGTCGCCGAAACCGGCAATGTCGGGCGCGCCGCCGAAATGCTGCATATTTCTCAGTCGCCACTCAGCCGGCAGATCATCCAGCTCGAGGAGCAACTCGGCGTCGCTTTGTTCGAACGGGCAAAGCAGCGGGTCCACCTCAACGCCGAGGGCCGCGCCTTCCTCGTCGAAGCCCGCGCGCTGCTGTCCAATGCGCGACGTTTGGAGCAGTTCGGCCGCAACCTGGCCAGCGGCGCCGTCGGCCGGCTCGCCATCGGCTATGTCGAAGGCGCCGTTCATGCCGGGCTTGTCGCTGGGATGCTGCGCCAGTTCCGTCGCGACCGGCCGGATTTCCACCTGCAGCTGAGAAGCCTGCGTTCGGCGGCGCAGTTGGAAGGGCTACGGCAGCGGTCGCTGGATCTGGGCTTTGTCTACTCGCCGCCAGCCGATGATGACCCGGATGTCGCCGCGATAGCGCTGCGGCATGAGCCGCTGGTGCTGGCGATCCCCGAAGATGATCCGCTTGCTGAAGTGCCAGAGATTGGGCCCGACCACCTTGACGGTCGCACCTGGATCACCGTCGTGCGCCAGCCGGACGACACCAATCGCGGCCAGTTCCTTGCCGCCTGCGCCAAGGCCGGCTTTCTGCCCGACATCGCCTATGAGACGGCGGACCCGCTGACCTCGCTCGGCCTTGTCAGCGCCGGTCTCGGCCTTGCGACGGTGCAAGCCAGCCTGCGTGTCGCTGCGCCGCCGCGGATCGTATTTCGCGACCTGCCGTGGTTCGACCGCACGGTCTCCATCTATCTCGCCTGGCGGCGTCATGACCGACGGGCGGTGATTGCCGATTTGCGGCAGGCAGCTGAGGAATAGGGGAATAGGGGAATAGGGGAATAGGGGAATAGGGTAATAGGGGAATAGGTGAGTAGGTGAATTGGGGTATAGGGGAATACGGGATTAGGTC
>NZ_JAMYPL010000054.1:0-11267 GCF_040320355.1 Mesorhizobium sp. M0715 | reverse complement strand
GATGAGAACAATCTCGTAGTCGTCATCGAGCAGCCGAACCTGTTCGGGACGCAATAGCGGTGCACCTTGATGTGAATTCTGAATGTTCCAATCGAACGTTCGCGCCTGGCTGTAGGAAATCGATTGGGCTTGAAATGTGAATCCACCGATAGCTTTGGAAATGTAGTTCGGAGTCTCGTCATCTACCTCGATGTTCCTAGAAGCGCGCCGGCAGCCCGGGCGGGGGGCTTGGGGTTAGACTGCCAGCGCACGCCACTCATAAAGAGCGGCCTCTTTTCGCGGTTCGGACACCCATAGTCAACCCGGCAACGTCTGGATGCCCGCTGTGCTTTTTGCAGAGCGGCGATGCCGGGCATATCGGCCGATCCTGTCTAGGATGGTGTGGCCACTCTCGTCGGCCGAGTTGATGCTCCAGCCAGTATCGCCTTGCCGACCAGCATGAGTTCGCCGTTAGCAATCCATTGTTGCGGGCGTTCCAGTCACGGCCTTCCATTCGGCGATGGCTTGCAAGCGATGAACATGTATGGCGAGAGCAGAACGTTTGGGGCGGGGGACGAAGAGGTTGCGGAGGGCTGACAAGGTCGAGACGAAGCGTTGCAGGCCTCCCGGCGATCGGACCCCTGCATCATCCGTTCCCGTTTTCGCGGCGGCACATGGGAATTCTCCGCTCTGTTGTTCAACCCCTTGTGCGACCGGTGCTCGACGTCCGGCATCATCTGTCGCTTTGCCGCTCCATACGAGCGAAGCTAGTCGGTGATCATGCGCTTCGGCGCGAGCCCCTGCTTCTTCCACAGCCGCGTCAGCAAGCGCAACCTCTCGCAGGGTGCGCTCTCAGAGTTCGTTCCTGCGCAGCGGCCTTGTTATCTCGATACTGGATAAGCGTCTACGAACCTACGCGCCGCATAACGAGCTTTGTTGCGCTGGTCGGTTGCGAAGGGTGGCTCTATGCATCGCAGTGGCGGACGCGAAATCCTCACCATGCTTCTGCATCGCGCTATTTGGCTTGCCGAACACCCAATTTCGCCGGCACGCTGCCGCTGAATACGATGATCATCTCGCATTCTTGCTATGGAGACTGTCGTCCTTCCTGGGCACGCGGCTGACGGCGACGAAAGCGGGTTTATTCATGCAACACCCCTTTTTGGCAGGCAAGCTGGTGGACTTCGGGATGTCGGGGGCGAATATAGCGAAGACTCCCGCCGCTCGCTGATGCATTCTGGACGCAACCGCATCGAGCCGATGTGTTCGAGACGCTTCGCGGCTGCAGTCGCCGAACGATGGCGTGGTTATGCGACCTGTTCGGCATGGCTACCCCCGTCCAGTCAGGCGTTCACGAAGGTGTTTGTCGAGAGTTCGTGGAGAAAGTCCGCCACTTATCGTTGGCGAGGGCTTTGCTCCGGAGTGGCGATCGGTGCGCTGATCGACAGGCAGGCTCTGGCCAAAATCGAATCCCATGCCGTCGCGAAAGGCCGCAGAATCGATGCGGGGGCAAACGCATCGCGCGAATGGCACGTCGAACTATCGGTCCGGTCTCCAGCGAGATGACCATCGCGCAAGAAAGAGACATTCGGGCGGCTGGCGCCTGTGATTGCTTCGACGATGCGGATAGGTCGTGCATGAGGCCAACGACACGATCTACGGCCTTCCCCCACATTTGTGCCTCAAACGGAAGCGTGTTTGGCGTGTCGCCGAGGCCTTGGAATATGGCATAGTGGTATGAACACGGGACGCATGTCGTCGGAAGCCGCGCCTTTCGGCCGAGTGAAGCAGTCCGGCATCGGGCGGGAGGGTTCCCGCCATTGCCTCGAGGACTACCTCGAAATGAAATACCTCTGCACGGGCGGCATCTGAAGCATGGGCTTGCAGGGCTCGCAGACCGGTAAACCAGCGAGCCATCTCCAAATATGTGAATTGTGGATTGCTCCTCGACGGGAGCTGAGGGGCGGCTCCGCAAGCCTTACGACGCTCTTTGCGAGCCGTAGCTGCCGAGCTGGCAAAAGGCCGGGCTACGTCGCGCCAGCGCAATCGGCGCGCAGAAAATTAGGCCTACCCGCTCCGGGACCGCGGACCTCGTCAGCTTCTCGTAAGTATGCCCGAGTAGGTTGCTCAGCTGATCTGTGGACGTGAGGCTAACGTGAACCGGCACAAATTTGACCTATCCAATGTAACAGGTTGGCGGCAGGTGCAGCCCCCGGCATCTCAAGAGCAAGCGGCACAGGCCGGGCAAGAGGGCTTTGAGCAGCGCTCGGGCGAGGCGCGCCAAGCCGCTGCCCAAATTCCCGCCCCCGGCGTTCCGGCTCTGCCAGACCCGTTCCATCCTCATCCGTCTCACGGAGACCTGAGCCTCATCGAAGGCGCGGCCCCATGGGAAGCGCAGCCCATGATGCAAGGGAGCGGACAAGAACACGCCGCGGCGCCGTACGCCGGAGGCAGTGGGTCGATGCTAGGTGCCTCGGTGCTGCAGCCGGGTCACTCAACGGCGCGCCATCATCATGCGCCGGATTCGTCAGTGGGTGATCTGAATCCTTCCGCACCGTTCGAGTTGCGTGACCATGCTCGTTCCCCCGTGCCGGCGGCGGTGCAGCCAGATCCTCCAGTAGTGGTCTCCGACGGTCGCGGCTGCAAGCGTCCTCTTTATTCCAACGATGCGACCGTTGTCGAAGGGCTGAGGTCACTCTACGCGGGTAAGGCCAAGGAGGAAACGGTCAAGCGCCATGTAAATTCTCTTTACGGCTTTGGTCGTTGGCTCTTTAAAAATAACAAGCCGGGATTTGCTGCTCGGCTTCACGAGGAGTCGCTGGATGAAGATCTCAAGGAGTACGAGAGCAGTGGTGGCTCCTCGACTGTGGCTGTGGCACTGCGTCGTCTCAGAGAGTCGGCGGGCGGAGTGCCAATGGTGGGCCGCGCTGTCCTGAATCCCGACCCTGCCGACGCCGTGCTCATCAAAGAGTACAAAGCGGCTCTCATCAAAGAGTACAAGGGAGCGCCTGCGACCGGGCCGAATCGCCAAACCATTCACGACTATGGAGCTACTCTTAGACGTTTCAGTGAATACCTGGTTGAAAACAACAAGCCGGGGATTGCGGCTCGGCTTCACGAGGAGTCGCTGGATGAAGATGCCAAGCGCTATAAGGCCTCCAGTGGTGACCGGAGGATCATTGCACTAGCTCAACTCCGGAAGTTCCTGCCGTCCGCCGCACTCGGGCGCGAAATTGCCCTTGCTGCTCGTCCGGAAGACGCACTCGGCATGGAGGCTCGTGCCATTGGGGACGCCGCTGCGCAGCACAGCGGGCCGCAGAAGGCATTGGGTCGGCCAGAGAAGCTCCCTGGGGAAGCTAATGAAGACGCCGCTGTTCTGCCATCGTCTTTCGTACCAACTGGGCACCATCACCAAGCCTCGGATCCCGCAGAGTCCTTTCGTCCCCTGATCTGGCGCGACGGCGACCAGCGCGCGCCGGACGAGCGGATCGCTGCACAGGACAGGAGCAACCTGCTACCAAGCGAGGAGGTGCCACTGAGGCCACCGGAATTCGCTCCTCCCAGCTTGCGGGCGGGGAATTCCGCCTCGCCAGAGCTCTTTCCTGAGGGGATGTCCCCCGCGGTCGAAGGGTTTTTTGGTGTTTTCGGCGACCCCAGCGGGCGGGTGCTCGGCGCATTGCAATTGCTAGGCGACGAACATATCCACAGGGATTACCAGCTCCTGGAGCAGGAGTTGCAGGGGAACAATCCAGAACTCGCCGCCCGGACGCGGTTCGTGGATCCCCTCGTAGCCAATTATCATCTGCGCTTGGGCTCCGAGAGCGACAAGCTAAGCGCATTCCAGCGCATCGTCCATAATCAGAACGGTAACGACACAGCCGACTTCCTGTTCGTGCCAGTGAGCGATGGCGGTAAGACTCTTGCGGAGCGCGGCAAACATTGGTCGCTGCTGTTCGTTGATCGCAGCGACCGGGAACGGCCGGTTGCCTATCATTATGACTCCGTCAGCGGATGGCATGACAAGCTTGCAAAACACCTCGCAGAAAGGCTGGGCGCCAGCCTGGAGACCCGCGTGGACTTACCCCGCATCGCCCAGCAGAGCAACGAGTGGGATTGCGGAGTCTACGTGGTGGACGGCACGCGGGCGCTGGTTGGGCGATTGCAAAGATGGCAGCCAGACCTGCCAGACCTGAACCTCAACAACCTCGTCGTCAATCGGCAGGCACTACAAACCCGACTCATGGGTGACGATACATCTGGAACGGCAAATTATCTCACGAACTTTGAACTCATGGACCGACAGGCGCGAGACGCGGTTAAGGAAAGCCCCGTTGGGACGTTTCACCAGCGGATCAAGCGGCTCGGCCAGTCAGCGCGAGCGTTGCACGACAGAGCCCTGGCTCCAGTCGCGCCGGACCAAGGCAACCCAGACTCGGTGTTCGTACGGGACGTTGTTCCCGGGGAAACACGCCATCATCATGCGCCGGATTCGTCAGTGGTTGATCTGAATCCCCCCGCACCGTTCGAGTTGCGTGACCATGCTCGTTCTATGCCGGCGGCGGTGCAGCCAGATCCTCCAGTAGTGGTCTCCGGTCGCGACAAGCGTCCTCTTTATTCCAACGATGCGACCGTTGTCGAAGGGCTGCGGTCAGCACTCTATGCCGGTAAGGTCGGGGAGCGCACGGTCACGGACCATGTAAATTCTCTTCTCGGCTTTGGTCGTTGGCTCTTTGATAATAACAAGCCGGGATTTGCTACTCGGCTTGACGATCCGTTGCTGGATCAGGATCTCAAGGAGTACCAGCGCGAGAGTGGCTCCTCGAACGTGGCTAGAGCACTGGGTCGTCTCAAAGAGTCGGCGGGCGGAGCGCCAATGGTGGGCCGCGCTGCCCTGAATCCCGACCCTGCCGACGCCGTGCTCATCAAAGAGTACAAAGCGGCTCTCATCAAAGAGTACAAGGGAGCGCCTGCGACCGGGCCGAATCCCAAAACCACTCAGGACTATGCGGCTACTCTTAGACGTTTCAGTCAATACCTGCATGAAAACAACAGGCCGGGGATTGCGGCTCGGCTTTACGAGGGGTCGCTGGATGAAGATGCCAGGCGTTATTTGGACTCCAGTGGTAACCGGTGGATCAGTGCACTAGCTCATCTCCGGAAGTTCCCGCCGTACGCCGCACTCGGGCGCGAAATTGCCCTTGCTGCTCGTCCGGAAGACGCAGTCGGCATGGAGGCTCGTGCCATTGGGGACGCCGCTGCGCAGCACAGCGGGCCGCAGAAGGCATTGGGTCGGCCAGAGAAGCCCCCTGGGAAAGCTAAGCAGCTGAGCGAGATCGGCAATTCAGGCGCTCGCGTGCTGATGCAGGCCCCCACCCATCAAGTGGGTGCATTGGCATGGGAGGCGCAGCCCATGATGCTGGGGGACGAGCACCTGGCACCGCATACCGGAGGCAGTGGGTCGATGCTGGGTGCCTCGGTGCTGCAGCCGGGTCACTCAACGGCGCGCGATTCGTCAGTGGTTGATCTGAATCCCCCCGCACCGTTCGAGTTGCGTGACCATGCTCGTTCTGTGCCGGCGGCGCCTGCCGGGCCAGCGTTCGCCAGGGCTGAGGAGACGCCCTCCGCGGTTGGCGAGGCCGCGGAGGCCGCAAGGTGGGCTCGGTTGCAAAAGCAAATGGACGAACCAGTGCATGATCCCGGCCCTCAAGTGGATACATCGCCATGGGAGGCGCAACTCATGGTGCAAGGGAGCGGACAAGAACACGCCGCGGCGCCCTACGCCGGAGGCAGTGGGTCGATGCTGGGGGCCTCGGTGCTGCAGCCGGATCACTCAACGGCGCGCCATCATCATGCGCCGGATTCGTCAGTGGTTGATCTGAATCCCCCCTCACCGTCCGAGTTGCGTGACCCTGCTCGTTCTGTGCCGCCGGCGCCTGCCGGGCCAGCGTTCGCCAGGGCTGAGGAGACGTCCTCCGCGGTTGGCGAGGCCGCGGTGGCCGAAAGGTGGGCTCGGTTGCAAAAGCAGAAGGTCGACGCTGATTTGTCGGGATATTTCGACTCGATTCCGCACGCGGACCTTCTACGATCGCCATGGGAGGCGCAACTCATGACGCAAGGGAGCGGACAAGAACACGCCGCGGCGCCCTACGCCGGAGGCAGTGGGTCGATGCTGGGTGCCTCGGTGCTGCAGCCGGGTCACTCAACGGCGCGCGATTCGTCAGTGGTTGATCTGAATCCCCCCGCACCGTTCGAGTTGCGTGACCATGCTCGTTCTGTGCCGGCGGCGCCTGCCGGGCCAGCGTTCGCCAGGGCTGAGGAGACGCCCTCCGCGGTTGGCGAGGCCGCGGTGGCCGAAAGGTGGGCTCGGTTGCAAAAGCAAATGGACGAACCAGTGCATGATCCCGGCCCTCAAGTGGATACATCGCCATGGGAGGCGCAACTCATGGTGCAAGGGAGCGGACAAGAACACGCCGCGGCGCCCTACGCCGGAGACAGTGGGTCGAGGCTAGGTGCCTCGGTGCTGCAGCCGGGTCACTCAACGGCGCGCCATCATGATGCGCCGGATTCGTCAGTGGTTGATCTGAATCCCCCCGCACCGTCCGAGTTGCGTGACCCTGCTCGTTCTGTGCCGCCGGCGGTGCAGCCAGATCCTCCAATAGGGGTCTCCGGTCGCGACAAGGGTCCTCTCTATTCCAACGATGCGACCATTGTCGAAGGGCTGAGGTCAGCATTGGAGAGCACGGTCAAGCGCCATGTAAATTCTCTTCTCGGCTTTGGTCGTTGGCTCTTTGATAATAACAGGCCGGGATTTGCTGCTCGGCTTCACGAGGAGTCGCTGGATCCGGATCTCAAGGAGTACGAGAGCAAGAGTGGCTCCTCGGACGTGGCTAGAGCAGTGGGTCATCTCAAGACGTGGGCGGGCGGAGCGCCAGTGCTGGACCGCGCCGCTGTCCTGAATAATCCCGACCCTGCCGACGCCGCGCTCATCAGAGATTACACAGCGGCTCCCATCAAAGAGTACAAGGCAGCGCCGACCGGGCCGAATCCCGCTACCATTCAGACCTATGGATCTGCTCCTAGACGTTTCAGTGAATACCTGGTTGAAAACAAAAAGCCGGGGATTGCGGCTCGGCTTCACGAGGGGTCGCTGGATGAAGATGCCAAGCGCTATAACAACTCCGGTGGGATCAGTGCACTAGCTCATCTCCGGAAGTCCGAACTCGGGCGCGAGCTCCCTGGGAAAGCTAATGAAGACGACGCTGTTCTGCCATTGCCTTTCGTGCCAACTGGGCCCCATCACCAAGCCTCGGATCCCGCAGGGTCCTTTCGTCCCCTGATCTGGCGCGACGGCGACCAGCGCGCGCCGGACGAGCGGATCGCAGCACAGGACAGGAGCAACCAGCTACCAAGCGAGGAGGTCCTCATCAACCGTGAGCATGATACAGCGGAGTTGAGACCAGCGAAGAGGCAAAGGACCCCGAACAGTCGTCTGCAGGACGTTGCCACTGAGCCGCAGCTGAGCGAGATCGGCAATTCAGGCGCTCGCGTGCTGATGCAGGCCCCCACCCATCAAGTGGGTGCATTGCCATGGGAAGCGCAGCCCATGATGCAAGGGAGCGGACAAGAACACGCCGCGGCGCCGTACGCCGGAGGCAGTGGGTCGATGCTGGGTGCCTCGGTGCTGCAGCCGGGTCACTCAACGGCGCGCCATCATCATGCGCCGGATTCGTCAGTGGTTGATCTGAATCCCCCCGCACCGTCCGAGTTGCGTGACCATGCTCGTTCTGTGCCGGCGGCGGTGCAGCCAGATCCTCCAATAGGGGTCTCCGGTCGCGACAAGGGTCCCCTCTATTCCAACGATGCGACCGTTGTCGAAGGGCTGAGGTCAGCTTACGCGGGTAAGGTCAAGGAGAGCACGGTCAAGCGCCATGTAAATTCTCTTCTCGGCTTTGGTCGTTGGCTCTTTGACAATAACAGGCCGGGATTTGCTGCTCGGCTTGACGAATCGTCGCTGGATCAGGATCGCAAGGAGTACGAGAGCAGGGGTGGCCCCTCGGAGTACGAGAGCAGGGGTGGCCCCTCGATCGTGGCTAGAGCACTGGGTCGTCTCAAGACGTTGGCGGGCGGAGCGCCAGTGGTCGACCGCCCTGTCCGGAATCCCTACCCTGCCGACGCCGCGCTCATCAGAGATTACACAGCGGCTCTCATCAAAGAGTACAAAGAAGCGCCTGCGACCGGGCCGAATCGCGGTACCATTCAGGTCTATGGATCTACTCTTATACGTTTCAGTGAATACCTGCATGAAAACAAAAAGCCGGGGATTGCGGATCGGCTTCACGAGGGGTCGCTGGATGAAGATGCCAAGCGCTATGTGAACTCCGGTGGTAACCGGAGGATCAGTGCACTAGCTCATCTCCGGAAGTTCGCACCCGGGCGCGAAATTGCCCTTGCTGCTCGTCCGGAAGACGCAGTCGGCATGGAGGCTCGTGCCATTGGGGACGCCGCTGCGCAGCGCAGCGGGCCGCAGGAGGCATTGGGTCGGCCAGAGAGGCCCCCTGGGAAAGCTAAAGACGGGCGGGTGCTCGGCGCATTGGAATGGCTAGGCGACGAACATATCCAGAGGGATTACCAACTCCTGGAGCAGGAGTTGCAGGGGAACAATCCAGATCTCGCCGCCCGGACGCGGTTCGTGGATCCCCTCGTAGCCAATTATCATCTGCGCTTGGGCTCCAAGAGCGTCATGCTAAGCGCATTCCAGCGCATCGTCCATAAGAACGGCAACGACACAGCCGACTTCCTGTTCGTGCCAGTGAGCGATGCCGGTACGACTCGTGAGGAGCGCGGCAAACATTGGTCGCTGCTGTTCGTTGATCGCAGCGACCGGGAACGGCCGGTTGCCTATCATTATGACTCCTACAACGGATGGCATGACCCGCTTGCAAAAGAGCTCGCAGAAAATCTGGGCGCCAGCCTGGAGACCCGCGTGGGCGTATCCCGCATCGCCCAGCAGAGCAACGTGGTGGATTGCGGAGTCTACGTGGTGGACGGCACGCGGGCGCTGGTTGGGCGATTGCAATCGCAGCCAGATGACCTGAACCTCAACAACCTCGTCGTCAATCGGCAGGCACTACAAACCCGCCTCAGGGGTGACGATACATTCGGAACGGCAAATAATCTCACGAACTTTGAACTCATGGACCGACAGGCCCGAGACGCGGTTAAGGAAAGCCCCGTTGGGACGTTTCACCAGCAGATCAAGCGGCTCGGCCAGTCAGCGCCAGACGTTGCTCCCGGGGACCCATTTAAATTTCAAAGTCTTGAGAGCAAGGGGGACGCCGCTGCGCAGCACAGCGGGCCGCAGGAGGAATACAGTTGGCCAGAGTATCTCCCCCCTGGGAAAGCTAATGAAGACGACGCTGTACTGGCATCGTCTTTCGTGCCAACTGGGCCCCATCACCAAGCCTCGGATCCCGCAGGGTCCTTTCGTCCCCTGAGCTGGCGCGACGGCGACCAGCGCGCGCCGGACGAGCGGATCGCAGCACAGGACAGGAGCAACCAGCTACCAAGCGAGGAGGTCCTCATCAACCGTGAGCATGATACAGCGGAGTTGAGACCAGCGAAGAGGCAAAGGACCCCGAACAGTCGTCTGCAGGACGTTGCCACTGAGCCGCAGCTGAGCGAGATCGGCAATTCAGGCGCTCGCGTGCTGATGCAGGCCCCCACCCATCAAGTGGGTGCATTGCCATGGGAAGCGCAGCCCATGATGCAAGGGAGCGGACAAGAACACGCCGCGGCGCCGTACGCCGGAGGCAGTGGGTCGATGCTGGGTGCCTCGGTGCTGCAGCCGGGTCACTCAACGGCGCGCCATCATCATGCGCCGGATTCGTCAGTGGTTGATCTGAATCCCCCCGCACCGTCCGAGTTGCGTGACCATGCTCGTTCTGTGCCGGCGGCGGTGCAGCCAGATCGCCCAAAAGTGGTCTCCGGTCCCGACAAGGGTCCTCTTTATTCCAACGATGCGACCCTTGTCGAAGGGCTGAGGTCAGCACTCTATGCCGGTAAGGTCGGGGAGATCACGGTCAAGCGCCATGTAGATATTCTTTTCGGCTTTGGTCATTGGCTCGTTGAAAATAACAAGCCGGGGATTGCGGATCGGCTTCACGAGGAGTCGCTGGATCGGGATCGCAAGGAGTACGAGATCTGGGGTGGCGGCCCCTCGGCCGTGGCTGGGTCACTGGGTCGTCTCAAGACGTGGGCGGGCGGAGCGCCAGTGATGGGCCGCCCGGCCCTGAATCCCCACCCTGCCGACGCCGTGCTCATCAGAGAGTACACAGCGGCTCTCATCAAAGCGTACGAGGCAGCGCCGACCGGGCCGAAACCCCGTACCGTTGAGGTCTATGGGTCTGCTCTTAGACGTTTCAGTCAATGCCTGGTTGAAAACAAAAAGCCGGGGATTGCGGATCGGCTTCACGAGCGGTCGCTGGATGAAGATGCCAAGCGCTATATGAAAACCGCTGAAATCAGTGCACTAACTCATGTCCGGAAGTTCGCACTCGGGCGCGAAATTGCCCTTGCTGCTCGTCCGGAAGACGCAGTCGGCATGGAGGCTCGTGCCATTGGGGACGCCGCTGCGCAGACCGCGGCACAAGCTCATGGCCACGCAGGAGAGCAGGGACCCATCTCTCGAGCTCAACAAGTCGCGCCAGCGCCGTTTGAACGGCACTTGGGCAAGAAGCGCGAGGCCCAGGACGGACTGACGAGTACACTTGACAGGAGCAACCTCGTGAACAGCGGGGGCGTCATCATAAACAATGAACATTCCACAGCGCTGTTGAGACCGGCGAAGAGGCAGAGGACTGATAATCCGCAAAGCCGCGCCATGGGGCGGCAACTGAGCGAAGCAACCACGACGTCCATCAGCCAAGCCTCCGATCAAGCCCGAGCGGACCTAGTGGCTTCCTTCAGAAGCAGGGAGCGCTCCGACGCGGGGCGTTGAGCTCCATGGCTGGGGTCAAGCAGAACAGCTCTCTTGACGACAGAGGCGCTGATGCGATCTCCGGACCGGTAGCTCTCGCCGTAATTGATCAGGCTGGTACTGTTGGAAGGCTTGATCAGCCTCGTCACCCCAATCTCCAGCATAGCTCACTGTCACGCGGCCAACGTGCCTCCGTAGCTAACATCTACGTCAGCGTTGAAGAAGTAGCCTGCGCCACGGGATGTTTTGACCAGGCGAGGGTTGGCCGCATCAGCCTCCAGCTTTCGGCGCAAGCGCATGATTAGGACATCGA
>NZ_JAMYPL010000053.1:0-11752 GCF_040320355.1 Mesorhizobium sp. M0715 | reverse complement strand
TCCGCAGCGTCGGCGAGAACGCGGCTGCTCTCGTTGCCGATGGTCTTTTCCATGTCAGGGATGATCGCTGCGAGCGTGTGGCCGTCATAGGGATTGCCGGGCAGCGCTTTTGCATGCAGGGCGAACTGGCCACCCTTTGAGCGCTTCAGCGTGGTGGCCACCGACACCTTCACCCCGAACTCGTAGGGCGCGTGCGCCTTGCCCTTGCCGATGCATTCCACCTCGTGCGCATGCAGGCTGTAGATCTTGCGGCCGCGCTGGCGCTGACGCTGCTCGAGAACGGTGGAGGCCTGGTAGAGCGACCATTTGAAAAGCGCGTCCAGCTCCGCGTCGCCGGCGATCTGACGGGAGATGTCGCGGACGGTGCGCCCCAGATACGTCCTGAGCCTGCGCAGGCCTTGTTGGCCCGCTTGAATTGCTTGGCGTGGGCGTAGCGCTGATACATGATCAGCGCCTGTTTGCCGACCCGGACATAGGACTGACGCAGGTCGAGCCGCGTCTTCTTCGCCAGCCGCACCAGCCGCTCGCGGGCGCGATGGATGAGCTTGGCGTCCGTCGGGAACATCACGTTCTTGGGTTGAACCGTCGTGTCGACAATGACCCGGCGCGTATCCTGCGGCTTCATCGCCCCAGTCTTGACCGCAATGCTGAGGCTTTCCTGCAGCAGCACCATGATCCGCTCCTCGCCCATGCGGCTGCGCCAGCGCGTCATCGAGGAGCGGTCGAACGGCAGCTCGTGGCGGAAGAACTCCTCGCCGCACAGATACTGGAAATACGGGTTCTCGATCCAGCGTGCGCACAGCGCCTCGTCCGACAGGTTGAAGGTGTGCTTGAGGATGGCGAGCCCCGCCATCAGCCGGGCCGGCAGCGGCGGCATGCCGGGACCGTCCGAATAGACCGCACCGAAGCGCGCCTCCAGCACCGGCCAGTCGATGGTGCGGACCAGCCGCACCAGCTCATGGTTCATGTTGAGGATCTGATCAAGGCGAGCGCGGAAAAGATCCTGTTCTCCAGTCTCGCGCCGCTCGCGTGGTCTGCCCATCGCCTGGCTCCCGATTCACTGCGATGAAAGCAGTGAATCACGCTTCGCCAGGCGGCGAAATCACAAACTGGAATTGCAAGAAAACTATCCACAAACTGGCCGTTACCTGCAATTCGGAAGCCTGAAAAGTAGACTATTCCTATGCGATATCAGCGGCTTCCGTATTCTTCACGGCCGACCAACGAAATCGCGATCAGCATGGATGGTAAGGGCGCATGGCGCGACAATGTCTTCGTCGAGCGCATCTGGAAATCGGTCAAGTATGAAGAAGATTGTCTCATACGAAACCACGATCCCGCGCTCCAGCAGCATTTCCTCGACCAGACGCAGGCTCAAGGGGAACCTGTAGTAGCCAGACTGCATGGGCGATGATCTGCGGCGGGAAACGATGGCGCTTGTAGCTGACGGTTGCGGTGTTTATTACATCGGTCTATGCCGCAAATTCCTGAACGCGAGTTAAGTTGATAAAGCCGCGGCCAGCGCCGGAAGCTATTCATGGCCGGCTTCGCATCCCGGCCACCCCGACGATAACGCCAGCGACAGGCATCCACTAACATTCAAACTGGATCACCCAATGGGGCCGGCCAGCGCCATCGCAAGTTTTAGCTTACTTGCTTGCGCGCGCGTTCCTTGAATCTCCGGTTCATAGCCTCCTGCGCTTCGGGTGAACCATCATGAAACGTCCCAAACCATTTATCGAGAGGGATAAGCCCTCCAGAGTA
Organism: Mesorhizobium sp. M0715; assembly: GCF_040320355.1. Taxonomy (NCBI): domain Bacteria; kingdom Pseudomonadati; phylum Pseudomonadota; class Alphaproteobacteria; order Hyphomicrobiales; family Phyllobacteriaceae; genus Mesorhizobium; species Mesorhizobium sp. M0715. The sequence goes on along the minus strand of NZ_JAMYPL010000053.1, from coordinate 9,988 downwards.
GTTACATTCAAAGTACTTGTGATGGAGGTAATGTTGAAAGCCGTGCGTATCTACGGCTCTCTCTCCCACCACAAGCTTGTCGAATCCTGCGTGGACTTGTGCGGGGTCCAGAGCAGAATGAAACAGATGGAATATTGCGTGAATTGGGTGGGATGGAATCACTACGTAAACTAAAACTCCGGAGAAGTAGAGTAGGTGCTCGATGGGGTGCATAGCCAATCCCGACCAGGGGCCTGGATTCACGTTGTTGTGGTGTAAAGAATGGACCCATCGATACATCGGGGGCCAGTGCAAGAATCGGTGAATAAAATAAAAATGCAGATTTTCGATAAATGGGATCAGCAGCAGCAATACTATGCAGTATATGGGATGCTCCCACCACTCTACGAACGGAATATAACCGTTGGCGAAGAGCCATAACATGCCTGCTTCGTAAGCGGTCCAGATTGGCACGCCACTCCCTAGTGACCAAATAACATTGTCCACATTTTGGTTTTTGAACAAGAAGGCTCGATTGCCTTTGGCCGGCCATAAATTATTGTACTTGAATTTCTTGCTCTGGAATTTGAAAGTATAGAGCCGGAGATGCCACGCCCCGTATACTACCAATGCTATAAAGATATTCCGCCCGAAGAGGTATGCCAACCACCCATAATTGGATGATCTGAGCGTTTCCATAGAAGGAGTTAGGTATGCCCAAACCCCGCAGGCGACGAGGGCGTAAGCAATATACCAGGGCAGGATATATCCATCGAATGCAAACAACCACCTGAGAGTGGCTATCGGCCTTAATGGCCACACGAACAATGGTGGATATTTGAGCGGATCGCGTGGCTTCCAATCGCCACGTTTGTTGCGGGTTCCATATTCTAGATCATCCATAGGCCACTCCCAACGACGATTTCTTGTTTAGAAATGTTAGGTTGGATGACGTCAATAGGCATCACCCTTTCGTGAGGGTTTTCCATCGCCCAGCTACGCACCCTGGCAGCTCAACACGGAAGAGACTCGGCCTGAGCTGGTTTGGAAGCGGCCCTCACCGGCCTAGCTGGTCGACCGTGAACTATCCGCAAGCCATTGATCTGGCATGTTGATTGAGGCGGATAGCGGCTTTGGAATTGCAGGATTCGCGGTTTATGAGCGCTGTTTTCCTGCAATTCGGTTTTGCGATTCCCTTGTGCTGCGGAGCGTGATTCACTCGGTTCGGCGGCGGCGAATCGAGGGGACGGCGAATGTCCAAGCCACGCGAGAAGCGCGAGACGGGAGAGCAGGATCTGTTCCGCTCCAGCCTCGATCAGATCATCAACATGAAGCACGAGCTGGTGCGGCTGGCGCAGGCGATCGACTGGCCGGTGCTGGAGGAGCGTTTCGGCGCCGTCTATTCGGACGGCCCCGGCATGCCGCCGCTGCCGACCCGGCTGATGGCGGGGCTGGCGATCCTCAAGCACACCTTCAACCTGTCGGATGAGGTGCTGTGCGAGCGCTGGGTGGAGAACCCTTACTTCCAGTATCTCACCGGCGAGACGTTCTTTTGCCATACGCTGCCGTTTGACCGCTCCTCGATGACGCGTTGGCGCAGCCGTATGGGCGAGGAGCGGATCGTGGCGCTGTTGCAGGAGAGCCTCAGCCTTGCGGTCAAGACCGGGGCGATGAAGCCGGCCGACACGCGCCAGGTCATCGTCGACACGACCGTGCAGCCGAAGAACGTCATGTTCCCGACCGACGCCAAGCTCATCCACCGGGCGCGCGAACGGCTGGTGCGGCTGGCCAAGAGGAAGGGGCTCCATTTGCGCCAGAGCTATGTGCGGGTCGGCAAGCTGGCGCTGATCAGCCATCAGCGCTATGCCCACGCCAAGCAGTTCAAGCGGGCCAACAAGGCGCTGCGCAGGCTCAAGACCTATCTCGGCCGGACCATTCGCGACATCGGTCGCCAGATCGCCGGCGATGCGGGGCTGGACGCGCTCTTCAAATGGCCGCTCTACCAGGCGGCCACCGTTCTCGAGCAACGCCAGCGCCAGCGCGGCCGCAAGATCTACAGCCTGCACGCACACGAGGTAGAATGCATCGGCAAGGGCAAGGCGCATATGCCCTGCGAGTTCGGGGTGAAGGTGTCGGTGGCCACCACGCTGAAGCGCTCCAAAGGTGGCCAGTTCGCCCTGCATGCAAAAGCACTGCCCGGCAATCCCTATGACGGCCACACGCTGGCAAGCGTCATCCCCGACATGGAAAAGACCATCGGCAACGAGATCGGCCGCATCCTCGCCGACGCCGGCTATCGCGGCCACAACGCACCGCAGAGCCACAAGTTCAGGGTCTTCACCGCCGGCCAGAAGCGCCGCGTCACCCCAGCCATCAAGCGCCAGATGCGGCGGCGGTCGGCGGTCGAGCCCGTCATCGGCCACATCAAGAGCGAACATAGAATGGGCCGCAACTACCTCGCCGGCCAGCAGGGCGACGCCCTCAACGCCATCCTGGCCGCCGCCGGCTACAACTTCTCCCTCCTGCTCAGGTGGCTGAAGGATTTTTTGTCGCTCTTGATCGCCCTGGCCTGCTGCCGGTTTTTCGGACACGAGGTTAAGCTAACATAGCTTGTTCCTCGAACTCCACGGGGCTCAGATAGCCCAGCGTCGAGTGCCTCCGCCGGGGGTTATAGAAGCATTCGATGTAGTCGAACACATCCGCTCTGGCGTCATCCCTCGTCCTGTAGACCTTGCGGGCTGTCCGCTCGGTCTTGAGCGACGAGAAGAAGCTCTCCATCGCAGCATTGTCCCATACGTTGCCCGACCGGCTCATCGAACACGTAATGCCGTGATCGGCCATCAGGCGCTGGAACTGCTCGCTCGTGTATTGGGCGGATTCAAGCGGTCGTCGCAACACTCTGAAGTTGGAGGTTGCGATGAGCATTCGAAAGCGGCGATCGGCACGGTCTGGACGAGCGCCATTGCCTTCACCAGGACGGCCGCCTGTGGCGGGGCGCGATGAACAGATTAGATTCTGGCGGGCGATCGCCGCGGGGCTGGGCAGCGAAGATGCTGCGCTCGAAGCCGGAGTGTCGCAGCCTGTAGGAACCAGATGGTTCCGAAAGGCGGGCGGTATGCCACCAGCGATGTTCAGATCCTCGGCGAAGCCGCTCTCTGGGCGTACCTGTCATTGGTGGAGCGCGAAGAGATCGCACTTCTCAGGGTACAGGGCCATTCCATGCAGGAGATTGGGCGCCGGCTCGGTCGGTCCGCCTCGACAATTTCCCGTGAACTGCGGCGCAACGCGGCCACCCGCAGCGGCGGGTTGGAGTATCGGGCGACGACTGCTCAGTGGCATGCGGATCGATCGGCCCGTCGGCCCAAGCCGACCAAGCTTGCGTTCAACGCAACCTTGCGCACTTATGTGGAGGAGAGACTTGCTGGCGTTGTCGTGGTCCCGAGCGGCGCTCTCGTTCATGGTCCCACCGTTACGTGGAAGGGCCGCCGGCATGGCCCGCGAAAGGATCGGCGATGGGCCAGGGCCTGGAGCCCGGAGCAGATTGCCCGACGCTTGCCGATCGACTTCCCGGACGACAAGACGATGCGCATCAGCCACGAAGCCATCTATCAGGCCCTCTTCGTTCAGGGCCGTGGAGTGCTGCGCCGCGAGCTGACGGCCTGCTTGCGAACAGGACGTGTATTACGGGTCCCCAGGGCGCGCGTACGTAGGCGAGGCAAGGGCTTTGTCTCACCGGAGATCATGATCAGTCAGCGTCCCACCGAAGCGGCCGATCGAGCGGTGCCGGGACATTGGGAGGGAGACCTCATCCTCGGTCTTGGCAGCTCGGCGATCGGCACGTTGGTCGAGCGCACGACGCGCTTCACGATGCTACTGCATCTTCCCCGGCTCGTGGGGCATGGCGAAGCTCCGCGCACGAAGAACGGACCTGCGCTCGCGGGACATGGAGCTGAGGCCGTGCGTGACGCGATTACGCGCACCATCATCACCTTGCCCGAAGAGCTACGCCGTTCGCTGACCTGGGATCAGGGAGCCGAAATGGCCCAGCACGATCGTCTCACGATCGATGCGGGTGTGCGGGTCTACTTCTGCGATCCGCAAAGCCCATGGCAGCGCGGCACCAACGAGAACACCAATGGGCTGCTGCGTCAGTACTTCCCGAAAGGCACCGACCTGAGCATTCACAGCGCCGACGAGATCGCCGCCGTGGCAGCGGCCCTCAATGCACGGCCGAGAAAGACCCTGGGTTGGAAAACGCCGGCAGAAGCGCTTGACGAGTTGCTGCCATGAGTGAACACAATCGGTGTTGCGACGATCGCTTGAATCCGCCTTGCGATCCCTGGTCGGAATGATGCAGCAGGCTGTCGGGCTTGCCCCGGCGCCAGATCGCCATGATGAGGGCGTCGGTGACGAGCTGTGCTGTCATCTCGGCCTTCATCGCCCAGCCGACGACCCGCCGGGAGAACAGGTCGACCACGGCGGCAACGTAGAGCCATCCTTCGGCGGTCCAGATATAGGTGAAGTCGGCGACCCATTTCTGGTTCGGCGCCGAGGCCTCGAAGGCGCGGTCAAGGAGGTTGTCCGACACAACCGCTCGCTCGCCCATATCCTTCGGCAGTCCGCGGCGCCGAGGCCTGGCACGCAGACCGTTCTCCCGCATAAGCCTCTCGATGCGATGCAGGCCGCAGGACAGCCCCTCAGCCAGCACGTCGTGCCAGACGCGACGGGCGCCATAGGTGCGGTCGCTGCTCTTGAAGCTACGGTCGATCCTGGAAACGAGGATTTCGTCATCCCGGGAGCGAGCGCTGGGGCTGCGGTCGAGCCAGGCATGGAAGCCTGAGCGGGACACATCCAGCGCACTGCAAAGCCATGCCACCGGCCAGATGTTCCGGTGCCTCGCGATGAAAGCGAACTTCACGTCACTTCCCTCGCGAAGTAGGCTGCGGCCTTTTTTAGGATGTCGCGCTCCGCCTTCAGCTTCGCCACTTCCTTGCGTAGCCGGTCGATCTCCTGCTGCTCCGGCTTCATTTGCCCATGACCGGGAAACGCATGCTGCGGATCGGTCGACAGCTCGCGCACCCATTTGCGCAGCACATTCTCGTGGAGATCGAGGTCGCGGGCAGCCTGGGCCACCGCAACGCCCCGATCCTTGATCAATCTCACCGCCTCAAGCTTGAACTCGCGGCTGAACTTCCTTCTTTGCATTCCAACTCTCCAGTTCCGTTAAACACCTTATCTCGGTGTCCACGAAACCGGCAGCAGGCCAATTCTCCTGTTGCGCATGGGTGACCGCGTGGCGAAGAGCAGGGTCCGAGGTGAGAGCCCTGCCGCGCAGCCTCTACAGTCGTTCCTCATTTGCGGCGCCCGTGCGCACCCTCTTCGGACCTCGTGGGTTCCAGCCGGAGACAAAGCGGGCATAGGCGGTTTCGGCCTGCTCCACCCAGCGGCGCTCTTCTTCCCGGTGGCTATTGATATTGTAGGCATGCGCCGGTCCTTTTTGTCCGCGCGCCGGCCGATGACCTGCCTTGAGCTCGACGTCGCGCACCTTCTTGGCGTGCAGGGACGGCCTTGCCCACACGTAGCTCTCCCCTTCATCAGCAGATGCCAGATCACCACGGCGAGCTTGCGCGCGGTCGCGACGGCGGCGACGTGCTGGCTGCGGCGGGCCCGCACCGGCAGGAAGAAGGCACGGAGTGGCCCCGGCGCACGTGCTGCCGCCCAAGCCGCTTCGACGAGCATGCCGCGGGCATGTCCGCGTCCCTGCTTGGTGATCCGACCATGATAGGCAGGCCCGTGTCCTGATTGCCTGACGCTCGGATTCAGCCCGAGATAGCTGACGAGCTTTTGCGGCTCATCAAAACGGGCCACTTCTCCGATCGCTGCCTTCATTGCCAACGCGACGGTCATGTCGACGCCGGGAATGGTCATCAGCCGCTTCACGCTGTCATCCTCGAGAGCCGAGCAGGCAAGATCGCGCTCATGACCTCGAGGTCATCGCCCAGCCGATCGAACTCGCGCAAATGCCGATCGATAGCGAGGCGCTCGTCTTCCGGCACAACCTGTTCACTCAACCAGGTCCGACCCTTGGCGCCGCATAGGTCTGCATGCGGACAAGGCGGGATCAGGTGGCTATGAAGGATCGACTGGATGATGTTCTTCAAGCGCGATCTCTGCCGGACGATCTGATTGCGCCGTGTGACCTGTCGGCGCAGCGCCTGCGTCGGCTCATCCGCAAATCCAGACTTCTGGCAAGAAGCCGCTGGCATAGAGCTGCGCAAGAACGCTTACGTCGATGGTATCCGTCTTGATCTTGGCATGGGCAATGATACGCACCTGTTTCGGGTTGGCGATCACCACCTTGTTAACATGCGGCGCAACCACAGCTGCAGCGGACGTCGCGTTGCCGGTGGCCTCGATCACCACGACATCGTTCGGCCACAGCTTCGCGGCGAACGCCGCCAGCAGATCACGCCGTATGTCGACGCGGCCGAGTCGCCTGAGCCTGCCATCCTCCCATGCCACTGCTTCGGCGAAGACGCGGTGGATATCCAGTCCGATGATGCGCATGCCTATTCCCTCCTTCCCTGGCTCGGTCAAAGATGGGAGCTGGCGGGCAACACGGACAGCTACTGATCCGCGCTCGCAGCGCATCCGGGAAAGCCGCGAGGGGCGGCCATGTAACGAGCTCGGGCTCTCAGCCTACGGTCTAAAGACGGCCTGCCCGCACTTTCGTGCTCCCGGTGCCCCATGTCCCGGATGGGCTCACCATAAGGCCGCTCTCAAAGAAGAACAGCAGGACGAATAGGCACCAAAGATCACATACCCGATAATGGCTAGGTCGAGCGCATGAATCGCACCATCAAGGACGCGACGGTCAAGCGTTTCCACTATGACGATCACGACCAACTGCGTCGGCGTCTTGCCGACTTCGTCTCGGTCTACAACTTCGGCAATTATGCCGATGGCACGGTGACTTTGGACAAATGGTTCGGGACCTTCCATGACGGTACGCCAGCGTCACAGCAAGCCATGGATGCCCGGATGATGGCGCGCAACAAAAAGCGGCGGGAAAAGCAGAACACAGCCACACCAACCTGACGATAGGAGCTATACCTTCAGCGATCTAGCCGGAGCGGCGTGGCCGCTCCAGCTGTTGGTCCCCGGTGGGCGTAGCACCGGATGACAAACTCAGAGTAAGTTATCCCTGATGTGGAGTTGAAATGGAACTCGGTCGGGGATGCTATCTCCTTCCAGGCCAAACCTCCGTCGAAAATGATCGACCGCCCGCGCGATCTGGAGCTCGAGGTTCTGATCAATGACGAGTGTCACCTTGTTGTCGAGCAAGAGGCGCTTGGCGGTCTCGTCAAGTTCGTGGGCGATGAACTTAATCCTACCGATTTGACCAGCGGAAATGAGCCCTTGCTCCACAAGGTGGCTCCCTACGCCTGCGCTATAGACCGCTCCCACATTATCAATTTGGCGGATTGCGGCGGCGACGCTCTCCCAATAGGGGCGCTGGCTACGGGCACACTCGACGACTTTGACGTTGCGTGGCTCCGCACCCAACTCTGACCAGGCCTGGCGGAATCCGGCCACACGCTCGGCCTCGAACCTGTAATCCAGGTCGCTGCAGGCGATCAGTGTTTCTGCGTCCGCAGCCAGCATCTGCACCAGAAAAAACGCTGCTGCCCTTCCGGCCCTAAGGTGATCAATGCCGACGTAAGAAAGTCTAGGCGTCGTTGGAAGGTCGGACAGGATTGTCACAACCGGAACTCCAGACGCCGTTTTTGCAGCGATAGCGTCCTGAACCTTCGCCGTTTCGGGTGCAAACACGATCAAGGCATTGCTTTTCGACTCGGAGATCGCCTCCGCCAAGGCGGCCGCACGCTTTGCCGGCAGGAACCGCCGCTGCAAGGTAACAGCGCTTCCCAGCTCGGGAATGAGGGATTCAACGGTAGCATTTATGCGCGAGGCACTGCTGCTATCCGGCGTGATCATGATAATTTCGAAGCGCAATCGCCGGGAGTAGGGCGAGGGCAGGAGGCGTTTCATCTTGAGCTGGCGCGCAGCCTCAATCACGCGAATGGCAGTGCTCGGAGAAACGCCGCCCCGTTCATTAAGGACGCGGTCCACCGTAGCGATACCAACGCCGGCGAGCCGGGCAACGTCCTCCAGGTTCTTTCGCACCACTTGCTTCCTCGGATTGTCAAAGTCTAAGGGCTGCCAATCCATCCTTTGACAATTTAGTCTATGTCGTTGAATGTCTAAGCGATATCGTTTGGTGAGGCAAATGCGGAAGAAGATCGTAATCATCGGGGGTGGCCAGGCCGGCGGGCGACTTTCTCAGCTGCTGGCAAAGGAAGCCGACAGTCTCGAAACCACCCTCATTTTTGATGAGCCGTATCCGCCGTATGAACGTCCACCCCTTTCGAAGTCCGTCATCATCGGCGGATCCAGGTTCGAAAAGCACTTGATCTGGCGCCCAGAGAGCGCCGCGTGGACAGCAATCAGCACAAAGGCCGGAGTTCAGGCGCTATCCATCAACAGAGACAAGAAGGAAGTCAGTTTGGCCAATGGAGAGTCCGTGGCCTACGACAAGTGTGTGATTGCCACAGGATCCAGCGTCAGGCCTCTGACTGTCCCCGGCGGCGATCTGCGTGATGTTTTGAAACTCAGGACATACGACGACGCGCTTGCGGTCGCTTCCCGACTAGGTGACATCCGGAAACTGTTGATCATTGGCGGCGGCTTTATAGGCCTCGAGGTTGCCTCAGCCATGCGTGGCCTGGGTATCGAGACGCGGGTCGTGGAGGCTTCAGATCGACTGCTGTCGAGGATTGTTCCCCGGCAGATAGCTGGCAAGCTGCTTGAAAGGCATCGCGCGGCAGGCGTCACATTCAATTTCATGACCATGGTCGAACGGTTCATACACGACCGCAATAAGGCGCTTAAGGCCGCGGTATTGTCTAACGGCGAGACGGTTGAGTGCGATCTCGCGCTCGTTGGGGTTGGGGTTTACCCGAACGTCGCTCTTGGCGAGGACGCGGGCCTTGAGATCGACGTTGGAATATGTACAGATCAGGGCCTAGTCACGTCAGACAAGGATATTCTGGCTTGTGGTGATGTGGCGTCGTTCTGGCATCCCATGTTTGACCGTCGAATCCGTGTGGAAGCCTGGCAGAATGCTGAGGATCACGCGGCGATTGCCGCGGCCTCGCTGTGCGGTCTTGCTGTCCCGAATCCGTCGGTGCCGTTCTTTTGGTCCGATCAATATGAACTGTCATTGCAGCTGATGGGAATGCCATCCTCAGGCGTACTGGTACAGGAAGTCAAAATGGCCGACGGATCGGTCATTTTGGTCCACTCCAACGGGTGGGGTGTTGTGGTCGGGGCGACCGGCTACGGTATCGCCGAGAGCATCGGCAGGGAAATGCGGCGGATCAGGGGAGTGATCAGCCGCTCCGGCTCAACGGACTTTGGATCCGTGGCTGTTGGATAAGTGCCTATCCGTCGACCTGGACGAATACCGATCCGTTTTCCACCTTAACCGGGAAGATCTTCACGGCGTCACAGACAGGCGCGCCGAGCGGATCGCCCGTTCTGACATCGAATCTTCCCGAATGCCTCGGACATTCAATCACACCGTGTTCGAGAAACCCTTCGGACAAATAGGCGTGCTCGTGCGTGCAGATATTCGAGCTGGCAAAGAACTCATCGCCACCAAGTCGGTAAATGGCATAGCTCAGGCCCTCATGGTCCCACCGCACTACATCATCGACCGGCACGTCAGTGATACCAACCGCTTCAACCCATTTTTCGTCCGCCATTTTTGAAAATTCTCCTCCTTAATAAACGACTACACCGCGAATGCTTTCGCCCTGGTGCATCAGCTCGAAACCCTTGTTGATGTCGCCGAGCGGCATGGTGTGGGTGATCATCGGATCGATCTGGATCTTGCCGTCCATGTACCAATCGACAATCTTGGCACGTCGGTGCGGCCGCGTGCGCC
>NZ_JAMYPL010000052.1:0-11801 GCF_040320355.1 Mesorhizobium sp. M0715 | reverse complement strand
GGCGCACGCGGCCGCACCGACGTGCCAAGATTGTCGATTGGTACATGGACGGCAAGATCCAGATCGATCCGATGATCACCCACACGCTGAAGCTTGGGGACATCAACAAAGGTTCGACCTCATGCATGAGGGCAAATCGATCCGAAGCGTCGTCGTTTACTGAGGAAAGCCACACGCCGCCGACCAGCAGGCCTGCGACCTCTGTGGTTTACAACATGGGAGGAATGGAATGGCGGAGAAACTGCATCCGAAGATCGACAACGGCCTGCCGAAGGAAAGCGCTTCCTTCTCGGGCGGCACGCTGGTCTGCGCCTGCACCAGCAATCCGGTCAAGGTGAAGGTCAAGGGCCAGATCGCCCATAACCATGCCTGCGGCTGCACCAAATGCTGGAAGCCGGAAGGCGCGATGTTCTCGGTGGTTGCCGTGGCCGGCACCGGCGACGTCACCGTCACCGAGAACGGCGACAAGCTCAAAGTGGTCGACCCCAGCGCGCTGATCCAGCGTCACGCCTGCACCGGCTGTGGCGTCCACATGCACGGACCGGTCGAACGCGACCATGCCTTCAAGGGCCTGTCCTTCATCCATCCCGAGCGCTTCGAGGAGGACGGCTGGTCGCCTCCGGGCTTTGCGGCGTTCGTCTCCTCGATCATCGAATCCGGTGTAGACCCGAAGCGGATGGACGGCATACGCGCTCAGCTGAAGTCGATCGGGCTCGCACCCTACGATTGCCTCAACCCCGGCCTGATGGAAATATCGCCACCTGGACCGCCAAGAAGTCTGGCGCGCTTCCGGCCTGAGAAATTCCGAGATTTCAGATAAGGGGCTGGCCAATGCCGGCCCCTTTCACAACTGGAGACTCGATTGCCCTTACCCGTAATTTACGTCGACGCCGACGCGGCCTCGGTCAAGGCCGAGGTCGAGAAGGTCGCCGAACGGCATGGCGTTGTCGTCACCCAATGGCGGCCAACACCGGCTGGCGCGGCGCGAGGCCGGCCTCGCAATCCGGTTAGTTAGATCCCGATCGCCTCATAGGCATCTGCGATCTGTCGGATTGACGCGACATAAGCGGCGGTTCGGTAATCGCTCAGTTCCGGTTGCTGCTCCATCAGGTCGGCGATGCGCGCCCAGGTGCTGCGCATGACGTCTTCCAGCCCGGAACGAACGAGGTCAATTTCTGCGCCGCCTTCGAGGAACTCCTCGCGGATATCGGCGGGGAATTCCTTCCCGGTCATGCGTTCGAGCGCCGCGGCAATCGTGTGGTTGCGCCGCTCGCGGCGGCGCCTTTCCATCAGGCCGAAGGGAATATGCGTCAGATTCTTCACCCACTCGAAGTAGCTGACGACCACGCCGCCGGCATTGGCGTAAAGATCGGGCAGGATGGTGACCCCTCGGGTGCGGAGAACCTTGTCTGCCCCGAAGGTCACCGGGCCGTTGGCAGCTTCGACGACGAGTTTTGCCTTGATGCGGTCGGCATTCCCCGCATGGATCGCATTTTCCATCGCTGCTGGAATCAGAACGTCGCACGCCTGCTCGATGCCTGTCATATCACCGGGATACGACTTGGCGCCTTCAACACCGAGAATGCTACCGGTTTTGACCTGATACTGCTTCAGCGCCTCTATCGCCAGACCATCGGCATTGGCAATATAGCCATCCCGTTCTGCAACGACGGTCACCCGTGCGCCGTCTTCTTCAGACAGAAACTTCGCGGCATGGTAACCGACGTTGCCGAAGCCCTGAACGATAATGGCGGCACCCTTCAGATCACGCTTGCCGTTAAGACCGGCGGTTCGCGGATCGCGGAGATAGCTCTGGATGGCGAACTGCACGCCCCTCCCGGTTGCTTCGGTTCGGCCGGCAATGCCGCCCTTCGACAGCGGCTTTCCCGTCACGCAGGCGCGCGCATTGATCACATCGGTCGGATTGGCCCGGCGAAACTCGTCCATCATCCAGGCCATTTCCCGCTCGCCTGTGCCGATGTCAGGAGCCGGAACGTTGACGCCCGGGCCTATCAGGCCACGTTTGTTGAGTTCCTGGGTGAAGCGGCGAGTTATGCGCTCAAGCTCCTGCAGCGTCCATTCGCACGGATCAATCTTCAGAGCGCCCTTTGAGCCGCCAAACGGGACATCAACCAGCGAGCATTTGAGCGTCATCAGTGCAGCCAGCGCCTCGACTTCCTCTGCATCGGCATTCGACGCATAGCGAATGCCGCCCTTCACCGGTTCGCAGTGTTCGCTGTGGACCGATCGCCAGCCGATGAAGCTGTACATGCGGCCGCGCAACCTGACGCCGAACCGCACCGTGTAGGTCGAGTTGCACTGCATGATCCGCTCCGCCAATCCATCCGGCAAGTCGAGGAACGTCATTGCATGGCGGAAGTTCTGGTCAACGCTATCCAAAAAGCCGGCAGAATTGTCCTGCATCACTGATACCTCGCCGCCAGACCGTTGGCACTCGCATTCATGCGCTTGCTGCCGCAGTTCGCCTTGCGATGCTCGAGGCGCTGCAGAGGATTCTCATCCGGGATTTCGGTTTGGAGTTTTGACCTTGCAGGCAACGAACGTTTTTCCTTCTGCTCGTGATTGGCGGAATGAGTGTCAGCCCACCGCCCTCTTGATCCATGTCCGGCTTTCAAAGCCGTGGGCCTAAACCAACTCTCGGCACTCTTTGAGCGTGGCTTTGTTCGCATCACCTTCAGCTCGACAGAATGCGCCGAGGCGTATTTCGCGCGAGCAGAGCGTAGATCAGCGTGAACAGCCGCCGAGCGGTGTCGTTGTCGACGCTCACTTTCGCTGAGAGGCGCTCTTTCAGAAGCTCGGAAGCTTCGTTGTGGATGCCGCGCCGGCCCATATCGATTGCCTCCAGCCGTTCTGGACCAGGGTGGCGGAGAGCGTCGTAGTAGTTCTCGCAAATTCTCGTGTAGTCCCTAAACAGGCGGCGGAAGGGAGTAAGCGAGAGATGGTGACTTGCGAGATGGGCGCCGTTTTCGTCGGCGATATGGAGAGCCAAGCGTTCGTCCGCCACTTCTATCCTGAGACGATAAGGACCGCCGCTGTGCCCTTGTGGAATGAACGTGTTGCATTCCAGCAGGGCACCAATCGCAAGGTCGTGCTCACGATCTGGGGCATCTCGACCGCGGAAAGATCGATCAAGCGAAACATCGCAGAGGCGGAATTCTCCGGCGGTCATCACACCGTCCTCGGGCTCACATCGCTTCCACGCACATGGCGACGCCCATGCCACCGCCGATGCACAGCGTCGCCAGACCCTTTTTGGCGCCACGGCGGCGCATTTCGAAGACCAGCGTGTTGAAGACGCGGGCACCAGATGCGCCGATCGGATGGCCGATAGCGATCGCGCCGCCATTGACGTTGACGATCGAAGGGTCCCAGCCCATGCCTTTGTTGACGGCGCAGGCCTGCGCGGCAAAAGCCTCGTTGGCCTCGACCAGGTCGAGATCGCCGACCGACCAGCCGGCCTTTTCCAAGGCCTTGCGCGATGCTGGGATCGGGCCGGTGCCCATGATCTGCGGATCGACGCCGGCGGTTGCCCAGGACACGATGCGTGCCAGCGGGGTGATGCCGCGCCTCACCGCTTCCGCCTCGCTCATCAGCAGCGCGCCGGCGGCACCGTCATTGATGCCGGAGGCGTTGGCGGCGGTCACCGTGCCGTCCTTGTCGAAAGCCGGTTTCAGCTTGGTCATGGCGTCGAGCGTGGCGCCGTGGCGGATGTATTCGTCCTGGTCGACGATGGTGTCGCCCTTCTTGCCCTTGAGTGTGACGGCGACGATCTCGTCCTTGAACTTGCCGGCCTTCTGCGCGGCCTCGGCCTTGTTTTGCGAGGCGAGCGCGAACTGGTCCTGGTCGTCACGGGTGATCTGGAACTGGCGCGCAACGTTCTCGGCGGTGTTGCCCATGTGATAGCCGTTGAAGGCATCCCACAGCCCGTCCTTGATCATGGTGTCGATCATCTTGTAGTCGCCCATCTTGACGCCGGCGCGCAGATGTTCGGCATGCGGCGACAGCGACATCGATTCCTGGCCGCCGGCGACAATCACCTTGGCATCATCGGTGGCGATCTGCTGCATGCCGAGCGCAATGGCGCGTAGGCCCGAGCCGCAAACCTGGTTGAGGCTCCAGGCGGTGGTTTCCTTGGGCAGGCCGGCGAGGATCGAGGCCTGGCGGGCCGGGTTCTGGCCTTGAGCGGCGGTCAGCACCTGACCGAGGATGACTTCGTCGACCTCGGCTGCTTCGACGCCGGAGCGCGCGAGCAATTCTCTGATGACGACGGCGCCAAGTTCATGCGCCGGGGTGGCGGCGAAGCTGCCGTTGAAGGATCCGACCGCGGTGCGGGCAGCGCTGGCGATGACGATGGATGAAGTGCTGGTCATGATCGTTCCTTGGCTGGTTCAAATTGCAGAGGTTGGGCATGCCCGCCGGAGTGCCCCCTGGTCAGTTGACGATCGCTGCTTCGGTGGCGCTGCGGAACTCGTCGTCAGTGACGCCATCGGCAAGCTCCACCAGCTTCAATCCGCCTTCCACGACATCGAGCACGCCAAGGTTGGTGATGATCCGATCGACCACGCCTCGCCCTGTCAGCGGCAGCGTGCAGGCCTTCAGCACCTTCGATTCCCCAGCCTTGTTGGTGTGATCCAAGACCACAACCACGCGCTTCACCCCGGCGACCAGGTCCATCGCCCCGCCCATGCCTTTGACGAGCTTGCCCGGAATCATCCAGTTGGCGAGGTCGCCGCTCTCTGAAACCTCCATCGCGCCGAGGATCGCCATGGCGACCTTGCTGCCGCGGATCATTGCGAAGCTCTGCGCCGAGTCAAAGAAGGCCGAATGAGGTAGTGCGGTCACAGTCTGCTTGCCGGCATTGATGAGGTCGGCATCGATCTCGTCCTCAGTCGGAAACGGGCCGATCCCTAACAGCCCGTTCTCCGATTGCAGCGTCACCCGAACTCCCTCGGGAATGTGATTGGCAACCAGGGTCGGAATGCCAATGCCAAGATTGACATACATGCCGTCCTGAAGTTCGCGCGCGGCCCGCGCCGCCATCTGGTTCCGATCCCAGCCCATGGAACTTTCCCCCACTCAAGCTGCCGCGCGCGTTGTGCGCTGTTCAATGCGCTTCTCGTGAACGCCTTGGATCAGGCGATGCACATAGATGCCTGGCAGGTGAACATGGTCAGGGTCGAGGCTGCCGACGGGTACGATCTCCTCGACCTCGGCGACGCAGATCCTGCCGCAGGTTGCGGCCGGCGGATTGAAGTTGCGCGCCGTCTTGCGAAAGACAAGGTTGCCCGAACTATCCGCCTTCCAAGCCTTCACAATTGATAGATCGGCAACGATCGCGGTTTCAAGCAAATAGGTATGGCCATCGAAGGTCTTGTGCTCCTTGCCCTCGGCGACGATCGTGCCAACGCCGGTCTTCGTATAAAAGCCTGCGATGCCGGCGCCGCCAGCGCGCATGCGCTCGGCTAGAGTCCCTTGAGGATTGAATTCGAGTTCCAGTTCACCGGTCAGGTACTGGCGCATAAACTCGGCGTTCTCGCCGACATAGGACGAGATCATCTTCTTGATCTGCTTCGTCTTCAGCAGCAAGCCGAGCCCGAAATCGTCGACGCCGCAATTGTTCGAGGCGATCGTCAGCTCTTTGGTGCCAGCCTCGCGGATGGCATCGATCAACAGTTCCGGAATACCGCAGAGGCCGAAACCGCCCGCGGCAATGAACATTCCATCGAACAACAGATTCTCCAATGCCGAACCAGCGTTCAAATAGATCTTGCTCATATCAGTCCCTTAATTTGGCCAGACACGTTGAAGAAAGCGCTTTGTCCAGTCACATCATCTACGGTTCATCGTTTTGAGGCGCGGATATTCTCCTGAGTACACGTGGAGAACAGTTCAGTGGATTAAGAGATGAGGCGAGCAACAAGTGTTATTCCCGCGGTTGAAACTTTATGCCGTTCGATGAACCGAATGCTGGCGCGGCGAAGGCAGCACGGTTCATCGGTGGACGGCTTCATATCGACATCACCTTAGGGGCCGTGAAACAACTGCGAGTGGTTGGGTACGGCTGCGCGCTGCGCCTGTCGTCCGCTCGATCGAAAGCACCGATGGTCGATAGCAAGGATATGTACCTGGGTTCTGCCTTCCTCCCTAAGCGCCACCATGACGCGAAACAGGCATAATAGCGACGCGAGCCGAGGGGGCATTCACCACATCAGTTCACCTTCGTTACTCTGAATTCTGTCACCGGCCTAGCAGCGGTCGGGCATTTGGCACGCAGCCCAAGGATATCTCGCGCTTCCTTAGGTGTCGCCGGCTCATGCCCCAGAATATTGATTAGCTGCCGAGCTCGCTCCACAAGCTGCCCGTTAGTGGCGAAAACGCCTCGTCGTAGATATAGATTATCTTCAAGACCGACGCGGATGTTACCCCCAAGCAAGACTGACTGCGCTGCGATCGGGTACTGGTTGCGCCCCGTCCCGAGAGCACCCCAATGAGCGCGCTCCGGCAATAAGCCTTTCATGTAAGCAACTGTGTCGGGCGTCGCCGGTGCATTCCACTTCACGCCTAGGACAAATTGAAATATCGGGTCGTCGGTGATTAAGCCTTCAGCGATCAACTGGTGCGCAAAGCCGATATCGCCAGCCTCAAATACCTCAATTTCTGGCTTAACGCCGAGCTCCTTGAAGCGCCTCGCCATCGCCCGTAGCGTCCGCGGCGTATTTAGGTAAACGTACTCATCGCCGCCATCGCCCTGATTTGATGTCGTGACATCGAGACTCGCAATGTCCGGCCGACACTCTTCAATGTGCGCATATCGAATTTCGGGTGGCGCCACCGTTGTGCCAACTGCCGCGCGCGATTCATCTTCGGGGTCGGGCACAAACCGGGCATTTCCGCCGCAGGTCAGGTTTAAAATGACATCGTCTGACGACTGGCGGATCCTATCAGAAACTTCCTTGAATAGGTCAACATCGTAAGAGGCGGCGCCGGTGGCGGGATCGCGCACATGAACATGGACTATCGATGCGCCAGCGCGTGCGGCTTCAATGGCTGAGTCGGCGATTTCCTTGGGGGTAATCGGAAAACTTGGGTGATCGCGATTGTATTTTGATCCACCCGTGACCGCGCAGGTGATTATGATCTTGCGAGTGCCGAATGGCGTCATTGGCATAAAAGTAGCCCCGTGTTGCTGACGCCCGACAGTAAGATCGAATTCCGGAACAGCGCCACCGCTGTTGAGTTATGACATTCAACTACTCGTTATGCTGGCAGGGCGCATGAGAAGATTAGTCAACCTTGGGGCGGCCTGCTGTTATGCGCAGGGAAGGCCGGCCCGCCTCCGGAACCTGCTGAAAAAGAGACCCAAGGCCGCGACCATCTCGGCAACCATCGCCAGATCCCGCTCAGAGCCCCGGACAGAGGCCGCTCCGGCATCGAAACCCGACCACCCTCGAAGGAGGGTTCGGTGAATAGGCCGGGCTGCATAACGATTAGGGAGCCTGCATAACGGACCGTGGGTTGTCAGACAAACTCCCATGAAAGAGCATATTGCTCACGGCCCTTTGTCAGGAGACTGATCAAAGATCAGCAAGCGAACGGCGCTCGCCCAATCTAAGGAATGGTTATAAGCATGAGCCAAAGAATATTTGAAGGGCTGAAGGTATTGGATTTCACGAACAACGTAGCCGGTCCAGGATCCAGCGCCCTTCTTGCTGACTACGGTGCAGACGTAATCAAAATTGAAAGACCGATATTTGGCGACGATACAAGAAGTTGGGGATCCAGCGTAATTGAAAGCTTCTCCTGGTACACATGGCTCAATCGCGGAAAAAAGTCTGTAACTATTTCACTGACCGACCCGGAGGGACTCGCGATCATCGAAAAGATGGTGGCCGATGCGGATGTCGTCCTTCAGGCATTCAGGCCCGGAGTTATGCGGAGATTCGCGCTGGACTATGAATCCGTAGCTAAAGTCAACCCCAGTGTTGTTTATTGCTCTATCTCTGCGTACGGGCAGACGGGTCCCAAGGCCACAAATGCCGGCTATGACCAGATTGCGCAAGCATACACCGGTTTGATGGATATGACCGGTCAGCCTGATGGCCCCCCTACAAGGGTTAGCATTTCGATGCTCGACCACTCTACTGGCATCAACGCGTTTGGATCGATATGCGCCGCGCTGTATCACCGCGAAAAGACCGGGGAAGGCCAGCATATCGATGTCTCACTTGTTGGCACTGCGTTCAGTATGATTGATATGTTTGAAGAAGTTGCAGAAGCCACTACTTTGGGTATCAGTATTAATAGAACAAGAGTGGGTCGATTTACCGTTTCTCCCGGCGCCGGGACATATCGCGGGAAGGGAAATCAATATTGTGAAATCGCCGCCAATAATGAAAAGCTCTGGAGATTGCTTTGCCAAGCTATGGGGCGCCCGGACCTGATCACCGACCCGAGATCAGACTCCGAGTCGTCGAGAATGAAGAACGCTTCCCTTCTCCATGGCATTATCGAGGACTGGGTGGCGAGCTTTGACGACATCAATGTCGCAGTGGAGAAGCTGGATAAATTCGGTGTTCCCTGCGCCAAGGTTAATTCAATCGGGGATACCGTGGCGGATGAACACCTCTTGGCCAGAGGTGCCATAACCGATGTCCCTGCACCGACGAGTATGCAGGCGCGCGGAGTCAAGACGATACGGGCACGGGGACCCTGGCATATTTTGTCCAAGACGCCTTTACAGATGAGGAAGGCTCCCGACCGTGGTGAGCACAATATCGAGGTCCTAGCGCAGTACGGCCTGAGTGTGGACGAGATCGGAAAACTCCAGGAAAAATGGAATAAGTCTAAATAGGATAACCCTTTGGGTCGGCGGTCATTATCTTTCTTTATGGCTTGCTTATCAGCAGATCACGAAAGAACGGAGATAAGATCAAGGTAATGAACACCGGAACGTGGAATGGAATGAACTCCACGTGTGGTGGCTGCGACAAGCCAGCAACCATCTGACAACTGCTACGCTAGGGCAAGTAATAAGCACTAACTCGAAGGATACCGCCATGACCGCGCTAGTACGCACTCAGCGACACGGACAAATACTTGTTGTAACGATTGACAATCCGCCAGCCAACGCAATCTCTTACCGTACGAGTCGGGAGCTTTATGCTGCATTTGCAGCGTTCCAGGAAGACGACGCCCTACGGGTAGCGATCCTTACAGGTGCCGGGGATCGCATCTTCAGCGGCGGTTGGGATTTGAAGGAGGCCGGCGAAAGCGTAAGCGCCGATTTTTATTATGACCCGCAGGTTGGTAACGGCCCCGGAGGGTTTGGTGGTATAGCGGAGTTTTGGGGCTTGACGAAGCCGGTGATAGCCGCGGTCAATGGCTCCGCAGCGGGTGGAGGCTTCGAGATCACGCTTGCGTGTGACATGATCGTAGCTGCCGAACATGCGCGCTTTCTTCTCCCGGAAACCCGGATCGGGGTTCTTCCTGTGGCTGCGGGCATCCAGCTTCACCGGCGTATGCCGTACAACATTGCAATGCACCTTATGATGACCGGTGAGCCGATCTCGGCGACTGAGGCCGCTAGATGGGGCCTTGTGAATGAGGTAGTTCCGCGGGGAGAGTCCTTGGCTGCGGCGATCCGTCATGCCGAGAGGATCTGTGAATCTGCCCCGCTCGCCATTGAAGGCCTTAAAGAAATCATGCGTCATACATCCCACCTATCTGCAAAGGATGGATATGCAGTAGCGTGGAATCCACCAAGTGAACTGAAAGCATACAGGGCTTTAGAGAAGTCCGAGGATAGTCTCGAAGGACCTCGTGCCTTTTTGGAAAAGCGTAAACCCCAGTGGCGCGGCCGGTAATTAGAAGGCCCCGGAGCCTTTTGGGAGAAAGAAAGCCTAACTTTCAGGGCAAGTAAGTCTCGAGAGTTACGAAATTTTAGGATGAACATGTCACCTCCCGAACTTACGTTCCGAAGATTTAGACGAAAGTCTATTAATATTAGCTTTGCAATACATCAGGTTGCCGTGCCCCGAAATGCGGGTGAAGACAAAGCGAGGATAAGTTCATGAAGGCGCTGTTGAGCAAGGCAGCTGGGGGGCCGCAGACCTTGGTGTTGGAGGACCTGCCCAACCCGGTGGCCGCGCCTGGGTTTGCGGTGGTCGAAGTGAAGGCAGTGGGAGTCAACTACCCCGACGTGCTGATGATCGAGGACAAATACCAGTTCAAGCCTCCCCGGCCATTTGCGCCCGGCGGAGAGATCTCGGGCGTGGTGAAGGAAGTTGGCGCGGGTGTTGTTAATGTTAAGCCAGGTGACCGGGTACTAGGCATGTCCAACTTCGGCGGCATGGCTGAAGAGATGACCATCAAGGCGGCAAACTTGATTCACATCCCAGCCACGATGCCTTTCGACGAGGCAGCAGCGTTTTTCTACACTTACGGGGTCTCCTACTACGGCTTGAAGCACCGCGGCCGCTTGACGCCCGGCGAAAGCCTCCTCGTCCTCGGCGCGGCTGGCGGCGTTGGCCTGGCGGCAGTGGAGCTCGGTCGGGCCATGGGCGGACGGGTAATTGCGGCTGCGTCATCGCAGGAGAAGGTGGACCTGGCACTGGCTCGAGGGGCCGAGTCGGGGATTGTCTATCCACGCGGGCCCTTTGACCGCGAGGGACTGAAAGAGCTCTCCGCGCTGTTCAAGCAGGCTGTACCTCCAGATGGCGTGGACCTGGTCTGCGACCCTGTAGGGGGCGACTACGCCGAGGCGGCGCTGCGCTCGATGGCTTGGGGGGGGCGCTACCTGGTGGTCGGATTCGCCGGCGGCATTCCACGAATTCCTTTGAACCTGCCGCTCCTTAAAGGATTCGCCATTGTCGGAGTCCTCGACAACGGTCGTGATCTGGCGGTGAGCCAGCAGAGCGTCAAGGAGCTTTTGGAGCTGTATGCCGCCGGAATGATCAAGCCGCACATCTCCGAGCGCTTTCCCCTTGCGCGCGGCGCCGACGCCATCGGCCATCTCGCCGCCCGCAAGGCCATGGGCAAAGTGGTGGTCGTGATTTAGAGCGGCATGCGAACGGTGCGACCGGCCGTCGCTCCACCACCGTCACCAGCACGGCAGCCTGAAATGGCCATCCCTGCACCAACCAAAACCGGTTGCGGGCATACGCTGGTCACGGCATTCTTGCCAAAACCGGAGAATTTTCGATGAGCATTGCCCGTCTGCAGAAGGAAACGCTGACCAACCTGCCCTTTATGAGGAGCGCGTCGATCTCGCCTGTGCCTTCCGCTGGACGGCGCGGCTCAACATGCACGAGGCGGTGGCAAACCATTTCTCGCTGGCCGTCAACGATGACGGCACGCAGTTCCTGATGAACCCCAACCAGGTGCATTTCTCGCGCATCAAGGCGAGCGACCTTTTGATGATCGATGCCAACGATCCCGACACGCTCTCCGGTCCGAACGCGCCCGACCCGACGGCGTGGGGCCTGCACGGCGCCATCCATCGCAATGTCCGCCACGCGCGCTGCCTCATGCATGTGCACTCGATCAATGCGACGGTGCTGGCATCGCTCGCGGACTCTCGCCTGCCGCCGAACCAGAATTCGGCGATGTTCTTCGACCGTATGCGCCTCTTCCCAACAACTTAACGGTGCCCTCCTAGTGGTTTACGCCTGACATAAGAGTCCGGCTGGGGATTCCCTTTTGTGAGTGCGCATGCGAGTCTGGCGCATGCGCACAGGAATATTGCTCACCGTTTCTTCGATTGATCGTCAGCGTCTGGGCGC
>NZ_JAMYPL010000051.1:0-11838 GCF_040320355.1 Mesorhizobium sp. M0715 | reverse complement strand
TCGCCATCGCCTGTGCCGTCCTCAACCGCATGCTTGCCTGCGCAGGCCGAAATCCGCCCGCCGCAAGGCAGCCACGGCATAGTCTTCCGCTTCAAAGATCGCCGTCCGCTCAAGTCCAGATCCATGCACCAACGCCGATCCATGAACCAACGCCTTGAAAGGCATGGCTACGCTACAAAGGCTACTGCGGTTGCCGCTTGCCTAAACCCACACCAATAAACGATCCGTGCACCAACGCCGGACCAAGCCCTTTTTTAACGCACTTGACACAGTTGTTCCCCTGTGACCGGTGCATTCTGTCAAGCGAAGTGAGGATTTGACCCCCTGGGCGAAACGAAGAACTGACCCCCTTATTGTTTTGCAGTTTCGTTGGTCTCGAGCGTCGTTCTGGCCTTCTGGAATAGGCCGGAACGACGCTTTTCGCGAAGCCGTAGTTGTCACCGCGGATGGTGATCACTGTCGAATGGTGAAGCAGGCGATCAAGGATCGCGGTTGCACCACGGGATCGCCAAACACGCTGCCCCATTCGCCCACCGAGCGGTTGGAGGTGATCAGGATCGATCCTCGCTCATAACGCCGCGACACCAGCTGGAAGAACAGATGCGCGGCATTGGCTTCGAACGGGAGATAGCCGAGCTCGTCGATGATCAACAGTTTCGGCCGCGACAGGGTCGTCAGCTGCTTTTCGAGTGAACCGTCGTCATGGGCCTTGGCCAGCATCGCCACGAGCGTGGCCGCCGTGACGAACTGGACGCTATGGTTCTGCCGGATCGCCTCGCGCCCGAGAGCCACCGCCAGATGTGTCTTGCCCGTACCCGGAGGTCCAAGGAACAGGACCGTGTCGCCATGAGCAATCCAGCGGCAGGTCGCCAGCTCCCGGATTTGGCGCTGATCCAGCGACGGCTGCGCGTCGAAGTCGAAGCCGTCGAGTTCGCGCACAAACGGGAACTGCGCGATCTTGCCTGCCATGGAGATGCGCCGCTCGTCGCGCCTCGCGATCTCGCGCGTAACGAGGAAGGCCAAAGCCTCGCGAAAGGTCATTTGCGAACGCGCCCCTTCGTCCAGCAGCGTATCGAGCTGATCCCGGATCGCGGTCAGCTTCAGCCGGTCGAGCTGAGCCACCAATATCTCGTGATCGACCGCCGTCATCACCAGCTGCCTCCCCCCAGTGCCTCATATTCGGCCAGTGGCCGTAACAGAGCGGAAGGCGCAACGATATCCGCCGATCGTACCGGCGCAGCAGCGCCGACCACGCCGGCAAGATGCGCGCGCTCGACAATCCGTTGGCGACGTCCCCCGCACAAGGCATGATCCGCCACCACCTCGCCCGCATGACGCACGATAACGCGGCCGCCCAACACCACGACTTGGACGCTCTCCCCGATCAGCCGCCAGGGAACCGAGTAACTGTTCGTGTCCAGGTCGACTGCGCAGTCCGCCTGGACCTTGCGCACGAGATCCCGCAGCTGCCCAAACGGCGCCCGTCCGCCCAGAGGGCGAAGCGCCCCGGCCTCTTCGGCAAAGCGCTCCGCAGGAGCCACGCCGGTCGTGCCATGCACACGCTGATCGGCAATCTCGCGCGTCCACCGGTCCAGATGCGCCTCGAACGCCGCCCAGTTCTCGAACCGGCGGCCGGCAATCGCATTGCGCTTGACGTAGCCGACCCCGCGATCGTCCTTCCCCTTCGTACGCGCCCGGTAGGGCGCACAAGCCCGCGACGTAAATCCCCAATAGCGGGCAAAGGTGTGCAGCCGCATGTTGAACCGCACCTCCCGCGTCGTCGCATCGTGATGTTCGACCAGCGCCTTCGGGTTGTCGAACAGTACTTCCGTTGGAACCCCGCCGAAGCGAAGGAAGGCTCCTTCCATCCCCTCGAACCAGTCCGCCTGGCGCTCCCGAAGCGAGGGACGGATATGCAACCGACGCGAGTAACCCAGTGTTGCTACAAACAGGCGCACCCGAATACGCTCGCCGCCGATCCACGCCCGCGTGTCGCCAAAGTCGATCTGCATCTGATGTCCCGGCGCCGTCTCAAACCGAACCGTCGCGCGCTTCTGCGCTCAATCCCGACGCCAACCCTGCACCCGAAGCTCCACCGAACGAAGCCCTATGACGATCCCATGTTCGCTCTCCAGTTCCTGGCGCACCACATCGGCATTGCCGCCATGGCGGAAGAAGCGCTCCCGCAGCCAATCGTCCAGCCCGTCAAACGCCGTCGGCCGCACAGGCTTGCGAAACGGAACAGTCCCGCCCTCGCGTAGATACCGACGCACCGTGTTGCGCGCGCACCCGAATTCCTTCGCCAGTCGCTTCGCTCCCCAGCCAAGCTCATGCAGCCGCAGCATCGCTGCCACCTCTTCAGGCTGAAGCATCTCCTCTCCCTGCATCGTTCTCGACAACGCAGGAATCGCCGAAATCCCAATCGTCATCCATGCCTTCTCTCATAACCGAGGGGGTCAGTTCTTCATTTCTCAATTCGGCCGACAGATTCCATGGGGTGTCCGCGAATTTCTGAAACAAGCGCTGTTGGTGCGGGCTTCCCGACGCTACCTGTCGGGTTTGTCGAGTCCGCGACCCAGTGCGGTGCAGCTTGGCGTTCGGCCGACCTCTCAGGGAAGTCCTTGAATAACAAGAAGAACATTTTTCCTTCGGCTCGATCCGCCAAATTGGCGCGCGGTTTGCTTCCTTCGGTGCGAAGCCGCAATTGCCGACCGGATCGTCATGGGCTGGATAACTGCGCGATTGATGGAGCGGAGGAAGGAACAACAGCATGTCAGCTCTGCGTCACATTACATTCTACGGGGAAAAGGGGCATCTGCAAGTCTACTACGTGCCTCCCAAAACGCTCTCGCAGCCCTTGTCGACCTCGGCCAGAAGCTCCTCATCGTCGGCTGCGATCCCAAAGTCGACTCTACGCGGCCAATCCTGAAATTCCTGAAATTGAAGGTGCAGGATACGGCTCTGCATCTCGCAGCGAAGGAAGGTTCGGTGGAAGACTTCGAACTCGAGAACGTGCCGCCGGCAATGGCTTGAGCTTAATTAGCTTCAGGAGAAAACGATGAGCAAGCTTCTTGGCCTTTATGTTGATCACGAGATGACCTCGCCTTTTGCAATGGCGCAGCATTCTGCGAAGATCAAACCAATTGCGCACGATCTTGCGAGAAGCGGAATTCTTCTGGTCACAACTTGCTTGCGAGTTGAGGTCTATGGTGAGGAGCCAGCACTCAGAAACATCGATAACACTGTATTTCCCGGTTTGTCATGCGAATCCATTGAAGGTACGGACGCTATTGCTCAGCGTCTCGCCGAGATTGCGTCCGGTGCACATTCCCAAATCCTCGGCGAGAATTACATCAGCGATCAGCTCGCGAAGGCTATCGAACTTCTTGATCCAAACGTTCCGATTTTCCAAATCGCACGGCTGGCAATTGATATAGGTCGTGCCTCGCGCGAGCGACAGCGGTTCACTGCACCGTTCAACTACGATCAGATCGTCCGAGACATCATGGCTGATCGATTTCAGAATGCAGAGCTACCCGACCGCCTTTACATGATCGGGGCGGGTATGCTGGGTCGCGAGCTGATTAGGAGCGGCGTGGGAGAGCGATTTCGTTCCACGGTAATCGTAACGCGGAACCCGAAAAATCTTCGCAAACGTCTCCGCCCATGGACTGACATAGACGTCGCGCTTATGCGCCCGGCAGAGATTGGGCACGCACGCGAACCACGGTCGGTCGTTGTGATCGCAACCGCCGATGTCAATGATGAATACCAAGCTATTCTTCAGAACGCACTTCTGCGTTTGGAGCCGCGCACAATAGTGGACCTGTCATCAATCCCAGTTCTGTCGAAGTCCACAGTCGGGAGACTCGACTATGTGACCATGTACGACGAAGAGTTTCTGCGGTTCATAGCTCAAAACAATAAGCAGCTGGCTCCGAAACTGCCACTATTATGTTCCGATATTAAGGCAACACTCCGGACGGCGAAAAACAATCGTATCGAAAAGGCAACATAACCCCACAACGGCGTCGGCGGGTGAGCTTGGCGAAGAAGCCCTCGACAGGGCGTTGGTGCACGGATCGTTTATCGGTGTGAGTTTAGCCCGTCTTATGCAGAATGCTGCCGGGCGGTGATTTCGGGACTGGCAATATCGTGTTCGGGCCAGAAGTGCGCTTTCCGGAACTCGAATTGATGTTTTCTATAGTAGCCAACGCCAGGCGTATTCACGAGCACAGGTGTAGCTAGACCAGCGAAGTTCAAAACAAAGTGGAAACCTGATTTAGCAACTATGAAATCGAGATCTCCAAGAACCACGTTCTGGCTTGTAAAAGCTGCTGGGTCAGTGGTGTCCGCCGGCTTCGTGGTCAGTAGCACTTGGATGCGGCGATCTACCCGGAGGACGGCCGTTGGTCCCATAGCACTGGGGGCGCCGTTGCCGACGGGACCCTCCACGATAAAATTTCCGTCACTCACGTACTCAACAAGCCCTGTGACCAATCGAGGCGTGAAACCCGGTGTGAATCCTGCTCCGACAGACAGCGTAACAGCCGCACCTACACCAGCCTCTATCGCCCTGGCCGCTGCGACGGGATCGGTGATAGGGACTGCACCGCGCAGTCCCAGATAGCCATCGAGCGCTGCGGAAAGCAAAATCGTGCCGTCTCCCGGGGCGCCCGCCGCGGTGCGATCGCCCATGTCACCAATCACAAATGGCCGCTTGTCCGGCGAACTCCGGACAAGCTCAAAGACCTCATCAACCGTCAGAAGATCGTCCTTGAAACGCTCGCGTTCGATCCAGAAGCGAGTCGCAAGGTCTACGGCGATGGAAGGTGTGTCGGCGCTTGGGCCATTGCTCAAGATGGTGACAACCTGGCCGATTTCGTCATCATCGGTAAAGCGGAACACGTTGTAGATCGAGATATCCTTAATCGATGAATGCATGGCCGCGTATTCGCGTGCTTTTGCATGTATTTCGGCCAGCGGGCCAGAGCCGGTTTCACCCGCACCCGGCAGGATCATAGGCACCCGCGCCGAAATCGTGACCGGCCTTAGACGCCCCTCAAGTTGCTCGATCAGCAGTTCTGCAACTTTCTGGCCACATTCGACAAAGTCCGAATGAGGGTTTTCCTTGCAAGCAATACAAATGTCGGAGTTGTCGAGCATGCGGGGTGTGATATGGCCATGCAGGTCGAGACCGACGCCAATCGGCACGGTGGGGCCAACGAGACGGCGAAGCGCTTGAAGAAGATCGCCTTCGGCATCGGGCGTTTCCGTGGTTCCCATGGCGCCGTGAAGTTCCAAACCAATTGCATCAGGCTTGATGCGCCGTACCGCATCCAAAAGCTCCTCGCGCATACGCAAGTAGAAATGATGATCGACAAGGCCGCCGGCGCCGCCGCTCGCCGAAAAGACTGGTTCTATTGTCACGCCTGCCTTGACAAGCGTTTCGGTCAGCCCTTTCAGCACGCCAGCTGGCGCCCTTAGGATATCCTGACCACGTTCCAACACGAAGAGCTCCTCGTCGGCAAGCCTTGGGTTCAGTCTGTTGGCTTCGTGGCCGAAGGCGGCAACGAGAATGCGATAAGGCTTGGAGATTTCTGGCACCGATCAGTCCCTTCTTTGTAAGGTATGGCCCCATCAGACCGTTGGAACGCGGCAAACCGGGCGTGAATTCTTAACAGCACGGGCCGTTAGCCCAAACTACTGGTCGGTCCGCCATACCGGTCTAGGAACATGTCAAAGGCATTCTCCAACTCTGAGAACTCCTCCTCGGTATTGGCAAGGACAGGGTGAACTTGGCCGCGCCTGGTAATAAAATATGCCGTTGTAGATCATGAAGAGCTGAAACAACATTGCCGAATCTGCATATTCGTGTCCGTCCGCATCTGTCACCTTGCAGGATCGCGTAGATTGAAAGAAGAGCGGGAACGGACGAGATACAGCGAGCGCCGAGTGTTGCCGCCAGGCAGGACCTCTTTGGCAGCTTCGAATTTCTGTCTGCTCGTCGGGTTCGAGGTTTCATAGACGCGCTGCTCATGCGCAACGGCGTCATCGATCGTAAACCGAGTTTTTGCGGACTGCTGCATCGTAGACGGTTCCCAGATCACCAGTATTTCCAAGCAGCATAAGAATGCCAGTTTGTGTTTATGCATCGCATGGAGAACGGACCCGTGAAACTCAGAATAGTTATTTGCGGCAGCGATTGATTATGACGTCATGGCCGAGGCCAGCGCCAACTCCAATCAAGGAGAGACGACCGTGGATTATTATGCCGGGATTGATGTGTCATTGGGAAGCGAAGGTGGCGAGCGAGCCGGCGGCGCTGTTTGCCTGGTTTTCGGCGCTCGAAGTAGCGCTTGCGCGGATTGGCCTTGAGGCAGGCCCGCTGTCGCAATGGCTATTTGCTGGGCTGCAGGTCTGGCAGTGGAGCTTCTCGAGACGCGCCACATGCGCGACGCCTTCAAGGCGATTCCGGTGAAGACGGATCACAAGGATGCGCGCGGCATTGC
The DNA here is from genome assembly GCF_040320355.1 of Mesorhizobium sp. M0715. Lineage (NCBI taxonomy): Bacteria > Pseudomonadati > Pseudomonadota > Alphaproteobacteria > Hyphomicrobiales > Phyllobacteriaceae > Mesorhizobium > Mesorhizobium sp. M0715. Next base: position 5,326 of record NZ_JAMYPL010000051.1, on the reverse strand, counting down.
ACAGCTCATGCGGCTTTGGCTGGGTCCGCCCCGTGCACTACAAGTCACTGCCGGCACAGGAGGTCCGCGCCCTGCTGACCACGCGCAAGCTCCTGCAGTCGAAGAGGCGCAATGTCGAGATGAGCATCCGCGGGTCTTGCGCGGCTTTGGCCTAAAGGTTGGCCCGACAACGCCGAAGACGTTTGAGCGGCGGGTTCGCGAACTGGTCGCCCATCATGACGCCAGCAGATTGCCGAGGCTCTTCTCAAGACCCGAGCGGTGTCTGCTGTGCGAGTTCAAGACGATCGAGAAGCGTCTTGTCGGGTTGGCACGTCGCGATGCGCAAGTGCGCAACCTGATGAGCGCGCCGGGGGTCGGGGCTCTGGTAGCGCTGACATTTTCGGCGGCCATCGACGACCCGTCGCGGTTTCGCTCGTCCCGGATGGTGGGCGCCCATTTCGTCACGCCGAGGAAGTACCAGTCTGGTGACACCGACGTGGGGGGAATCTCCAAGGTCGGCGGCCACGGGGTGCGTGTGGCGCTCTACGAGGCGGCGAACGCGATGCTGACACGCCCAGTGAAGGGCTCGGCCTTGAAGTCCTGGGCACTTGCGGTGGCGAAGCGGGCCGGGATGCGAAAGGCCAAGGTTGCACTTGCGCGCAAGCTGGCGGTGGTTCTGCACCAGATCATGCGCAGCCTGAGCGCTTTCTGCCGACAGGCCGTCCTGCGGCAGTCGTTTCGTTAAGCGTTCGACAAGAGGATAAAGAAGGAGGAACACGGCGGGCATAGACACCAGATCCCGCCGTTACGACGTCCCTTGCCGGGACGGTGGACCCGGTTAGGCCGGTAAGACGGGGGCAGCTCGTTTGATGACTGCGCGTCCCCTAGATTGGCCAGCCGATCCCGATCAGATCCCATCAGGCAGCGGCCGAGGCGCCGACTGCGGACAGAAGCAAGACCCGGCATCGACAGAGGTCACGTTGTCTGCATATACACGCGTTGAGACCTGCGGCCGCTGATGTCAGCTGACCATGGCCACGGCTTTCAATTCCGCCACGGCCTGCAGGCGGTGAATATGTGTAGCGAGAGCGGAGCGTTTTGAGCGGGGCGCGGGACGAAGAGATTGCGCAGAGCCGAGAAGATCGAAACGAAGCGTTGCAGTGCTCCTGGTGATCGGAAGCCTTGCATAATCCGCTCTCGTTTTCGCAGCGGCACATGTGCATTCTCCGCCCGGTTGTTCCAATCCCTTATGCGACCGATGCTCGACGTCCGGTTCACCTGTCGCCTGGCTGCTCCATAGGAGTGCAGCTTGTCGGTGATCATGCGCTTCGGCGCGACGCCTTGCTTCTTCTGCAGCCGCGTCAGCAAGCGCTTGGCCGCTTTGGTGTTGCGGCGGTCTGGACGATCTCGTCGAGCACATAGCCATCCTGGTCGACGGCGCGCCAGTGTTTCCTGCCGACGATGGTGATGACGACCTCGTCCAGGTGCCAGACATCGTTTCGGCTGTGCTGCTTGCGGCGCAAGCGGCGAGCGTAATGCAACTTGATGCCCCACCGGCGGATTGTCTGATACGAAACCACGAACCCGCGCTCCAGCAGCATTTCCTCGACCAGACGCAGGCTCAAGGGGAACCTGTAGCAGAGCCAGACTGCATTGGCGATGATCTGCGGCGGGAAACGATGGCGCTTGTAGCTGACGGTTGCGGTGTTCAAGACATCGGCCTAAACTAGACTAGTTTCCGTCCGCAAAGGCACACATTTTGCTGCGTTCACAGGCGCTTACGCTCGTCGAGAAGCGATTGCAGGGGCATGAACGGGGAAGAGCGCGCCAGTTTTTGGCGAAACGGCGTCACGCGCGCGGTGGCGCGCACGCCGTGAGACCGGCGTTGCACCCGTGCCACGCATTCCAAACGGCGGACCGGCGTCAGCTTGGTTTCAGGCGGGTGAAGAGGACGAGGTTGTAGGCCACGACCGAGGACCAGACGTGAGCTTTGAAAGATCGAAGCCGCGCCAGGTGCAACGCGCCAAGCCGTAGGCGCGTTTGAGGCAAGAGATACCAGCTTCGATACCGGCGCGGAAGTTGCGGAGCTTGCGATAGACCCACTTGCTTCTGACCATGTCCTCGATCCTGAGGCCGGCTTTCTTGGAAGGCCATGTCGGCCGCGGCGCTTGGCCATAGAAGGCGACGTGGCGCGCCAGCATCGGCAGCAAGCGGTCGCTGTCGGCCGGGTTGCCGGCTTCGATCACCAGATCGAGGATCATGCCGCTCCTGCCGGTGGTCACGTTTAGTTTGTGGGCGTACTCGGTACCGCGGCTGCCTTTGACGATGATATCGGCATGCGGGCGCGCGGGCAATCGCGATCAGCTCGGGGTAGAGTTGGACCCGATTGGGTCGACCGCGCGTGAACTGAATCTTGCGGGCCCGCTTCTTGGCGGCGCGGCAATGATCGCGCCAGTCCAGGCCTGCGCCACCAAAAGGCGTCAGCTCGCTTCAGCAGACGCACCATGACCCGCACGGCATCCCACAACAGGCTGCTGTCGCTCGGCTCGTGCATGAGCGCCGAGGTCACGGTGCTGACCAGCCGTTCGACCGCGCCGTCTTCGAGCTTCACCTGCCGAGCGCCCAAAAGCAGGGTCCGGTTGATCTGTTCCCAGGTCTCGGGCGGGATCGCGCTGATCGTCTTTTGCAACGCCGACTTCTGTGGGCTCCACGACCGTGGCAGTCGGGCAAAGGCGCGAAACCAGGCGGAGTCCTCAAGGTGGAACGCCAACTCCTGGTAGCTCAGCTGCCGGTATTGCTTGAGGATCGCGCAGCGCAACACCGCTTCGGCAGGCAGGCCCTGCCGTCCGGTGGCCTTGACGTCGACCCGCACCAAATCGCGCGCGACCAAGCCAAGAAGGTCGCGATGCTCATCCAGGCATTGCGACATCGCCTTCAGCTCGCAGCCCATCTCGTGCGTGTCGATCTCGTGCGTGGCGAAAAATATCGAATATGCTTATATGAGGAGCGTCAATGCGGAACTGTCGTCAGGGTGACATTTTTGCTTTCCGTCGGTTGTTGCGGCGTCCACGGTCTGAGTCCGATTGCAAGACGCGGCTCGTTGCCAAGCCAGATCCAACTTATATACGGTCGCTGTTCGAGACAGCGGCACCAATATCCCGCTTGCGGCGGACAAGGGCTCAGGAGGACGAGACCATTCTGGCTTACGGCCATTTCAGGGCCATGCATATTCCCGGTTCGTCCCACCTGGATCCGCCAGGACTGATCGGATCCTGGAAGATTCGCAGAATTCAGTTCGGCTAACGCATCAGGCGGTCTTCATGACTGCACCCTCGATGACGACGCCGGCGCTGACGTATTTCCACAGCGCGACGAGCAGCTTGCGGGCGAGCGCCACAATCATCGCCTTCTTGAGACGGCCGCCGTTGTGTTTGACCCGGTCCTGGAACCACAAGGTGAGCGCCGATCGCGGTTGATGGCGCAGCCAGAGCCAGGCCGTCTGGATCAGCGTCGTTCGCAACCTTGGATTGCCGGCTTTCGATACCCCCTGGTCGTGATCGACCGAGCCGCTCTGCCAGGGGTCGCCGCCAGGCCGGCATAGGCGGCGACCTGTTCCCGGTTGTTGAAGTGACGCGACAGCCCCTCCGACCACAGAACAGCGGCAAACTCCGGCCCGATGCCCTTCAGGTCGAGCAGCATCGCCGGTGCCGGCGAGACAACCTCCGTGGCCGCGAGCATGGCATCGCGCTCGGTCTCGACCGCCTTGATCTGCTCGAGCAGCAGTTCGAGCCTGTCGAGTTCCCGGCCGACCTGCGCCTGCAGATGGGCCGGCAAGGGTCGGCCGTCGCCGGTCTTGAGCGCCTCCAATCTCTTCCGCCGGTCGCGGCGCAGCGGCTCGTAGCCGGACACGCCCTGGGCGAACAGCAGGCCTTTGACGCGATTGACGTGTCGCACGCGCTCGTTCGTCAAGGCCTTGCGCTCACGCGAGATACGGCGACGGTCTTCTTCCTCGGGCGTCGGCACCCGGAGCATCGCACACACCCGTGGCTCGCCTCGCTTGTAGGCCAGTAAAGCCCGGACCAGCGCCTTACCGTCGATCTTGTCGGTCTTGGCCCGGCGCCGCCGGCGCGAGGTTGCAATCGATGCCGGATCGACGACGTGGCTTTCGATTCCTTCGGCTTGCAGCACGCGATGAATCCAGAAGCCGTCGAGCCCGGCCTCCTGGATCACGATGATCGGAAAGCACTGCCCGGTCCGAGCCTCTGCCTTTTTTCTGAGCTCGGCAAAGCGCGCCAGCATGCCGGCGACGTCGCCGGCCGCCACCATATGTATCGACATCTTCTCCCCGCCACCCGGCGACAGCATCGTAACCGCCAGTTTGCGCGCTACGGCAACGGCCGCGCGTTTGAAGCCGATCCTCTCGCGGAGCTTGAGGCCCCATGTCCGCAGGGTGCTCTCGGTCGTGCTACGCGTCAGAATAACCGACGCTGCTTCGTAGAGAAGCCCTCGCAAATGGCGGTCACCGCGTCGGGATATATGGCCGTCATAATCGACTTCTCCGGATTGGTAGCGGCGCGTCGTCAGGCCGATCCAGGCGCCAACAGATCGGGACTCCTTGAAGTTGCCCGGATCTTCAATGGCAGTGGCGAAGGAGGTTGCGGTGATGACGCCGATGCCAGGGATCGACATGAGTATGCGACATGCCTGGCTCTGACGTGCATCTGCGACTAGCTGGCGCCCAAGCTCGGCGGCACGAATGCGAATGCCGCGCCAGGCTTCCAACATCGGCAGCACGGTAAGAGCAAGTTCCTTGTGATCGATAAGAAGGCCCCGGACGTTCTTCTCGAATGTGGTTCCCTTACCTGCAGGAACGACCAGGCCGAACGTTTTCATAATTCCACGAATCTGGTTCGAAAGCTCGGTGGTGATCCGGACCAGCCGGGTGCGAGCCGACACGAGCGTCCGGGTCAACATGCTGTCGAAACCTTTCACGCGCACCTCGCGAAAGAACCCGACTTCTGCAAGCTGCGCCAAACCATTGGCATCATTCGCATCCGTCTTATTCGCCGCCATATCAAGCGCAGCTTTGGCGTGGCGGGCATCGATGCAGATTGCAGGTAATCCCTTGGCGCGTAGCGCATGATAGAACCAGACGGAGAGAGGCCCCGTTTCGAACACCACCACTCGCTTTACAGTTGGCGCCCGCTTGCGAACAAGCTCGGCAATGATGTTGGGATCAGATGCGCACTTCCCGCGCCAGATGGCGTTGGTGCACGGATCGTTTATTGGTGTGGGTTTAGGCAAGCGGCAACCGCAGTAGCCTTTGTCGCGTAGCCATGCCTTTCAA
>NZ_JAMYPL010000050.1:0-13903 GCF_040320355.1 Mesorhizobium sp. M0715 | reverse complement strand
GGTCACCACCGAAGCCATGATCGCGGAGGCTCCGAAGAAGGAGTCGGCTGGCGGCGGCGGCATGCCTGGCGGCATGGGCGGCGGCGGTATGGGCGGCATGGGCGGCATGGGCGGCATGGATTTCTAATCCAGCCCCTATCAACCTACAGCGGAAAGGGCGGCAGCAATGCCGCCCTTTCCTTGTGTGCCGAACATGATCGACAACTTGGAGTGCGTCCCGAGGATCTCGTCAGAATTAGGATCTTGTCCGATCGAGCAATTCGCGGGCTCAACCTGGTCAAACCGGCGCCCCCTACGAACTGCCCGATCCTTGAGGATTCCGCTGCGCGACAATCACGATGATTCATTCAGTTGGTAGCTATAGGCGGTGAATCATGAGGGGCATTGAGGAGCGTGGCAAGGCGCCCATCTCGGCATTTAACCCCATCGAGCGTGATATCCGAGACAATTCTCTCATCGGACCGGCGGCTGGCGTTGAAGGACCCGGTGAATCATCCTGTTCTATAGTGGAGCAGACGCGCTCTGAGCCTCAAGATCAAGCGTTTCCTCCTCTGAGTATCCTTGATCTGCCGCTGGACATTCTCGTTGATATTGCTGAGCGGCTCAGCCCGATGGATCTGCTGAGGTGTCGCACACAAATCAAGAGCTGCGTGTCGCCGCGATGATAGTCGCAACGCCTCAAGAAAGGCGGATCCAGGTTCAGGCTCGTCGTCGTGGCCGAGAGGCCTCGTGACCCCGACGACTGCGCTTCGGCCTTGTGGGGCCTCGGAGCGGGCGTGGCAGCGCTTGCACCTGAGCTCCAGCGGCGTCTCATCCTGCTTGAGCCCAGGTCTCAGACCATTGCCCTGGAGGGCCTCGGAGCAGGCGTGGGTGGCCTTTGGCCAACCTCCAGCGGCTTGTCTGCGGATTTCACTAAATTGGGACAGCCGTTTTAGTAAATCGCGAACAAGCGTTTCGCTAAGTCGCGGGCAACGGAAGCGATCGAGTTCCGGTTGCCTTTGCTGTTAGGAGTGATTGATTTCGGTTATTTCGCTGAAACGCTGAAACGCCATATCCAGCTTTTCCAACGGTAAATTGGGCACTGTCCAATACTTTATTTCTTGAGAAATCCAACGTTTTTGCCGCGCAGTGACGTTCGGACATAGCAAGGCCTGTCCCATACCTATGAATACGTTTGGCTGAAGCAGACCGATGGCTGCGCGTCGAAGCCGAAGCCGTCGAGTTCGCGGACAAACGGGAACTGCGCGATCCTGCTCGACATGAGCGTGTCGAGCTGGTCGCGGATGGCCGTCAACTTCAGCCGATCCAGGATTGCGATCAGCAGGTCATGATCTAGCGTCGTCATCACCAGCTCCCTCCGACCACCGCTTCGTACTCGGCGAGTGGCCGCAGCAAGGTGGCCGGGGGTGATCTTGATGCGCTCGGCGCGCACCGGCCCTTCGAAGCCGGCAACGCCGACAAAAGGCTCTGTCGCAAACCTGGAAATGGGGGTGTGAACGGCCATTTCGGCCTGTCCGTCAGGCAGCGAGGATATCGAAACAGCGATCGACAGACTTGTAGTCATACCTCGCCTGTCGCTTGCCAATCATGTGGATCATCTCGATGCCGGAGAGGATAACCACGGCGCTCGCCTGCGACTTGAAGCCGATGGATCGAATGCGGCGCTTGATACGCAGTCTGTTCTTTCAATTTAGACCAACTATGCGGATGCCGCCTCAGTCAATTCAAGAAGGTAACCAATGCCGCGCACGGTCGTGATCCGTGGCGTTGCACCTGACCTACTCAGGTGTCCACGTAAGCGATAGATTCCGACTTCAAGCGCGTTGGCAGATACCTCGTCGTTGAACGAATAGAGGTGATCTTCCAACTGCGCACGAGGCACGATGCGGCCTGCACGGATAAGCAGATGCTCTAAAATACATAGTTCGCGGCGTGCGATCTTCAGAGGATGACCCGAGACGGAAACCTGTCGGCCGATCGGATCGAAATTGAGATTGCCAAATACAACGATGGGGTCGGTCACCTGTGTCGACCGGCGCAGAATGGCTCTCATTCTGGCGATGAGCTCATCCAAAGAGACGGGCTTGAGCAGAAAATCGTCCGCGCCACCGTTGAAAATTGCAATTCGCTTCTCGAGATCGTTGATGCTACTCATAATGAGGGTTGGAACTGAATGCCCGTCGCTCCTTAGCTGTCTCAGCCAGCCCAAGCCATCGCCATCTGGCAGAGCCAACTCCAGCAGGAGAATTTCATAGGTTGCGCAACAGAATGCCCTCGACGCCTGTTCCAGGTTGCCAACTACATCAACGGCAAAACCGCTATCCCCGAGCGCAGCTCGCACGGCGCGCGTAAGATCCACGTGATGATCAATGAGCAGCGTTCGCATTTCAAGTCCTATCAAGGTAGGACAGGTCACCGTCCGCTGTAAGACCGGGGCGACAGCAGAAGTCGCGCAACTCTTCGTAGTCTTCGTAACGCTCTTTCCGATGGGTGATCGCGGGAGAATGCAAGCCGCACGCCTGCAATAGTCGGGGATGGAACACGTGAAGACCTGTTGACGGGCTGAAACCGTCGGTCGGCCAGCCCACAATGCCACCGACTCTGCCTGCGATTTCTCTGCGCATCGATCCTCCTATATGGGTTGCGCCGCAAACTCCAGCTGAGGTCGCAAGGGCAGGTTGCGGCTTTGTTCATGGAGAGGACCCCCTAGAGGCAATACCGGGAGGATTCCCTGTATAGCACTTCCCGATTTACCAACCGGTCATTCCGAACCACGTTCGGCGGCTTTGAAGACGCTCATTGAGCGCGGCTAGGTAAATCAAGGGTACGACCTGCCGGGTGTCGATGCCGCTTTTGAAGCAGGCATCGGCACCAGCTCGCTGAGCGTCGCCCGCGCAATTCAGCGGACGCGCTCGATACACCCAGTCGAATCGTGCCGCAGCTTGCCGCGCCGACAGGGCGGCCGAAGAGTTCAGGCTTGTGACCGAAGGGCTACGCCCAGTCGTCCTCCCATAATCAACCTCGGTCAAATCAAAGTGACGTTGAATCTGAACAAGTTGCGCCATCATATCACAAACGACTTACCGATCCCCGACGTGCTCTAGCCTTAGTGCTTGTTAAGAAGATCGGCTACTGTCTCTCCGCGTCGCCGGGCATCGGCGGCGAGCCACACCTCCCCCACCTCATACACGTCGCCGTGGGTACGGAACGGCACAATGACGTCAATGGCAGCCGACAGCAGATCAAGAAGCGTGTGGTCTTCCACAGCAGCTCCTTGCGGGCTGCTCTTGACGAGTGAAAAGAGCTTTTTAAAGCCTTGGACCGGATCCGCCCCATGAATCGTCGATATTGATCCCGCATGGCCGGAGACGACTTCGCTAAGGTAGGCCCAAGCAGCATCATCGCGCATCTCGCCAAGCAATATTCGATCAGGGCGCATGCGCAAGCTGGCTTGCAACAGTTGCTCGGCTGTCACCGCACCTACGCCTGCTCGGTCCTTCGGATAGAGTAACCGGACATGATTCTCGTGCGGGATTGCAAGTTCGAGCGTGTCCTCGATACTTATGAGCCTCTCTTGCGGGGGTATAGCGTTGATCAAAGTCTTGCTCATTGTCGTTTTGCCGCTACCAGTAGGTCCGCAAAGCAGCATCGTGAGCCGCCCGCAAACGCACGCTCGCAAAAATTGCTCCAAGTCACCATGGTCGTAGTGCTGAAGAATCGTTTCGTCCTGCCGCTCTTGGCGCTCCTTTCGTGACCGCCATTGATTCCAACGCGAGTATTCGTAGCGAGAAGAAACTTCCTTGAGTTCGGTCACACGACTTGAGGGACGCCGTATCGTCAGGCTTATTGTTCCTGAGGGAACAGCGGGCGGCAAACAGATCTGCAGCCGCTCTCCGTTCGGCAGCTCAGTCGCACAGAGGGGGCTTTGCGGTCCGACATCTTGCTTGCGCAGCGCTCCAGCGAGGATCGCGATGTCCTCCAGATCGTCATAAGATAGCGGTAGCGGATGTTTCGTGAAAACGCCGGCCTGTCGGACAAAGGCTTCCCCAGGCCGGTTGATAGCGACCTCTTCGGTCCTTGGCTCCTCAAGCCATTTCAGAACAGGGTTGAGAAGCAAACGCAATTGAGGGTCAGCCTCCGGTCGCATTGTTGTCTCTCCGGCGTTGGCGATGTTGGGGGGGGGCTGGCGCCACGGCGGTCGCTCTAAGATCGTATACATCTGAGAAATCGAGGTCCCGAGCCACAAAGATGGATACAGCATCTCCCTGGTTTTTCTTCAGAGTTGGCGGAACGTTGATCGTTGCTCTAAGGGTCGTCTCAACGGCTTGTCCGGCGTTGCTCTGGAAGCTGTTGATACCGCTTCCTCCACCTGAGCTGCCAGCGTATTGACCGGCGGCCTGAAACCCGCCTTGAATGACGCTCATGAGCATTGCTCCGCCAAAGCGCTGCCAGAAGTGATTATCCACCGTGCCAGGCATTCCGGAGCGGCCGAGCTCGTCAGCGCCCGGCGATGCTAGCGAAACGAGGGCATGGTCAGGCGTTTCCATGCGCGTCCACAGCACGAAGACACGCGCATCCCCCTGTTGGAGACCACGCTGGATCTCGCCAATCACGGTCGTCCCGCGATCCAAAAGCACCACGTTGTTGGTGGCGCCGCGGACGTCTTTAGGTAAGACGCACTTCACATAACCCGGTAAATTTGTGTCGACTGCCGTTTGCAAAATGCAGGGGATGATCGTTCCTTGAGTAATCACGAGATCAGGGTGCGGCAAAAGTGTGGCCCGGCTTGGCTCCTGTATATCTGGCTTCAATCGCGCCGACAGATCGCCAGCGTCTGAAATCTCATCCGAGGTCGCGGGAGCATCCCTATGGTTGTCTTCGCTCCGCTGACCGTCGTTGGGCATTTTACTGCTGCCACTGTAGGCGAAAATTGGTGTTTCCTCCGGCGGCGGATCAGCTGAAGTCGGCGTGGATGGCGCAGGATCTCCTGCCTGCGCCGCCTGTACGGCTGCTGGAGCTTCGGGAGCAATCTCAATCGGCACGGGGCGGAATGGTTCGGCGTCGGCGACAATTGGAGGTTTTGGCTGAGTTGGTTCGTCTTGTGTGCTGGGACGACCTCCGAGCCAGATGAGTGATAGAGATGAGATGAGAACAAGAGCAGCGACGGCCAACTTCTGCAATCCCGAAACATGCCGGCGGGCCGGCTCCGAGACCATCGATCCGGAGGCATGGACATCATGTCCCGACTGTGGGCCGGTTTCATTCATCGGCCGAGCCTTTCAAAACGCGCCACACGTCGGGTGTCACTGTACCGGTCCCTGGCGCTCGTCCCACAGGGTCATAAGCCCTGTTGAAAATGGACAAGACCGTATTGCCATCTCTCAGACGCCATTCCCGGGCGACTGCGGATACTTCAACATAGTCTCCTTTGACCGTGTAATTGGCAGCGGCTTCCTTGCCGTCGGGATTGATAATGTAGAGAGAGGGTATGCGGGAATTGCTTGCGAAGCCAAATACGGTGGTAAAGCCATTATCGAAAACTTGCAGCGGCGACAGCGATCGATCGCCCTTTGCGACGTAGTGAAAATTGCTTTCGTCCGGACTGGTAGTTGCGGCGGGCCGATTCAACAAATCCTGAACTCTCTCGTCGTGCAGCACTTTCGCCCGGGCCTGACCAAGAATCGAGCGCCTTTCTGCGTCCTTTCTCCGAGCAGCAGCCTCATCAGCAGGATAGGTGAACTGCACACTGTAGTATAGGTCAGGTTGCTGCTCATCGAGTTTTGGCATCGCTCTCGTTGAAATACTGAAGACGTATCTCCGTGTACCGGACTCACTCTCGGCCAGCACGATGACCGGCTGCGGCGGGAGCATCCGGCTAGCCTTAAAAAAGAGATAGTTGGCGCGCGGGAGCGCAGCCAGGTCTTTGCTATTGGAAACGGCCACGGCTGCGACTGTCTCGTTGGCCGCGAATGTGACAACCAGCGTTGCCCCCACTGCGGTAGACAGGCGCACCACTTCGTCAGGACGGTAAGCCAGGTAGCGCATGCGCGCATCATGCTTGCCGGCAAGTGGTGTGTCTTCCGCGGACGCTTCCATCGTTAAGAAGAGTGAACAGACCAGCGCGAGAAACGCTCTTTTTGTCATGGCTGCACATAGCCCAGGTTCGATACGCTATCTTCCGAGCTTTGATAGGAAGTGATGAGTAGACCTCCCGGATTGGTGAGCCTCGATTGCCCAGGCAGACCCGTCAAGCGCTCGTAGCGGATGGTAGCTGTCCAGGTGGTCACTATCGGCATCTGCCCATCGACAACAAGCGTACGTTTGTAACGGATCTGTTGAACGTCCGGACTGATGTCGTTTGAAGAAATATGCCCGACCTCGAGCTTGCCGCGCTTGCCGACCGTGACTTGCGGCGAGGTGGGATTCGGATAGTTGAAGAAATCTTGATATTGCTGTCGCACAGTCGGCGCGCTGAAACTGGATACGAGGTCATAGGCGTATTGGGCTGTATCTGCTGTGTACCCCTCGCGCAGGCGTACATATTCCCACAGCGAAGCATTTATGACGGCTCGGTCTTGGGTTGCCGGCAGTCGAGACACTGACACTTCGCTGTCGACGGTCCCATCCGGCCGGACCCAGAGGAACACAGGTACGAGCTTGGCCAACGGGACCATGGCAGCGATGGTAAATGCCTGGGCAACATTTCCTAGGACCGCCGCTGCGGCAAAGGCGATCAGGGCCTTTGACAGGCGCCGCGCAGACTTCGCTCGTGACGTTTGAAACGCTTCCACCTTCTTATAGTGGGCGGCTAGCGTTTCTCTCTCCACCAGAAGGGCATGTTCAGGAAATTTCACTTTGGCTCTTCCGCGCATTCGACCTGAAGATCCTCAGGGGTGGTTTCCCATTGTCCCACGTTCAGTTGGAATGGGGCACCCGCGCACGTCGCAAGCCCATGGCTCGTCTTGCAGGCGGCCAAAGCGAGGATTGACAGAAGTAGGCAATATTTCATGTTTTTGGCACCGAGCTTGTCGATTGATTAACCACCCGCCGTTTTGGCAAAGTGGCGATTGAGGCTGTTAAGAGGTCGGTTCGCACCTCCCCAAGAGCCGCCGGCGATGCTGCTGGCGATCGTCGGAAGCGCGACGATCAGAGCGTCACCAGCTAGGAAAAGCATGTCGAGCTCGTAAAGCCCGATGATCTTGGCTGCTGTCGTGCCCGAGAATTTGATCATCAAAAGCATGGCTGCCAGCGAGACTGCTTCGGCAGCGATTACTATCGTTGCAACGATGTTGAGGAGGAGAAGCAGCAGCCCGTACGAGAGCAGTTGGCCGATCCATCTGGTGGCTATGTCTCGAGTGTGATCAAAAAGGTAGCCTACAAGGACCAGGGGGCCGATCGTCAAGAGCACCTTCGTCAGAATTCCAACGGCATCGTAGATCTCGAACGCTGTCCACAGCGCGCCGTAGAAAATCCATTGCGCTCCCTCGAAAGCAAGTATGTCCTGGCCGTTCATAGGCCCAATTTCGGAAGCAATCAGCTGAAAGACATACTGGCTTGAAGCAAACATGATGTCGAGCTTCTGGGCGATTCCGATGAAGGGCAAGTCGCTGCCACTGATGTCGTGAGCCAACCTCGGAATCGTTTCGTCGAAAAGCGCTTCAATGTACTGCTGATAGTTGGCCTGCCCTAAGATAAGGGCGACGACAATCGACACCATGATTACGCGCGAGATACCCCCGCGCGCATCGACTTGACCACGCATGACCAGACAGCCTTGGATTATTATCCAGAGCGTGACACACGCAACCAGAGGCGCACTGACCGCCGCTTGGACGTTTTCAAGCACTTTGTGCAGCCCGGACGTGAAGGCCCCATGAAAGATCGTGTGTATAGTCGTGAATGGCGCGGGAATTTTGAAATTCATGGCGTGAGCCTGATGTGTCCCTGATCAGCGCAGCTGAGCCTGATGAACTCAGCGTTCACGGGAGGGGGCCAAAAATGCGAGCGGTGTCCCGATGTTCGCGACGCTGCGTGGCGGCCTCCTCAGCGGCGTGAAGGCTCCCTTGTGCAGTGGCCATAGTCAGCAGACTCGTGGCCTGGGCATTTTGGATCATCGCATCGTGAATCTGCTTGAGGACCAGACCGTTGGTCACGGTGGCCTGCATAATATTTCCCGAGCGGGAAAGCTGACCAAGCGTGCCGGCGTTATCCTTAAGGCGCTTGTCCATCATGCCCAAAGTGTCGGCTGCAATAGCTGCGGCATTGGCGGCCCCAGCGATTTGTCCCTTTAACAGTTTCGCTTCTGAATCGTCGCCCGTGACTATCCGATTTGGGTCCTCCGCAATGTTACGGGCGATAATCGAAGCTGGCGCCCGAGCATCAAACATCTGCTCCTCCAGCTTATTGCTCGACGGGTAATGATTTCCTTGGTTCAGTGAGCTTAGCACTCCCGTGACAGCGAATGACGAGGTTAGCATTGTCACCATTTCGATCGTCGTAGCGAGCGTCTCGATTGACCTCTCAAGGATCGCCGCATTGGAAATCGCTGTTAAGGTCGATTGTGTTTCTGTTACAGGGTCGGTGACGATCCATTGCGACCGGGCCTGTCCGTGAAGCAGAAGGGAAGCAGCAAGGGTCGTTACTGCAAGTTTGGCAAGTTTCATGAATATTCCTCCGTCAGTCTTGAACTTCATGGTACCGGGCCATGAACTTGTCGAGCCACCCACTTGGGGCGTCTCCGTGCTGGTTGCGAAGCTGGTCGGCAAAGCGCACTGTGTTGGCCCGCCCCGAGAGTACGGCTACGTACTCGCGCATCTGCCCAAGATCGAATTCGCAAACAATACTCCCGCTATCGCGCTTGAGCAAAAACTTGCGGCTGCCGATTGCCATTCCCTGGCGGATTGCCTCGAACTCCTGCGCAGTGCACTTCAAGCCATCGACATACGCAGAGCGGTCCGCCGTCGGTGATGGGTAGAAAATTTTCGTCATACATTGCGCAACGAGACTAGCTCCGAGAGGCGATTCCAGAACGTGTTCAGGCTGCTGCGTTGCGAGTATCAACATGCCGTTGTTTTTGCGGACCGTGAGCAAGAACTTGTCGATAACGGCCGAGAATTGGGGGTTGAGTAGATAGAATCGAAATTCGTCGCAGCTCATCACGAACCGACGACCATCGACGATAGCGCCCACTCGATGCAGAAGGTATGCGGCGGCCGGTGCACAGACCTCCTCATATTCCAGGAGCTGCGTCATGTCGAAGCCCGTAATGGAGGCATCCAGCCTTACTTCGTCCACGTCGCCGTCAAAGGCCCATCCAAGCGCCCCCCCTCTACACCACCGCTGCAGCCGTGCTCCTGCGCCCTCGGAGGGGCTGTGCAATAGGAACTCGCGCAGGCCCGCAAGTGAGCGCATAGGGGGTTCGAACGAAAGCTGACGAACAATGCCGCGTTCCAGCCGACGGCTTTCCTCCGGCGAGATCGGACCACGGCCGTCACTCTCGATCAGGGCCATCAACCACTCGCGCAGAAAGTCCCGAGAGGCGGAGGTGTTGTCCAGTCCACGCAGAGGGGCCAAGCCGCTCGGAGCGCCTCTGCGCAACGCAAGATATGTCCCTCCCGTGGCTCGCACCAGCAGTTCACCACCCCGATCCTTGTCGAAGAAGACGATCGCACCATTGCGATCGACCAAGCTTTGCTCAAGCATCGCGAGGACAAAGGTCATCAGCGTCGTCTTGCCTTTGCCAACGGGCCCGAATATTGCCGTCATGCCGACGTCATTCTCATGGGGGATGTAGTCGAAAGAAGTTCCACCGTTTGTGCGAAAGCGCGCAACAGCATTGCCCCAGTGGCCGGAACTGGAACCGCTTGGGAAGTTCTCAAATGAGACGAGCCCGGCAAAATTGTGTGAGGTGATCGCCCCCGGGCGCGTGCGCCACCTGTTGTTCCCCGGAAGTTGGGACCAATATGCGGCCTCCATGCCGATGCCCTCTTGGACGATAACGGCGCCCGCGTCGGCCAGCCGTGCGCGGGCACTTGCTGCGCGATCTGCAAGGCTATTGAGGCTGTCGGCATAGACGCACAGGCTCAGATGATGCGAACCCATCACGAATTCGTTGCTTGCCAGTGCGTCCTCTGCCTCGGCAAGTTCATTGATCTGGGTGAGAGCCTTGTCGCCGGCACTCGTCATCTGGCTGGACTTAAGGCTTAGTTTGGCATGAGCTTGCGGGCGAGTGAGGAAGGAAAAGCTCTGGCTCAGGACAAGCGGGAAGTTGGCGGACAGCAAGGAATTTAGCATGCCCGGCCGCGTCGTCGCCGGATATTCACGGAACGAAAACAATGATCCGACGGAGCTATCCCCGGGCCTTCGAATCTCAAGCGCCCGCTTCCCGCAGATGACCTGGTCAGTGTAGATCGAGGCGCCAAGTGAGCCGGTAACCATCGGAACCGGAAGAAACCGGCAAGTCATCATGAGCCGAAGCGCCTCGCCGATTTCCGTGAAGAGCACGTTGCCTTTCTCACGAATGCCCAACCGGCGCAGACCGTAACCGCCGAGTGCGCCAGCAATGATGTGCCAGAGGTCTTCCAGGCTCCGCATTTGGGTGGCTAGATCGTGCTCATTCCGTCTGCGGGACTTGGCAATCCGCAAGCCGATCTTGCCGATTGCGGTGCGGGGGGACACGATCAAAGTGAGGAAGTGATCGTTGCGAAAGAGCTTTCCCGACAGCACACGACGCTCGTAGGCCTCGCTCAGACTGCCAGCGAATGCACTTTGAAACCGGCGCGGCGCCGGCGCCGGCACATCGTTGTGTCTCACAAGATGAGCGTATATCGAGACATTGTCATCGGCGATGTTGCGCAAGAGAGTGTTGAACGCGCGGCAGCGCGAGTTGCGCATCTCAGCGTCTTCCAAATCAAAGGGCACACCGTTCACATGTGCCATGGCCATGATCGATCCGTCTTCCAGAAGGACAACCTGATCGCTTACGTGACCAACATACGGAAGGTAGATCTCGCCAGACCTCTCGGTCCGGCCGCTGGCGCCGAACATTACACCATTCCTCTTCCGCGTTTCGGCACTCTGATCGGATTGGCGCTGACGCTTGCGCCTCCCCAGACCGGCCCGTCCACGCTTCTGCCGGCCGTCTGCAAATAGAGCAGCACGACGCTTGCCGCGTTATAGTCACGCTCAACAACCAGCCGTGCTCCGAACCAGAGTGGCGCGAGAACGATTTCGTAGAGCGGGTTCTGAAGGATAATGATAACAAGCCCAGCCAACATCATGAGCAATCCGGCCAGCGTCAGCGGCACCCCCAGAAACAGTGCCGGGCGCGTCGCCGCCACATAGAGGGTGCTCACTTCCAACCGGTCGCTCATCAGCCACCGCCTATGAGCGCCTTGCCCAGGAAGCTGGCCCCGAACATGATGACGATCCCTCCAACGACACCCGCAACCAGGCCAAGTGAAGCACGACCGAACATCCAAGAGATACCGATGGCTACGAGCCCGAGCACGGCCAGTGATTGTCCAAAGGGCCCAAGTATGAACGTGCAGATATTCTGGACCATCTTGGCAGGATCCGTCCCTCCGGTCACCTGAGCCGCGGCTGGCCCGCTGTAGAAGACCGTCCACGCCGCGCCTGCAGCAGCGGCCGGTACATATTCAGCCGCCATGCGCAGCATGAAAAAAGGCGAAGGAACACGCGTTTTAAGCGCACGAAGTATCTTGAGTGGCGTCATCATTGCATCTCCATGTTTCAATCGAATACGAGTTTGTTCGGGTTCGAGGGTTCCCGTGCTTTCGCAGCCTGGCTGCCTGTCGGATCGGAGGGATCGGCCCCGGAGCGGTCTGGCTGATACGAGCCCCAGATGTCCCAAGAATCTTGGTTGGGCTGCTTCTTTCTATTGGCCTGTTGGCTCTGCTGGAGCAGAGGCGGCACGGCTTTCCGACCGGGTGCCTCAAGGTGCGGCACATCTCGAGCAGTCGGCTCCAGCGTTCTCTCAAGGAGACTTGAGATGTCCTTTGCGGCCGACTCGACCTTGCGTACATAACCGTTGGCGAAGCCATGCGTGACGTCGCCCGTGTTATAGGCCGAGATGGCACGGCGAAGCGCCAGTTGCTGTGCCACAGCAGTGGTGCCGCCGGCATACCGGCTTTCAAGCAGGTGGGCGGCAGCCGAAAGCGAGGCGCAGGGCTCGAAAGCCCTTTCCGGCGTGAGATTGAGCACGGCAAAGTTCTTGCTGTTTATCTGCATCAATCCAACATCGACAGAATGTTGTGCTTCGAGGCGTTCCTTGATGCCCCGCGTGGCTTCCAGGTGGTCTATCCAGCGAAGCTGCTCACCTGTGGTGTTGTCATGAGCCACCAGCGTTTCAAAGCCACTTTCAATCTTGGCAATCGCGGCGAGGGTGGACGGCGCAACCCAGGGGGCGCATTTGCGCGACAGGCTGCGGAACTCACGCGGAGAAAGTGGCGCGGGCTCGGCTGGGAGTGACATGGATGTCATCAGGACGATGGCCAGCGGCCAAGCTGCAATAAACATTCCCTATCACCTACCTTTCCAAGCCGCCGGACGGGTTCTGGCCCTGTCCGGCACGCGCTTATCGGGGAGGTTTGTTACTGTGTGATGTTCAAGTTCAGCTTTTCGGTTTCAATTGAAGCAAAGACCGTGTTCGTATCAGCGTGGGTGAGCATCTTGCGCATGCGTGAGTGGCGCGGGCCCGATCAGCCAGCGACATCCGGAGCATCTTGGTACAATGACTCCTGTACAGGATTGCTCGTCCCGGCCGTCCGTTGCTCCTGGAGTGTGGGCCGCGACTTTGGCGTCATGGATGGTACTTCTGTCAGCGCCAAGCCAAGGACAAAATGGGGAGCTTGGCGGGCTTGTTCAGGCTCGGGATCACCGTGGGGAATCGACTAAGGCGATAAAGCGGCCCAACTTTGCCGGTATGCTGCCGGTCGTTAAAGAGCAGCCATGCGCGGCCCTGCACACTCAGATCATTGCTTGAGACGCGAGCTCGTCCGCGAAGCTGGCTCGAGGGCGCAAATCCGCGGCGGCGAGGGTCAACTGGGAAGACGTGGCGGCGCAGCCCATCCTGGTGCGAGCCTCGTTCAGCTGTTCGGCCGCCGCCGCCAAAGGGTGGATCATGCACAGTCCCATCGGCAGATAACCGCACGTCATTGACGGAGTCCGACGGCGCAATGGACAAGCATAGTGACACGCTCAAGATGGAGGAGTTGCAGTAACTGAGAAATGTTAGCCCGGACGTTCACCGCAACCGGCGACCTGCCGGTCGCCGAACAGCATTTGAGGCCGCCGGCCACCTTGGACGAAGCCGGCTTGGCAGGAGACACACTATTTTGCACAAGGCCGCTGCAGCGAATCACGGTCTTCTTCCGCCGACCGCCTCTCCGATCAAGCCAAACGCCGCGCTGCTCAACCATGTCCGAGCTGGATCCACGAGCCGGAGGATATCGAGATGATCCAGGTCCGCAAACTCCAGGATGACCAGGATGCAAGGGCATAGCAGGAAACTTGGCATCCATGAGGTCGAACTTGAGTGATATTGGCAGGCCTGCACCAACGGGGGAGCTCGAAGCGAAAAAGCGAAGGACCACACGGCAGGGTCATGTCGGCGCTTGGACCTGTCTGGTGGCCACGGGCTGCCTTGGTGCGGTCAATTCGCTGGGGATGAAAAGAACAGGACGAGCACGGCCTCACATTGGCCGCACGCAACGGCGAGTGGTATCAAGGAGCAGCTGTTCTGGGTCGGTGCCCCAGGGTTGCTCGGCAACAGGTTTAGACAAGGGGATTCAAGATTGAAGGTGTGCCGTTGAAACATGTTCTTGTCATTGACGATGATGCCGCAATGCGGCGCCTCATCGCCGAGTATCTCACGATGCATGCC
>NZ_JAMYPL010000049.1:0-15213 GCF_040320355.1 Mesorhizobium sp. M0715 | reverse complement strand
GTGTCTCCGCCCCGCCCATCAATCTGCCTGGGGCGATGGTCCCCAACCCCCCCCCCCCGTGCGCAAAAAACCATTCGCTTTCTTCCGCGCCCGGCCCCCGCCAAAACGGCGCGCCGACCAGCAGGTTTTCGAAGGTGGTCATGCCGGAATAGGGACGCGGGATCTGATAGGTCCGCCCGATCCCC
Organism: Mesorhizobium sp. M0715; assembly: GCF_040320355.1. Lineage (NCBI taxonomy): Bacteria > Pseudomonadati > Pseudomonadota > Alphaproteobacteria > Hyphomicrobiales > Phyllobacteriaceae > Mesorhizobium > Mesorhizobium sp. M0715. The sequence continues at coordinate 15,028 of NZ_JAMYPL010000049.1, read as the reverse complement.
ATCTGGCAACGCCGGAAGGGCGGCTCGCCGCGAAGCGCGGTGTCGCCGAGCTGGATCTCGCCGCCGGACGTCTTCAAATCGCCGCTGATCATGTTGAACAGCGTCGTTTTGCCCGCCCCATTCGGGCCTAGGATGCCCAGGACCTCGCCCCTATGCACGTCGAAACTCACGTCATGCAGGACGCGGACAGCGCCGAAGGACTTCGACACGCCGTGCGCTTTCAGCAGGATTTCCCTACCCATAACTCTGCCCGCGTTCCCGCTCATGTCACCAGGCGATCGGCTGGATAGCCTGCTGCGGCGCGAAGAGCTGATTGACCGTGTTGTCGACGATCTTCAGGTCATAAGGCCATTTCTCACCCTTCACCCACTGGCCGCCGAAGATCGGCGTCTTGCAGATGTTCTTGTGGGGCGAGCCGTCGAACTTGATATGACCGACCAGCGTCTGCAGATCGGTAGCGACCAGAGCGTCACGATTGGCCGCACGGTCGAGCGGATTGGAAGAGCGCTTCAGGATGTCGAGCGCGACCTCCAGCAGCGCGTGCGAATAGCCAAGCGGCTGCGTCCACTGGCGCTTCGTATCGGCTTCCCATTGGCTGGCGATGTCGCTGCTGATCTGCCCGGTCAGCGACGACTTGAACGGGAAGGCCGGGGTCCACCAGACCTCCGAGGACATGCCGTTGCCAAGCGGCCCCATCGCCTCGACACCGCCCGGGAACAGGAGCGCCGCCGCCACCGTGACCGCCTTCGGCTTGAAGCCCTGCTGGTTGCACTGGGTGACGAAGGTCTTCAGATCGTCGGGATAGGTGATGCCGCCGATGATCTCGCAGCCCTGCTTCTTGAACTCGGCGATCTGTGCGGAAAAATCATTGGTGCGGGGCTGGAAATAGCCGGGCACCACGACCTCGTAGCCGGCCTTGCGGGTCGGCGCTGGCAAGCCATATTCGTCGTTGCCCCAGGTCTCGCCGTCGATGTTCTGCGGGAACAGCATCCCGACCTTCTTGTTGGTCTCCAAATGGTTCCAGAGCCCGACGAAGGTGTTCAACGCCTCGTCGAGGCCCCAGAAGAAATGATAGGTCCAGTCGAAGGTCTGCTTGCCGCCGCCGCGCGGCATGATCACCGCTTGCCAGGGAGCGCCCGAGGAAATGCAGGGCGTTTCATAAAGTTCGGCCTGCTCGGCCGCGGGCAGGATCGTGTCGGTGGTCGAGGCCGGCACGAGCAGATGAACCTCGTCGTTCAGGATCAGATTGCCGGCGATTTCCGATGCCTTGTTCGGATTGGACTGGCTGTCGCGGTCGAGGATCTCGATTTCGTAAGTATTGCCGTCGGCGCATTGCAGCTGGCCGCCGAGCAGGGCGCGTATCTGCTGCAAGGTGTAGTCATCCGTTTCACCAAAAAGGGCGAGCGGTCCGGTCGTCGGGCTGAGGTAGCCCAGCTTGATCTTCCCGGCGGTCGCGGCGCGCACATAGGCCGGCATGCCCAGCGTGCTGGCGGCAACGCCGGCTCCAATCCCCTTCAGGACACTTCGGCGGCTGGGCCGCAAGCCCGATTTCACCAGTCTGTTGTAGTAGCTCATCGTCGGTTCCTCCCTGGGTTAAGTTTCTCCGGCCCACGGGACCGGTCTCAGTTCAAAGCGTGTTCAGGTCATCCGCAGCAGCGAGCCGCCATCGATGACGATCAGCGAGCCCGTCACGTAGGAAGCGGCAGGCGACGCCAGATAAAGCGCCAGGCCCTTGATCTCTTCGGGGTCGCCGATCCGACCGAGCAGCGACTGGGCCTCGAAGGCCTCGCGGTCCGCCGGGTTGCGCAGCCGACCGCCGGCGATGTTGGTGATGAACGGTCCGGGCAGGATGGCATTGATGCGGATGTTGTAGGCGCCAAGCTCCATCGCCATGTGGCGAACGAGATGGTTCACCGCGGCCTTGGCGGGCATGTAGGGCGTGCCCACGATGCTCTCGTTGATCAGCGATGCAATGGACGACGTGACGATGATCTGGCCGCCGCCATTCGGCTTCATGTGCCGGACGGCATGTTTGATCGTGGTGTAGACCGAGGTCAGGTTGATCTCGATCACCTTGTCCCAGTGCTCGTCGGGCAGGTTCTCGATGGCGCCCTCGGGGTTCCTTTCGCCCGTCTGGGTGTTGAAGCCCGGCCCGGCATCGATCCCGGCATTGGCGAATACGACATCGATCGAGCCCGCCTTCCCGGCGACCTTGTCGAAGGCTGCGGCCATGGCCGCACGGTCGCCGACGTCGACAACCTGGCCCCAGACATCGCCACCCACCGCCCTGATCGCGGCCACGGTCGTGTCAAGCCCGGCAGGGTTCAGGTCGAAGATGCAGACCTTCGCCCCGTGCTCGGCCATGATCTCGGCATAGGCCTGCCCGATGCCGCTGGCGCCGCCGGTGACGATCACCGACTTGCCTCTGACATCGAACATCTCCTCAAGTGCGGCCATCAGTTTCCTCCTTTGTGCGACAGCACGAAATCGAACTCCACGTCGTAGAACGGGGCCGCAACCTCGACCCTGGCGGCAGCTTCGGCGTTCTCGACCTTGCGGAATTCGGCGAGCAGGCTCTTCTTCACGCCGAAGACGGCATCTGAATCGATGTACGGGTCGTCCGGGTCGAAGATGTGCGTGGTCAGCGCTTCGAAGCCCTCGGCCTCGACGATGTAGTGGAGATGCGCCGGACGATTGGGGTGACGCCCCAGCGCGCCCAGCAGCTTGCCGACCGGACCATCATCCGGGATCGGATAGTATTTGGGCTTCACGCCGCGGAACCAGTAACGTCCGTCGGCGCCGGTGCGAAAGACGCCGCGCAGGTTGAAGTCGGGCTGGATGCCCTTCTGCTGCACGTCGTAGAAGCCCTCGTCATTGGCCTGCCAGACGTCGATCTTGGCGCCTGCGATCGGGTTGCCCTCGGTATCGAGGATGCGGCCATGCACGAACATGGGCTCGCCCTTCTGGTCGAGGCAGATGTTGGAGCCCATCGGCAGTTCGGGGGCGTCGGCGACGTGGAAGGGTCCCAGCACCGTCGATTCCGAGGCGCCCGACGGCTTGCGGTTGTTGATCGCATCGACCAGCATCGAGATACCGAGAACATCCGACAACAGGATGTATTCCTGCCGCCACTCGTTGCAGATCTGGCCCGTCTGCGTCAGGAACATGATCGCGCCGAACCATTCCTCCTGTGTCGGCTCGATCTCCTTCACCGCCTCGTGCAGCTTGCGGGTGATGACCTCCGTCACCTCTTTGAGCCGCTCATCCCCAGCGTTCCGGTTCCGCGCCACGACGACCTCGGCCGAGTTCGCTTCGGTGAAATAGCCGGATTCGTGTTCGTCGATCATGGGATCCTCCTCAGCGCGCCAGAACGGATTTGAAGACCCGGCGTAGTTCGGCCGCCGGATCGGCCGCCAGCGTTTCGCTGCGCCAGGCGACGTGGTGGTCGGGACGAACGATCAGGCAGCCGGTGTCGCGGATCTCCCGTGCGCCGGCCCAGTCGCCGGTATGATCCTCGATCGCGCGGCGTGGGCCGATCACATGGCTGCGGATCGGCAGACCGAGCTCCGCGCCCACCGTCTCCGCCGCGGCGACCCACGCCTCTCCGCCAATGCCGGTCAACAGCGTGAACTCGCCATGCCCGCAAAGATCGAGCGTCGAGACCTTCCTGCCCGAGCGCTCGAAGACCCAGACATGCGGCAAGCGCGCGCCCGGCCAGGTTGTCGGCGCATAGTGCAGCTCGCGATCCTTCTCGAAGGCCGGCTCGCGCTGGCCGTCGGTCACCACCGCGCCCGAGGCATAGCGCTGGTTCATCTCGACGCCATGGGCGTCGAACTCGTACTTCTTGAAGGCGATGGCCTTGCGGAGCGCCTCGCGCTGCGCTTCGGCGACGGGCGTCGCATCGGCGCGAGCCTCCATGTTCCTCTGGATCTTGTCGTGATCCACGCCGCCGTCCATGCCGAGCGCCTCGAAGATCGGTCCGAATTCGGCGATGGACTGGTTCGCCCGTGTCACGATCTGGCGCGCGATCGGTGCGCGCTCGGCCGAGAAGCTGTCCAGAAGCCCGACCCCCGCCTGCCCCTTGATGACCTTGGCAAGCTTCCAGGCGAGGTTGAACCCGTCCTGGATCGATGTGTTCGAGCCGAGCCCGTTCGAGGGCGGATGCCGGTGCGCGGCATCGCCCATGATAAACACCCGCCCCTTCTGCATGTGCGTGGCGAAGCAGTTGTTCACGGTCCAGGTGTTCGCGCCCAGGAGCTCGATCTCGAGCGCGGGATCTCCGACCAGTTGACGCGCGACGCTGGTGGCCAGTTCCGGCGTCACGTCCGGCGGCGGCTGGTTGATGTCGTAGCCCCAGACGATCAGCCACTCGGTCCAGGGCCGCACCATGCGAACGAGGCCCATGCCGATGCCGCCGACGTCGGCGCCGGGCTGCATGACCCAGTAGAGGACGCTTGGCCGGTGGGCGACATACTTCGAGAGATCGGCCCTGAACAGGATGTTCATCGAGCCGCCGACGCCCATCTTGCCTTCGAGCGGCAGGCCCAGATGCTCGGCCACCAGCGAGTTGCCGCCGTCGGCACCGACGAGGAACTTCGACCGCACGGTGAAATCCTTGCCCGACAGCCGATCGTGGCAGGTCGTCGTCACGCCGTCCGCATCCTGGACATGGCTGACATATTCCGTGCTCATGCGTGCCTGCGTCCCGCGGGCGCAGGCCGACTTGAACAGGATCGGCTCCATGAAGGTCTGCGGCAGATCGTTCATGAAGCAGGGAGACGACAGGAGATGTTCGGCCTTCGAGAGCGGGTGGATGCCCCAGCTCTTCATGCGGCCGATCTCCTCGCCGGCCAGGCTTTCGCAGAACACGTTCTCGCCCATCAGCTCCTGCGGCGAGGCGTGCATCATGGCCTCCGCCTCGACATCCGGACCGAGGTCGCGCAGCACTTCCATGGTGCGCTGGTTGGTGATGTGGGCACGCGGCGTGTTCGACAACCAGCGGTAGCGATTGACGATCATGTTGGCCACGCCGTAGCTGGACAGAAGTGCCGCCGTGGCCGAGCCGGCTGGGCCCGTGCCGATGATCAGCACGTCGGTTTCGATATCCGCCATCAAATTCCTCCCTCGATCTTCGGACCGGTCAGCCTGCGGCGAACCGGAAACAGGTGCAGGCCATTGCGGGACGCGATCAGGCCCCACAGCCCCTTTGGTGCAAAAAGCATCACGACGACGGCGATGAGGCCGAGCGTCATCAAGTACCAGCTGCCGTAGTCGGCCAGCGCCGAACGCAGCGCAAAGAAGACCAGCACGCCGAGGATCGGCCCCTCGATGGTGCCGATGCCGCCGATGACGACAATGAAGATGACGTTGGCGGTCCAGTCGGTGACGGCAAAGGCCGCGCTCGGCGAGATGCGGGCCGTCTGCAGGAAGATCAGCGCGCCGGTCAGCCCGGTGGCGGCCGCGGCGATCAGAAAGACCGCCCATCTGAGCCGGCCGGTATCGACGCCCACCGATTGCGCCGCGTCGACATTGTCGCGCACGGCCGCCAGCGCCAGCCCGAGGCGACTGCGCAGCAGCCAATAAATGCCTCCCGTCACGGCCACGAGCAGCGCCAAAGCCAGCCAGTAGGCCATAACATCGCGTGCCGCGGCCTCGCGGACCCCGAACAGCGCCCGGACCGCATCGGTGCCCAGGATACTGCTCGTCGCCTCGCGCGGCAGCGAGGTGCCGGTGCCGCCACCGAGCGCCTTCCACTGCGCGACCAGCAGTCGCGTCACTTCGGCGATCACCCAGGTGCCGATGGCGAAATAGGCGCCCTGCAAACGGAACGCGAAGAAGGCCGTCGGAACCGCCAGCACCAGAGCGGCAAGGCCGCCCAGCGGGATCGCCAGGACCGGATTCCAGCCGAGCAGGATCACGCCGGCGAACATCGCATAGGCGCCGATGCCAACGAAAGCCTGCTGGCCCACCGACACCAGGCCGCCATAGCCCGCCAGCAGGTTCCATATCTGCGCCAGCGTCAGCATGGTGAGGATGAAGAAGAGATCCTGTATGACGCCACGCGAGGCCACGGCAGGCAGCGCGAGCGCGGCGACGATGAAGATCGGCACGATGATCGCGGTCACGGTTCCGGCGCGGGTGCGGGTTGTCAGTCGATACATGCCGCCCTCAATCCACTGCGCGCGGAAAAAGCCCGCGCGGCTTGAGCAGCATCACGGCCAGGAAGGCGATGTGGCCGGCCAGGATCTGCCATTCCGGATTCAGCGCGGCGCCAAACGTCTGCGCCACGCCGATGATGATCCCGCCCGCGAGCGTCCCCCACAGGCTGCCGAGGCCGCCGATGATCACCGCCTCGAAGGCATAGATCAGCCGCGCCGGTCCGATCGAAGGATCGAAGTTCGCCCGCATGCCGAGATAGAGTGCCGCCAGCGTCACGACGACCATGGCGATCCCGGTGGCGATCGCGAAGATCCGCTTCGGCTCTATCCCCATCAGCCCCGCCGTCACGACGTCGTCCGAGGTGGCGCGGAAGGCACGGCCGAGGGCGGTGTGGTAGAAGAGCGCGTTGAGCGCAATGATCATCACGATCGCCGAGGCAAAGGTCATCAGCGGCATGATCCCCACCGTGACCAGCCCGAGATCGAGCGATGCCCCTTCCAACGCGCCCACCGGGATGCGGCGGCTGTCGGCGGAGAAGGCCTCGAGCAGGCCGTTCTGCAGGGCGACCGACAGGCCGAAGGTGACCAAAAGCGGCGGCAGGATGTCCTTGCCCAGCACGCGGTTCAGAACGGCGGTCTGCAGCAGCCAGCCGAGCGCGAACATCACCGGCATGGCGACCAGAGCGGCAATCCAGGGCGACAGGCCGAGCAGCGTGACGCCCATCAAAACCAGATAGGCGGCAAGAATGATGAGGTCGCCATGGGCGAGGTTCACCAGCCGCATGATACCGAAGACGAGGCTCAATCCCGCTGCGAACAAGGCATAGAGCCCGCCCAGCAGAATCCCTTGCACGAGGGTGTCCAGCCAGATCATCGCCGCGCCACCTCGATCAGGCCATAAGAGCGCTGCGCGAGCAGATGACAGAGCCTCGGTTGCCGCGTCATGCCGCCACTCCGAAATAGGCGGAATGGATGTCTTCGCGCGTGACCTCAGCCGCCCTGGCGGCCAGCGTGACGCGACCCTCCATCATGCAGTAGACGCGATCGGCCACCGCCAGCGCCTTGCCGATATCCTGCTCCACCAGCACGATCGCGGCGCCGCCTTCGCGGATCCTGGGAAGGGCTGCGTAGATATCGCGGATGACGACCGGCGCGACGCCGAGGCTGAACTCGTCGCAGAGCAGCAATTGGGGGTTCGACATCAGCGCCCGGCCGATCGCCACCATCTGCTGCTGGCCGCCCGAGAGCGCGGTGCTGGGGCTCTTGCGCCGCTCGCGCAGGATCGGGAAAAGGTCATAGACGGCGTCGAGGTTCCACGGCCCCGGCACCTTGCGCGCTTGCCCGCCGACCAGCAGGTTTTCCTCGACGGTCAGCGAAGGGAACAGTCGGCGCCCCTCCGGCACCATGGCAATGCCGCGCTTCATGATCTCGGCCGAAGACAGCGCGCCAATCGGCTCGCCCCTGTGCAGCACCATGCCGGGCTCGTTGCCGATCACGCCCGTGATCGAGCGCATCAGCGTGGATTTTCCGGCGCCATTGGCGCCGATGATCGCCACGCATTCGCCCGCGGCCACGCTGATATCCACACCGAACAGCGCCCGGAACTGGCCGTAATTCGCGGTGAGGCCGCGCGTTTCCAGCATCAGACCTCGAGCCCCAGATAGATTTCGCGAACCGCCTTCGAGGCCATGATCTCATCAGGCGCACCGATCCCGATCACACGCCCAAAATCCAGCACGAGAAGCCGCTCGACCACCGAATTCAGGGCGTGCAGCACATGCTCGATCCAGATGATTGTCGTGCCCCTGGCGTGGATCGCCTTGATCGTCGCGACCAGGGCCTTGCATTCGCCCTCCGTCAGACCGCCGGCGATCTCGTCCAGGAGCAGAAGCTCAGGGCCTGTCGCCAGGGCGCGGGCGAGTTCGAGGCGCTTGCGGTCGAGAAGGCTCAGCGAGCCGGCCACGAAATTGGCCTTCCTGAGAAGCTCCGTCTCCTCGAGGATACCAGCGCAATCGTCGACCATCTCGGCCTCGCGTGCGCCGCGGCCGAAGGCGGCAGCGGTCAAGAGATTTTCGAACACGGTCAGCCCCTCGAAAGGCTGCGGAATCTGGAAGCTGCGGCCAACGCCCATGCGCACCCGCTCCATCGCCGGAGCACGGGTCACGTCGCGGCCGAGCAATTCGATGCGACCCTCATTTGCAAACAAGTTGCCGGTGATCAGGTTGAAGAGCGTCGATTTTCCGGCGCCGTTCGGGCCGATAATGCCCAGCGCTTCGCCGCGCGGCACGCTGACGGTCACGGAATCCGCAACCTTCAAGGCGCCGAAGGACTTCGAAACGTTTTCCAGCCTGAGTATCATCACTGTCATCCTTGGGTCGCGCCGAACGAGGGCGGCGGTATCAGCCGCCCTCGGCAGCGTCAGGCCAGGGCTTCCATCTTGCCGGCGGTGGGTATCTGGGAGGCGCCGGCGTTTTCGACGATCACCAGATCGAAGCCGCCACCGGCCTTCTTGCGCCACTGCCCGCCAACGAGCGGCGTCTTGCAGACGTTCTTCGCGGCGAAAGGTGGCAATCCCGCACCGCTCCAGGCCACCTTGCCCACTACCGTCGTCATGTCGGTGGCCGCTATCGCCGCCGCGATCGCCTCGGCATTGGTTGGATCCGACACGCGGCCCATGACATTGGCCGCCACCTCGAACAGCGAATGGACAAAACCGATCGGCTGGGTCCAGGGACGGCCGGTCTTGGCGGTGAAATCCGCAGCGAGTTCGGCCGAACTCTCGCCCGTCAGCGACGATTTGAACGGATGCGAGGCCGACCACCAGACCTCGGACGAGAGGTTGTGGCCGGCGTCGCCGAGCGTCTCGACCGATTGCGGGAAAAGGATCGCCTTGGCCACCGTCACCGCCTTGGGCTTGAAGCCCTGCTGGCGGGCCTGGTTCCAGAAGGTGGTGAAGTCGGGCGGAATGACCACCCCGGTAACGATCTCGGCATTGGCGGCTTTGAAGGCGTTGACCTGCGCGGTGAAATCGTCCGAAAGGTTCTGATAGCGGCCAGGATCGGCAAGGCTGAAGCCGGCGGCGTCGAGGCCGGGCTTCAACCCATTCTTCGGGTCGCCCCAGGCATTGCCGTCGGCATCGTTGGGGAACAGCCCGCCCACCTTGCCGTTGGTGGAAAGCTGCTTCCACATGCCGGTGTAGACGGCGATGATGTCTTCGAGACCCCAGAAATAATGATAGCCGAAGTTGAAAGGCTTCCACGAGGCCGGATCGGCCGGACTGCCCTGCTGGCCGATGAACCAGGGCTGCCACGGCGCCATCGTCGAGATGACCGGCACGCCCTCCGCCTCGCAGGTGGTGGCCACTGGGTTGGTGTTCTCGGGCGTCGAGCCGACGAGCATCAGGTTGATCTCGTCATCGACGATCAGGCTCTTCGCCACCTCGGCCGCGCGATTGGGGTTCGACTGGCTGTCCTTGACGATGACCTCGAAGTTCTTGCCTGCCTCGGAAGCGAGGAAGGCCTTGATGTTGTAGGCATCGCTCTCCGCGAAGCCGGCAAGCGGCCCGGTCTGCGGCGAAACATAGCCCAGGCGGATCTTGGCGCCTTGCGCGATGGCCGGCGTCGCCAGGCGCGAACCGGCCAGCGCCAGGCCTGTCGCCGCCGAGGCTTTCAGTAGGCTACGTCTTGTGATCATGTGTAGTTCCTCCCTCTTGTTTTATTCTCAAGCCCCCGGACGGCGTCCCTCCCACGCCGCCTGAAGGAGTTCCCTTATCGATCCTGGATCGATTGGCCTCGGATTCGCATAGGCATTCTTGACCGCGATCGCCGCCGCGCGGTCGAGATCGGCCTCCTCGATGCCGATCGCCTTCAGGCTCAGCGGGGAGCCGACCGACTGTGCGAAATCCCAGAGCCCGCCGCCCGCCGAGCCACCACCGAATGCCCTAGTGATCGGACGCAACAGATCAGGCACCGCCGTTTCGTTGAAGGCGGTCGTGTACGGCAGCAGGATGGCGTGGGTCTCGGCATGCGGCGTATCGAACGAGCCGCCGAAGACATGCGCCAGCTTGTGATGCAGCGCCATCGAGACATAGCCGAGCGCGGTCGAGCAGCACCAGGCCGCATAGAGCGCCTGCGTCCGCGCCGCGCGATCCTGCGGGTCGCGGATCAGCCTTGGAATGCCGTCCTTGAAGGCAATCATGGCATCCCTGCACATGAGCACGATCACCGGGTTGCGATCGGGGGCATACAAGGCCTCCATCGCATGAGCGATCGCGTTCATCGCCGAGGTGACGGTGAGACTTACCGGCAGGCTCAGTGTCAGATCGACGTCGTAGATCACCGTCTCGGGGCGAATGTCCGGCGAGCGGCGGGTAGTCTTCTCGCCGGCCGCCGTCTCGCCGAGGATGTCGGTCATTTCCGAGCCGGCATAGGTGGTGGGAATGACCACCTGGTCGGCGCCCGTGCGCACGGCAATGGCCTTGCCGAGCCCGGTGGTCGAGCCGCCGCCGAGGCTGACGACCGCCGAAGCGCCGCTGCCGCGGAAGGCACCGACGGCCTTTTCCGTGACCTCGACAGGGGTATGCATGACCGCGCCGGCAAAGATCCCGGCGGCGAGGCCACCAAGGCTTACGGCCAGTCTTTCCGCATCGCCCATCTGATGCGGTGTCGAAAGCACCATCACCTTGTCATGGCCGAGCCGCCGGACTTCCTCTTCGACGCGAGCTATGGTGCCGGCACCGAAGACCACCCGTGTCGTCAGGCCCGGAAAGGTGAAGCTGTCCATCATCGCGCCGCCTCCATGCGCGGGCCGCGCCCGGCCGCGAGGTCGTCGAGGATCGTGCCCAGCATGACGATCTCGGCGTCCGAGACCTCATGGCCCCGTCCCGGGAAGAGATCGGCCCGCAGGCTCGCGCCAATGCGGCCCAGCGACTGCGCGGCATCGGCAAACGCCGAGACTGGTATCCAGGGATCGGCATCGCCGCCGGAAAGATAGATCGGCATTCCGGCCGGCGCGGCCTCGGATCTTTCGTCCGCCGGAACGCCGACACGGCAGCCCGTGAAGGCCGCCAAAGCATCCGGCGGCGGCAGCCCCGCGCAGAGGTATTCGATCGACAGACACGCCCCTTGCGAGAAGCCCGCGAGAAGAAGCGGCAGTCCGGGCAGTTCGGCCCGCGCCGCGACCATTGCGGCCGCAAGGTGGTCGAGCGCGTCGGAAAGCTGCGCCCGGGCGACCGGCGTCAACGGGTCGACGGCACGCGCCTCCCACCACATGCCGTGTGGTGCACGCGGCAGGATAAAGGCCACGGCGGTTGCGGAAAGCCGCGACAGCACATGGGACTGCATCTCTTCGGGCGATTGGCCACGGCCGTGGACGAAGACGCAGATCGCCTTCGCCTCCGGGCCTCTTGGCCCAAGCCGGAGCGGACCGCTGCCTGAACTCACGTGAAGTCCGCCTCTTCCAGGCCGACCTGCAATTCGCTCTCACGATCTTTGAACCACGGCGGGAAGACCAGCGTCTTGCCGATCTGGCCCGGAGGCTCGTCCTTGGCCCAGCCTTCCGGCGTGGTCCAGGCAATTTCGAACAGCGCGCCGCCGGGCGAGCGGACATAGCAGGACTTGAAGTAGTTGCGGTCCTTCTGCTCCGATATATCCGTGAAGCCGAGACCCTCGATATGAGCGCGCAGTTTCAGCTGGTTCTCTTCGTCGCCGGTGTTGAGGGCGAGGTGGTGGATCGTACCGCCCGCCAGCGTCCAGGTGCCCTGCGGGCTGTCGCGGTCGACAATGACCTCCACGCGCTGAGCGACGCCGGTCGCGTCGGGCACGCGGAACACCAGTCCCTCATGGTCGTCAGCCTCTTTCTCCAGCGGCAACGCGATGGTCAGGAAGTCGTCCATCGCAGTGCGGTCCATCACCGCCACCACGGCGCCGTATATTCCCTTGATGCCGTGCGCCTTGCCGATGCCCTGCGCCTCGTTGGTGATCGGCGCGCGCGTATCCCTGTCGCTTTCCACCAGCTCGTGCGGAATGCCGCAGGGATGTGCGAAAGCCGCACGGTCGGCGCCAAAACGAGTGATCTTGATGGCCTCGATGCCGCGCGCGTTCAACCGGTCGACCCAGAAATCCGCGGCCCCCTTGGGAATCGACTGCATGATGGTGCGCGACTGGTTGGACCCGCGGCGGCCATAGACGCCTGGCTTGCGGAACGGGAAGGTGGTGATGATCGTCGAGGCATCGCCGTTGGGCGAGCCGTAATAGAGGTGATAGACAGGGATGACGCCGTCGAACAAGACGGTGCGCTTCACCGAATGCAGGCCCAGTGCCTTGGTATAGAAATCAAAATCTTCCTGAGCGCTGTCGGTCGAGAGCGTCAAATGGTGGTAGCCGCTGACACGTGCCATCGGTCATCTCCTCCCAGAGGTTTCGGTTTCGCCCCGCCGCTGTGGACAGAGCACGAGGTTGAGGTCGAGCGCGTGCTTCCGTTTTCCTCCGTTGGGCGGCAGCGCGCGGAACTCGGCCATGAGTTCGGGTTTGACCCCGAAGATGGCATCCCGGCCGATCGCAGGGTCCGACCGGTCGAAGATGTGGGTCGTCAGCGTCTCGAAGCCCTCCGCCGAGACGCGAAAATGGATATGGGCCGGCCGCTCGAGGCCAAGGCCAAGCGCCGACATCAATTGACCGACCGGTCCGTCCGATGGCAGCGTGTAGCCCTTCGGCTTCACCGTCACGAAGACGAAGCGTCCCTGCGGATCGGTGCGGAACCGTCCACGCAAATTGAATTCCGGCTGCCTGTCGGGTTCCTGGTTCTCGTAGAGACCCTCGGCATTGGCCTGCCAGATCTCGACCATCGCATCGCCGATCGCATCGCCGTCGAGCGCGACGATCCGGCCCGCAACCTCCAGCGGCTCGCCCTTGTGATCGCGCGAGATGTTCGCGCCGAGCGGCATCACCGGCACGTCGGCCCGGTAGAAGGGGCCGGCCAGGGTGTTTGGGGTCGCCCCAACAGGGCGCGGGCTGTTCTGATCCTCGATCAGCGACGACACGCCCAGGACGTCGGCGAACAGCACCCATTCCTGGCGCCGCGCATCGGCGTAGTGGCCAACCTCGGTCAGAAAATCGATCGCCTGACGGAACTCCTCGCCCGAGGGTCGCAGCTCGACGATCAGCGCGTGCAAACCGTCGACGGCTGCCTGCGCCGCCGCCGCCAGGCGGGACTGGCCCATTGCCGTCAGGCGCCGTGAGAATTCCTCGGCCTGCGTCGAGATCGCCTTGGGGAATTCATCTCGCTTCGGGTCGTGCTGGCCGTGCATTCCGCCGGGGCCTCCCTTCCCCTTGCCAAGCGGGATAGCACGGCCCGACGCGATGCTTGATGAGATGTGGCGTCCCTTGTATAGCGTTTTGCTATGAAGCTGAACGAGCGCCACCTCATGCAGCTCGCCGCGGTGCTGGATGCCGGCGGCGTGTCGGAAGGAGCCGCTATGCTGGGCCTGACCCAGCCGGCGGTCAGTCGATCGCTGGCCATGCTGGAGGCGCGGGTGGGCGAGCCGCTTTTCCTCAAGGGTCGCCGGCCGCTGCAGGCGACACCGCTCGGCTTCCAGTTGGCGGCGCAGGGCCGCACGATCATCACCGCGTCGCGCAAGGCGTCGGATGCGGTCCAGGGCTTCATGAAAGGCACGAAGGGCGTCGTCCGTGTCGGCGGCGTGCCCTTCTTCATGGATGCGATGATCAGCCGGATGATCGGAGAATTCCAGAAGCTCGAACCCGAGGTCACCGTTCAGCAAAGCTATATGAACCTGCCCGAGATGGTCGCGGCGCTGGAGAGCAACCAGATCGATCTCGGGATCGTGCCGATCGGCGTGCTCGACCTGGGACCCGGCTTCGAATTCACCGAAATCCTGCCCGGACGCAACGTCGTGGCTTGCCGGCCCGACCATCCCCTGCTGCGAAATCGCCGCCTCAGGGCGCATGACCTGACCAGCTTTCCCTGGGTAGCCCCCCTACCCGGCTCTCCGCTGATGTCGGACCTGCAGATGATCCTGATGAGCATCGGCATGTCGGACCTCAACGTCCGCTATTCGGGAGGCTCGCTGATGAGCGTGATCAACTTCCTTGCCGAAACCGATGCGCTGGCGGTGCTGCCATTCTCCGTGGTCTTCGCGCAGCGCAAGGAAAACCGGGTGACGGTGCTGCCCTATGAAATTCCGCAGCCCAGCCGCTCACTCGGCATCCTGCGCCGGGTCAGCGGACCGCGCTCGCCGGCGGCAGAGCGCTTCGCCGGCCACGTCACGACCGCCTTCGAGAATCTGAAGCACATCATCAAACGGCACGAGAATGCCGTCGTCTGGGGGCGGTAATCCAGCCGACATGGCACCCCTTACAGCTCCAAGAGCCAGGAGCGGACGTTTGGAGCAGCGAGACGATCGGGCGTCCATTGGCCAGTCTCGTTTTTCCCGAACGGGATCCCGATTTGAGGAGCTGAAGGGCACGCCGGTGAGCGCCAGGATCAGCGAAGCTGGTTCATGGCGCCTATTCAGCATCGCCAGCAATGAAGTGCGGCTCTCCCACCCCATTCCGTGCAGGAATGGAACTCCCGTGCCTGTATTCGGTTGGGTACAAAGCCGGCGTCCCACACGCGCAGACAAGGGTGCGCTGAGGTGACAGATGCTCGACGACGAAGAGACCGAAGGTTTGTAAGTGCGAATATCGATCTTGGTTGAGCCTCCTATCACCGGTTTGCCTTCACCTCACGGCGAGGGTAACTCCGCGCGACCAGATCAGCTAATGTCCTCCAAGACCCCGGGCGTCATCTACGACATCAAGGGTCTGTTCCCCAGGCATGTTACGGATGGGCGCTTCTGATGAGGGTTCTGGTCA
>NZ_JAMYPL010000048.1:0-16866 GCF_040320355.1 Mesorhizobium sp. M0715 | reverse complement strand
CCGGCGCGTGCTCAGCTATCGCGTGTCGATCACGATGGAAGCGGACTTCTGTGTCGGGGCGCTGGAGGAAGCCCTGACAAAATATGGCGCGCCCGGCATTTTCAACACCGATCAGGGTAGCCAGTTCACCAGCGAGCCCTTCACCGACGTTCTGATCGCCAACGAAATCGCGATCAGCATGGATGGTAAGGGCGCATGGCGCGACAATGTCTTCGTCGAGCGCATCTGGAAATCGGTCAAGTATGAAGAAGTCTATCTGCATGCCTACGACAGCGTCGGCGTGGCGCACGCCTCGCTTGGCCGATATCTGGATTTTTTATAATCGACTGCGCCCCCATTCCAGCCTTGACGGGCGCACGCCGGACGAGGCCTACTTCGATCCGACGCCCTTCATGGCGGCGGCATGAATTTTCCGCCGCCGCAATCGAATGAACGAACCCGGCGGAACGCCACTTATCATTCCCGGGAAACTGTTCAGACAACCGGAGCTAGCGCTTGATTTCTGAGCCAGATGCGCACTGAAGCGAGCTTGATGGCATCGAGGAAATTGAGCGGATCGCGGTCATATCGAGTTGCGATACCTCTGAAGTGCTTAAATTTGTTGAAGTATCGCTCAATGAGATTGCGCTGCCTGTAGACCCATGCGCTGAAAGGAAAACTGCCGGTCCGGTCTTCGGCGGGATGTTCGCCCACGCTTTTCGCTCCGCCGCGAGCCTGCGGATAGCATCGCTGTCGTAGGCGCGGTCGGCAAGCAGGATTGCATCGGGTTGGAGGGCGTCGAGCATGGCGGCGGCGGGCTTGCCGTCATGTGCCTGTCCGGCCGTCATGACAAGGTCGATCGGCCGGCCTTCGGCATCGACGATTCAGTGGCGTGCCGTTTATCGTCGGGAAGGCAGGATCGGAACTCCGGCCGCGGCGCTCGGCAAGCCAGGTACGCAGCACCGTGACCGTATCCTTGCGAGCGGGTGTTGCGGAGTTTTCGGCCTTTTCCCTGACATTGCACATAGGCGGCCGGGCCGAGGACGATATCCTCGCAACGAAGGCCGATGACTTCGGCAGCACCCGGTCTGCACCGCCAGCAACAGAAGCGCCCGGTCACGGCGCCCGACCCAGCTATCGAGGTCGCGGGCGGCGAGCAATGCGGCGACTTCGATGCCGCTGAGGAAGGCGACCGGCCGGCGCACGTAACGCTTGCTCGGAATGGCGAGCACGCGCTGCGCCAATGCGCTGTGTTTCGGCGCATGCAAGGCCACATAGCGGAAGAAGGAATGGATGGCGGCAAGACGGACATTGCGGCTACGGGCGCTGTTGTCGCGGTCGTGTTCGAGATGATCGAGGAAGGCGCCGAGGAACGCGGTGTCGAGATCTGGCAACGTCACTCCGACGGTCTCTTGCGCAGCTGCCGCTGAGCATAGGCCAGCAGCAGGCAGAAGGTATCGCGGTAGCTCGCCAGGGTATGCGGACTTGCTTGTCGCTGTCTGATGAGGCGATCGGTGAAGAAAGCCTCAAGTAGAGCGGGGGGACGTCCGGGCGGCGCTCATGGGCGGGACTCCGGCTGAGAGTGCTCCACCCGCAGAATCGCTTGCTGCAGTAGGTCCGGTGGTGAGCGGCGTACTTCGCTCCTTGCGGCCCTTGCCAACGCATCGCACGTGGGCACCCTGCCCTAGCATCGCCGAGCCCCGGTCGAGATCGATGATCTCCGAGACCCGCAACCCCGTTTGCGCGGCCAGCAACAGCAGGGTGTGATCACGCCGTCCCAGCCTTGTGCTGCGATCCGGACAGGCTAGGATCGCTTCAATCTCGGGCCTGGTGAGAAACTGAAGCTGTCGCTTGTCGCATCGCTTGCTCGGGATCCCGAGCACGCGTTGAATCTGGGCGCTATGGGCCGGCTCCTCGAACGACGCATATCTGAAGAAAGACCGAATGGCCGTGAGGGGAGGTTCCGGGTCCTCACTGAGGCGGATCGCAGTGTCTCGAGGTCTTCCAGGAATGCGCCGATGAAAGGCGCGTCCAAATCCCGTAGTGTCAACTGCGACGGAGACCTGCCAAGGCGTGTCTGCGCGAATGCAAACAGGAGCCGGAAGGTGTCGCGACAGGAGGCGATGGTATTGGAGCTTACGCCTCGATGTCGCATGAGCCGATCGGTGAACCACCGCTCAATCAGCACGGCCAGATCGTGCGGCAAAATCGATTTTCCTCGATGCAGGCTTCGGGAAAGCGCAGCTTGGCTGAGGCGAGCCGGTTCCTGACGCGCTTATGCGCGCATGGCGAGCTCGCGATCGAGCATCAGGCCGAGCCACTCGTCGCGGCTGAGTTCATTGGCGTTGTTGCAGCGCGTCCTTTCGGCCAATCGTCCATTTGTGATGGCAGGCTGCGCATGATGATCTTTTGAGGAGCATGCGATGCTAAATGCCCTACCAATTGCCCGCAGATTGGGAGTGCGTTGAGGTAATATTGCACGTCACCAAATTGCACGGCCGGCTCATCCCAGCCTGTATGAAGGCCACGCGGGTCTTGGCGGAGACCAAGACCCGCGCATTTCAGTACGGCCTCTTTTCTGGTCCACAGCTCCAAGAACTTTCGCACAGTCAGCTCGCTCGGAATGTCTTCAAAAACCCTTGCCTCTTGGTCGGTCATAACTTGGCAAGCCAACTGCCGGCAATTTGCCAGGGGGCGCCAACCCTCAATATCTATCCCAACGAAGCCCAAGGTTGATACGGCGACGGCCGACCAATCGTGACTATGAGCTTGGCTCACTTCAACATCGTGCGCCGGCAATCGGGGCTTGCCGAAGCGCGAAACGGTCATCTGGAGATCTTTCAGCGGAACATGCAAGTGGGCAGAAAGGATGATCCGAAAAGCGCACTTTGCCTGAAGATACGAAAGGCGCATATCCATGTGACGAATTTTCTCAGCCCGTTCCCGCTCAGTTGGGCTCAGCACTTCGCGCATATGCAACGTAGGGATCGTCAGCTGAGAATGCCGGAAAACCCAAACGTCGATGGTGCCCGTCTGCCTATTCGAATGCATGCATCAAAGCTCGCTCCACCACACGCTGTTGCCTGATCAGCACAAACGGTTTTCTCGCTTTGGCCGCTCAGACCCTTCAGCTGCTTTAGGTGGCTCGGTGCTGTCTAGGAGACGCTTATATATTGCCGAAGGCTCACGATGTGTGAAGATATATGAAGCATTTTAACGATCGTGAAACAATTTTATACCATATCGATCCTTCTTTTTAATATTTGTCTAAAAATTTATATCCAGGTCGTCCGCAATTCCTGAATATGGTAGTTCTTAAGACAATAATTTCACATAAATGGAATAATAATTCTCAAAAAATTCAGACCGCCCCCAAGAAAAGACGGATAGCATTCTCCGCACAACTATGTGGCTGGAGAAAGCAATGGATCATGTTACGCACCCGCTGTCGCATGGCCAGATGGGCCTTTGGATACATTATCAAAAACGACCGACCGGTAGCGAATACAATCTGCCAGTCGAGCTGCGCATAAAGGCACCGTTCGACATTGATGCCTTGCGGCGCGCGCTCCAGTCATTGATTGACCGCCATGAAATGCTGCGCACGACCTTTCACCAGGCAGGCGAGCAGATCTATCAGCGCATTCATGAGACTGCCCTTCTGAGTTTTCATGTCGTTCGGCTACAAGGTCTTGAAGAGGCGGACTTCCATCACTCCATCGCAGCGGAAGCTCGCTCGCCTTTCGATCTGGAACATGGGCCATTGTTTCGCGCACACCTGTTCATGCGCAGTGCCACGGACGAGAGTCTTCTCCTCAATTTTCATCATATCATTTCCGACGCCTACAGCATTCGCACCTTCCTGCACGAGTTCGGCAGGCTATACCAGGCGTTTTGCGGCGACACGGATATGCCGGATTTGACCACGGCGGCTCCTTACGGGAACTTCGTAGCCTGGCAGGAGCGACTCCTTGCCGGCGACGACGGAGAGCGTATGTGGGCGTACTGGCGCAGCCAATTTGTCGATCATGAGCCCGACCTGGCCCTTCCGACCGACAAACCACGAACTGCGCCCGCGACGCACACAGGGTCAGTTTTCTCCCTGGATCTCGACAAGCCCGTGGTCGCGCGCTTGGAACGACTGGCGCACAAAGAAAAAGTAACGCTGTCCACCGTTCTGCTTGCTGCCTATTATGTCCTGCTGCATCGTTATTGCGACCAGGGCGACATCACCCTTTATGTGCCACGCCTCGGTCGTCCGGCGGGAAATTTTTCGGGGACCTTCGGTTACTTTGTGACCCTTGGGGCATTACGGCAGAATCTTTCCGGAAATCCCACTTTCCTCGACCATTTGCAGCTAGTGCGACACCTGATGCGCAGCGCGCGCAGCCACGAGTATTTTCCTCTTCCACTGCTCCTAGAGAAGCTCAAGCTCCCCCATACACCTGATCGCAATCCGCTCGCGCAAGCAGTTTTCAACTTCACTCCGGAGGCGGTGAGTTCTCTTGGCTTCACGCCATGCGAAGTCGACCTCTCCGGCTTGCCTGCGCAAATTCGATTTTGTGAGACCGATACCTGGATCGATCTTGATTTTCGAATCCTGGCCCGCAGGGAAAGTGTCCGCCTTGACGTCGTGTATAAAGCGGATTTGTGGGATGCTAGCACCATCGAGCGGTTGGCGAAGCACTATCAGCTGTTGCTTGAGGCGATCGCAGATACGCCAGCGCAACGGATAGGCAACTATAGTCTTCTGACGCCAGAGGAGGAGCATCAGCTCCTGCATAATTTTAACGACACAGCTGCACGTTTGCCATTCGACATTTGCCTGCACAACCTGATCGAAGCGCAGGCCGCCGCTTACCCGGACAATATCGCTGTCAGCTGCCCATTGGAGGCACTCAGCTATGCCGTACTTGAGCAAAGGGCAAACAGCCTTGCCCGTCATCTAATTTCAAAAGGGGTCGGCCTTGGGGACGTGGTCGGCATTCTCGTTGAGCGTTCGTGCGATCTCCTTGTCGGGTTTCTCGCGGTCTTGAAGGCGGGGGCCGTCTATCTTCCTCTCGATCCGCGACTGCCACCCCAGCGTCTACGCTTCATGTTGCGGGATGCTGGCGCCACTGCCCTCATCAGCAAATCGGAGCTCAGAGAACAGACGTTCGGGGATGCCCTGTCAGGGCGCAACATTGAAGGTGATGAATGCGCAGTGGTTCTCCTCGACAAAGACCACACCGAAATTGCACTGCACGAAGTCACGCCTCCCCACTGCCCCGCCGGCCCCTCCGACTTGGCTTACGTTATCTATACATCCGGTTCGACAGGTCAGCCGAAAGGCGTGATGATCGAACATCGAAGCGCCTGCAACATGGCGGAGGACCTAAGACGCACTTATCAGTTGGGGCCGGATAGCCGAGTATTGCAGTTCGCTTCCTGCGGATTTGATGCGTCTCTCTTCGACTTCATGCTGGCCTTATCGTCTGGTGGTCGACTGTGCCTGGCACCCCCGTCCGCGTCGCTACCTGGAGCAGAGCTTGTCGAGTTTATGCGCCGTGAACGCATCACCGCTGCCGGTCTTACACCGACAGCGTGGAACTTCTTGCCGTCGACTGATCTTCCTGATCTCACAGTGATCAAGTCAGGTGGAGAGCCCTTGCCGTCGAGCCTCATTGAGCGATGGGGTGAGAAGCGCCGCATCTTCAATTCCTATGGGCCCACCGAAGCGACCGTTTACTGCATAAGGACCGAGGTGAGAGCCGACGGGCGAAAGCCACCCATTGGGCGCCCCGCCAGCAATACCAAGGCTTACATCCTTGATCACTATGGAAATCCGGCACCGATCGGCGCAATCGGTGAACTTTACATCGGGGGCGTCGGCATAGCCCGCGGCTACATGAATCGCGATGAACTCACGCGCCAGGTTTTCCGGGCAAACCCGTTCGATGATGAGCCGGAATCCAGGCTATACAAAACTGGGGATCGGGCCCGCTATCGGTCAGATGGCACGATTGAGTTCATGGGCCGGAAAGACGGACAGATCAAGATTCGCGGCATGCGGGTCGAGCTTGCCGAAATTGAGCAGTGTCTGATGAAGCACGAGAACGTCAAAGCGTGCTGCGTGGCGCTGACAGACAGGCCCGATGAAAAAGCGAGCCTGACAGCGTACGTGGTGAGGCGAGCGGAAAGTTCGGAGGATACCGATGAACTTCAGTCTTTTCTGCGCGCCGCGCTGCCTAGCTACATGGTTCCCTCACAGTTCGTGTTCCTTCCACAGCTACCGACCAATCGCAGCGGCAAGACCGATCGACGCGCTCTTCCCGAGCCGAGGAGAAATGCCTCGATACTAAAGGCCGCAACTTTTCCGACCGGCAGGTTGCAGACGGAAGTGGCTGACATCTGGAAGGACGTGCTCAAGTTGGATTTCGTTGGCGTTGAAGACAGTTTCTTCGATGTCGGCGGACATTCCCTGGCTCTCGTCCAGGTTCAGGCCCGTATCCAAGATCGTCTGGGCATTGATTGCAAGATTCTGAATCTTTTCGAGCACCCCACCATAAGAACGCTCGCTGCGCATTTGGCCGCGACTCAAGCTGCTCCTCACTCCGCTGGAGGTTTAAAGAACACAATTGGTTCGGCCGGAAGCGGCAACGAACCCAAACAGGACCGCGATGCTGTTGCGATCATAGGTATGGCGGGCAGGTTCCCGGGAGCGGAGAACGTCGATCAATTCTGGAACAATCTGGTCGATGGCATTGAGTCCATCGCAGACTTGGATGAACAGACATTGCGAGAAGCTGGCGTTGATCCTGACACGTTTGGCAATCCTAATTATGTGAGGCGCGAAGCCGTTATCAGCGGAGTTGATCTGTTTGACGCAGCGTTCTTCGGCATCTCGCCTAAGGAAGCAGCGTGGATGGACCCGCAACAGCGAATCCTGCTGGAAACCGCGTATCAGGCGCTCGACCACGCGGGATACGGATCGCGCGAGACGGCAGACGGCCGTGTCGGTGTCTTTGCCGGCGTGGGGGCCAACCACTATCACGCTGAACGTGAAGCAGGCCGCGACCTGCTGGATTCAGAAAAGTTGCAGATCCGCATTCTTAATGGCCAGGATTTCACGGCGACGCGCATTGCCTACAAGCTCAACTTGACCGGCCCCTGCGTGTCAGTTCAGACGGCATGCTCTACTTCGCTGGTTGCTGTCCACCTCGCTTGCCAGGGCCTGCGCAGTAACGAGTGCGATATGGCACTGGCGGGCGGTGCGTCGATTTCCCTGCCCCATGGAAAGGGCTATCTCCATCAACAAGGCCATATCTTGTCGCCTGACGGCCACTGCCGCGCGTTCGATGCTAAAGCGCAAGGAACGGTGAGAGGCAGCGGAGCAGCGACCGTTGTTCTCAAGCGGCTGAGCGATGCCTTTAGGGATGGCGACTATATCTGGGCAGTCATAAAGGGGACCGCCATTAACAATGATGGCGCCGCCAAGGTAGGGTTCACCGCCCCCAGTGCTGAAGGACAGGCAGCGGTAATCCAAGCTGCCCTCTCCGATGCTGAGGTCTCTGCGGACACCATTGGTTATGTGGAGGCGCATGGCACGGGAACCTATCTTGGAGACCCCATCGAAATCTCCGGCCTGACCAAGGCCTTCGGTTCGCACACAGCACGGAAACAATTCTGCGCAATAGGTTCGGTAAAGACAAATGTCGGCCATCTCGACGCCGCAGCGGGTGTGACGGGATTGATCAAGCTCGCCACGATGCTGAACAGGGGGGTCATTCCCGCTAGCCTGCATTTCGATAAGCCCAACCCAAATATAGACTTCAAAGAGAGCCCGTTGTTCGTAAACAAGACCTGCACCGCTTGGCCCAAGGGTAGTCGGCCGCGGCGCGGCGGGATCAGCTCATTTGGCATTGGTGGCACGAACGCGCACGCGATTCTCGAGGAGGCTCCGCCGCGAACCGGTGCGCAGGCCAGTCGCAGGCCGCACGTCTTTCCGGTATCGGCGGCGAGCAGATCGGCAATGACCGAAATGCTCCAGCAACTAGCCGGCTTTATGCGCCGAAGCGATATTCAGCACAGCGCAGCAAATATCGCATACACGCTGCAAAAGGGTCGAGCCGCTCTAAGATATCGCACAAGTCTCGTCGGATCCGGTCTGGTGGAACTAGCCGACCAAATCGACCAGGCGGCACTGCAGGCGGGCGCGACGCGAGAGGTGTCAAGCAGTGAACCCCGCATCGTTTTCATGTTCTCCGGCCAGGGCGGGCAGCAGATTGGAATGGGTCGGGAGCTCTATAAAGAAGAGCCGGTATTCCGCAACGCCATCGACGAATGCGCAAACTGGCTTAATGAGCTCGCACATATTGATTTCCGCCCCCTGCTCTACTGCGAAGGCAAATCTGATGGCGAGCTTGAGCCTCAGCTGGAAGCCGTCATACAGCCTGTCATCTTTGCTACGCAATATGCAATGACGAAGCTCTTCATGTCGTGGGGCATTTTCCCTGCAGCTGTGATCGGCCACAGCATCGGCGAATATGCAGCCGCTCATTTTGCGGGCATTATCTCGTTGCCTGATGCTATTCGACTGACGCTGATAAGAGGACAGTTAACGTCGCGTGTGCCTGCCGGCGG
This sequence comes from Mesorhizobium sp. M0715, assembly GCF_040320355.1. NCBI lineage: Bacteria > Pseudomonadati > Pseudomonadota > Alphaproteobacteria > Hyphomicrobiales > Phyllobacteriaceae > Mesorhizobium > Mesorhizobium sp. M0715. The sequence continues at coordinate 8,265 of NZ_JAMYPL010000048.1, read as the reverse complement.
GATTGTTGCAGTCAGCCTGTCGCCGGAAGAGCTCCAGCCCTTTTGGAACGAACGCCTTTCATTGGCGGCAATAAATGGTCCACGTCAGTGCGTCGTTTCGGGGGCCGCATCCGAGATCGAAGCGTTTCATGAGCAATTGGAGGCGAGATCGATTGCGAGTAAACGAATACGTGCAAGTCATGCCGTTCATTCATCCGTACTCGATCCAATCCTGCCGGAGTTTAAGATTCATGCAAAACAAGTCGATTTGCACGCGCCGCAAATGCCTTTCATGTCAACGGTGCTCGGTGACTGGCTTGAGCCGAACGTGCGGCTCGATGGCAGCTATTGGGTCCGCAATCTGCGAGAGACGGTGCAATTCCATCAGACCTTCGATCGGCTAGTGCAATCGGGCCACGAGTTGTTCATTGAGACGGGGCCTGGCGCAGCCCTGACGGGACATTCCAAGCGGTCCAAGTCAAAGATCAACCTGCGCAGCCCCATCGCCTTTGCGGCCCTGCCAGGAGGCGATCACGGGCAAGGCGATCGCCTGAGACTGTTAGAGACATTGGGCAAGCTATGGACCTGCGGCGTTCGCATAGATTGGTCTGGCCTGCACGATCATAATCCCCCGCAGCGTACCCCCCTCCCGCCTTGTCCTTTTGATCGCAAGCGCTACTGGCTCGATGCGGTCGTCACCGAGGAGCAGGAACAAAATGCCGATTTGAATCAGCCTGATATTGCAGCCACATCCGTCGATCGCCCGACTGGGAACGAAGGGGTGCGCAGTCCGACTGTAGTTGAGATGTCTGCTGAGGCAGCTTTAGACAGCCAAATTGGGGCGGTCTATCGGGACATTTTGGGCTTGGATGAGGTTGCCCTGACCGACAGCTTCTTTGATCTTGGTGGCGATTCGTTGAGCGCCTTAAGCGTCATCGATCGCATCCAGCAGCTCACAGGAGAGAGACTGGCTGTCTCCCTGCTGCTGGAACACCAGACTCCAAGAGGGCTCGCAATAGCCCTCTCGAAGACCCGTGGAAGCGCGCGTCCGAACGCATTGGTGCCGATACAAACCGGCGGCTCACGGACGCCTCTGTTTTGCCCCCACCCCTTTGGGGGACATGTACTCCTATATAAGCCTCTTGCGAAGGCACTTGGCACGGAGCAGCCGCTCTTCGGCCTGCAGGCGCGCGGTCTGAATGGTGAGGCAAGACCTCACCTGAGCATTCCGGAAATGGCGCGGGAATACGTAGAGGCTATCAAGAGCGTACAACCGCGCGGCCGTTATCAGCTCGCCGGCTTGTCCATGGGCGGCAGTATTGCTTGGGAAATGGCCTGCCAATTGCAGGATGCTGGTGACGAGGTAGCTATAGTTGGGCTGCTCGATGCTAAAGCGCTTCACAAGGATGAAGAGCACACAAGCGACCAATATCATCGCCTGCTCGGTAACCGCCGTATTCCTCACTGGCTTAGCGAGCAAGCGGTCACATTGAGTGTCCTTTTTCCAGCGCTGAAGAAATATTGGCGAAATTTGAAATCCATCAAACGTGAGTGTCAGGTCACGGCCTTGCTCGATTTCGGAATGCAAGCAGGCAACGTACCCGACATGGGCGAAACGCAGCTCAATAATATCCTGGCAGTTGCCGAGGCAAATAAAATTGCGTTGCGCGAATATACCCCTCGGTTCAACGACAGCAGGTCCGTTCTTTTTGCAGCCAAGAAGGGGCTGCGCACATCCACCAATGAACCTGATGGCGATCTTGGGTGGAAGCAATTCGCGAGGGCGCGCCTGGAAATTCACGAAGTCCCAGGTGACCATTACACGATGGTCGCTCCGCCCCATGTACGCGTCCTAGCAACGAAGCTCAAAGATTATCTCAATCGAAACGACTAAGCGACGGCACCAGCAGCGAATCGCAAAAGCCGGACACGGTCCGGCGACCAAACTGTTGCAACAAATCGTTGAACTAAATTTGCAGAATCTTTGCGACCGCAAATCGCTGACAATGGTACGTTCACTACAAGGTCTGAGATCAGGCACGGCTGAAAAAGATTTTGTCGATGTACGCTCGGACCGCCGCACAGCACGCAACGTCGGAGACAACGGCCAATGGCAAGAAGAGCGCTCATCCTGCTTGAAGGTTCAAGGTATAATGGTCCGCTATACGTCCAAGCAGCTCTGCAACTTGGTCTTCATCCAATTGTCTTGTCGGCTGATCCAGCTCAGTACGACTATCTTGGGGCGGAGGGAATTGAGGCAGTCCGTGTCGATACAGCCGATCTCGATGCGCTGATCCGCGAATGTTCCCGGCTCCGTGCAACCTATGACATTGCTGGCATTACGTCCGTCGGGGACTCGTTCTATGCGACAGTTGGTAAGCTATGCCGCCATTTCGATCTGCCGGGACCGAACCCCACATCCATCGAACAATGCTGCGACAAATTCAAGCAACGTCACCTACTCGCAGAGGTCGGCGCTCCAATACCTGCTTATCGCTTGGCAGCGGATGCTACGGAGGTGGACAGTTTTGCCGCGGAGATCGGCCTGCCGGTGATCCTTAAACCAGCAGTTGGTGCGGGCAGCAGAGGTGTCCGACTGTGCCGCAGCTTCGATGAGTTAGCCGAACATACGACCTATCTGTTGGGCGGGGAGCACATATGGCAGTCCCCACCAAGGATACTGGTCGAAGAATTCGCACAAGGTCCCCTTTATTGGGCCGACATAATGGGAGATCAGATCATTGGAATTGGCACCGCTGACTTCGGCCCCTTACCCCATTTTGTCGGTCGGGAGTGCACCTTTCCGGCCCCGCTGACTGATGACGAGCATCAGCGTATCGCCGATCTTTCGCTGAGCTGTTTGCGAGCTCTCGACCTTGGCTGGGGGCCAGCGGGTATTGAATTCCGGTGGACGACGCGTGGCCCAATCGTCATCGAAGTCAATCCCCGTCTTCATGGCGCAGGCATTCCCCAAATGGTTCAGCTGGCTTACGGTGTTGATCTGGTCACCGAGCACATCAAGCTTGTCATCGGTGAGAAATGGAATTTGCGTAGAAGGCATTCGCAGACTGCGGCCATGCGGTTCCTGGTTCCTGATCGCGATGGCACTCTCGATTGGATCGGCGGCGACAGTCAAGCGGCTGCTGTACCAGGTGTTGCCGAGGTCAAATTGTATGTTGAACCCAAGACACCGATCGTCAGGAAAGGAGATCTCCGAGACATGATCGGATATGTCGTCGCCTCTTCACCCACCCATGATCGGACAGAGGCGATACTTCAGCGTGCCGTCGATTTAATCGATTGGTCGATCACACCATTCCCAAACCCTGGCGAACAGGAGCGGCCTGCGGCCCCTTAAGAACTCAAGCACTTGTCCCCGGCGCACCCTGTGCCGGGCACGACCCGCCAGTCCATCGCACCGTGAACTTGAAACCGCTGCATAAAACGCAGCAATACGTCGGCGCAGGTAACCGCGAAATCCCTGGCGATCAAACCCTGACATTCAGGAGACAATTTAATATTATGAAGCGGATAGCAGTCGGACGCCTGTTTCATGAATCGCACGGATATGCGCCTGCAACAGCGGCGGCAGATATCACGATCGTTCGCGGCGAGACAGTAATCGAGGCGGCCAAGGGAAATGGCACCACGCTAGGCGGGATTGTCGACGCCTTGATTGAACGCGCTGATATTGAAATCCTTCCCGTTTCAGATTCGATGATCGCCCCGAGCGGCGCCATCGATCACGGTTTCTACATTGAGCAACGCCAGTTTTGGGGCGAAGAACTCAAGAAGCTCGCGCCGGATGCGATTGTCCTGGACCTGCATGGGTCGATGTCCACGACTGAGTTCGAAGATGCGGAAGGTGATTTCCTCTCCTACATTCGCAGTGCCATCGGCGGAAACGCAGTCATCGGAGTAGGTCTCGACCTTCATGCCAATATCACGCCGAAGATGTTGAAGGCAGCCGACATCTGCATCGCCTGCAAGAACAATCCCCATGACGATTACTACGACAACGGCAAGAAGGTCGTCAGATTGGTTTTCGATGTTCTGGAAGGCCGTCTGCGACCGGTCTATACCTTCGCGAAAACCCGAATGATTGCCCCAGGCAGGCTCGAAACTCATCTCAGCCCACTTAAAGAAATGCACGCACGTGCCCGTGCACTCGAGAAGTCGGAAGCGCCAGTGGTGGACCTTAGCATCTACAACGCCTATCGCTTTGCGGATCTAACGGACATGGGTCAGGCCGCTGTGATACTGAGCAACGGGCCATATGCGCAAGCCAAGGCGATCGTGGAGGATTACGCCCATGAGTTCTGGGATCTGCGCGAGTGCTTCAAGGATGAAACCGTGACGATCGCAGAGGCCCTAGATGCCACTGCGAAGGACAAGAGCGGCATCACCAAGGCGCTTGCCGATCTTGGTGACCGGACGCTGGCCGGCGCGCCGGGCGACAGCACCTTGATCCTGCAGGCCGCACTGAAGCATCCTGTGAAGCTCCAGGGCGCGATGACGGTCAATGATCCGGAAACCGTCGCTCAGGCACATGCCGCCGGAGTCGGCGCGAAAATCAAGATGCGTCTCGGCGGCAAGGTGACCCCGCTATATCTGCCCTTCGAGGTCGAAGGCGTGGTCAAGATGCTCAACAATAGGGATATTAAACTCATTGGACCCAGTTTTGCCAACGAATCCGCTGCTATGGGAAAGACGGCCCTTATCGAGATTGATAATCGTTTCCTTGTGATCGCCACGTCAAAGCCAGGATTCGTCGTTGATCGCGCCATTTTCGAATCCCACGACATCAATATCCGCGAGCAGGACTTTATCGTCATGAAGTCGCAGTTCCACTTCAATCGGAATTTCGAGGGCGTTGCAGTGACTATCTATGTTGCAAGCGCGGGCCTCTCCTATTTCGTCCCAGGTGCTTTCCCCAAAAAACGCGCACGGGTCTGGCCGGACACCAATGTGGGTGACGCGCCCATTGTCGCGGCTCAAGTAGTGGAATATTTAGCCGTATAGGCATTCTCGCGACACAGGCCCGCTAATCCGCCGGTAAACCTCGAGCTTCTTTCAGGCAATCGCTCCTCCTCCTGTGCGATCAGTGTCTCTGTGCGGCCGAGGACTTCGGGATCGGCGCTCTTCTGAACAAGCAGCTCAGCTGTTCTGCAATATAATCTTAAAACAAACTTAAAAAATATTTATGCAATTAGCTCTCTATCGAGCTCGCTATAGATTGTATGGTGCCGCGAGAATGAGCTTTTTAACACTGGATGCGCAGATCAAAGGTAGAAAATAAAATGAGGATATTCTCTTATGATGTATGACAAAAAGAGGCGACGGCAGCTAGCAGAAACGGTGCCCAGCGAGCCAGAACTCGCCCCTCTCGCGACGCTGCGGTCGTGTACGAAATTCATCCACCGGCCACGAACCTTGGAAGAGACTTCGTCGACAGGCCACCTGCCGGTGATACTCCGACACCCCCGATCGAAACATTCCAGAAACAAAGGCGTGAAGCAAACCGTCCGCCGCAAGATGGTGGTGCGATCGACCGAAATGCCTTGCTCGGCCATCCCACGAGGCCGCGCAGTGTCTGAGATCGTAGGCCAAGTACCAGCAAACATACAAAAGATGGCAGACCGGTCAACCTGGCGGACCTTAAACATCGCAACTCTCCGCATGCTGGCAATGAAGAGGTTGCAAGCCCTCCAGTAGGATCGACATGCAACAGAAAGCGCCGCTGCTTGGCTCGAGGCCATTCCATGTCACCAACCGGCAGGTCTTGGCATTTCCAAGCGGACATGCCGCGCGGTCCTGAGGACGTTAAGACCCCAGCGATGTTTCGAAACCTGTTCCAGCTTTTCATGATCAACAACGGCATCTTTATCACCAGGCGCGGTCAGTTTGCCGTGTCAATGGCCAATACCGAAGGCGAGTTCTCGGGTTGGAGAATGCTTTTGGCATCTTCTTGGGCCGATATAGAGATCTGACCGATGACTTCGGCTGACGATCCACACGCCAATATCGAAGCGGCTACCAGCCGGTCAAGGCGAGGACATTGCTATGAATGCGCGAAAATTCTGGCTTTTAGTCATGTGTCGTTGATGGCGGCAAATTCGCGCTGTCGGCGGTGCGCCTACTAATGAAAGATCTGGGCGAACACCCACAGACGACGACCCTGTCCGAGAGGGCATACGGCATGGTGCGTGAAGCCCTCAGATGTGGCGTGTATAAGCCCGGCGAGAAGATCACGCATCGCTCCATAGCCTCTCAACTGGGCGTCAGCGTGACGCCCGTCCGTGAGGCGATCACGCGCCTCGTGTCCGAGAAAAGCCTGTTAATGCCAGCTCCAAAGACCATTATCGCCCCAAGCCTAGGGCAGTCAGATTTGGAGGAAATCACGAAGATCCGCGTCAACCTTGAAGGATGGGCAGCGGAACTTGCGGCGGAAAATGCCTCGGCGACCTTCATTCGCGAGTTGGAGCATCATCACCTGGTCTATAGCGCGCATCGGAGGTCTCACGACACCAAGGCGAGGATTGCGGCAAACGCCAGGTTCCACTTCGCTCTATATGCCCAGTCAAAAGCGCCCAGGCTTCTGGCGATCATCGACAATCTTTGGGTGACAATCGGCCCCACGCTGGGCCTTCTCGCAAATCGGGGATTCGAAGACAACGACGGCGAGAGGTTTCGCGACGCTGCAATCTCAGCACTTAAGGCAAGAAACACTGCCGCCGTCCAGGCCGCGATAGTCAATGATATACTCACCGCCCGTCTAAAGATCCTGCAAATCTTAAAGCCTGAATAAAAAAGATGTTTTGAGATCACGTTTTTGCGATCCTGCGGGTGAGTGATGATTTCATCCACCTTGTCGAATCCGATTGCTGACAAGGCGCAATACAATCGAGTGCGGTATTTTGATTTACCTGCGTCCACGCGACGCGAGCAGCTTGGCAGGATACGGTCGCATCATGCCAAGCCAGGATGACACTGTTTGTGGCGCGCCGTCGACCAGGATGGCTATGTGCTCGACGAGATCGTCCAGAACCGCCGCAACACCAAAGCGGCCAAGCGCTTGCTGACGGCTGCTGAAGAAGCCAGGCGTCGCGCCGAAGCGCATGATCACCAACAGCTGCGCTCCTATGGAGCAGCCAGGCGACAGGTGATGCCGGGCGTCGAGCATCGGGATTGAACAAGCGGCGGAGAATGCACATGTGCCGCTGCGAAAACGGGAGCGGATTATGCAAGGCTTCCGATCACAGGAGCACTGCAACGCTTCGTTTCGATCTTCTCGGCTCCGCGCAATCTCTTCGTCCCGCCCCCGCTCAAAACGCTCCGCTCTCGCTACACATATTCACCGCCTGCAGGCCGTGGCGGAATTGAAAGCCGTGGCCATGGTCAGCTGACATCAGCGGCCGCAGGTCTCAACGCGTGTATATGCAGACAACGTGACGTCGCCGTGCAGCGGCCTGAACCGATCGCCGCTAGAATCGTTCGGAGATCCGCGCGGGTGATCACTGCAATTCAACCACGTTTCGCATTGTCGTATGTTCGACGACGTCGGACTTACGACAATGCAGTATTAGAGCAATCTTTTTGTTTTGAAATGACTTTCTCTTTGGCACTGTACATGCATTGATATCCGCAAAACGTCACGGCCAAGGAGAAGGTTTTGTCGCAGACTAGCTGCCAACAGTCTATTTGGCACGAGTGCTCCTCGTTTTCACACGCGGCGCCGTTAACGGGCCCCTTGCGTAATACGAACACCGCTGTGAGGATGCGCAATCACATTTCTGGCAAATGTGCGATCAGAAATTGATCGGCGCTTACAGCCTCATCAACGGCTATTTCGAAGTTACGCCCACTTCACTCGCAGCCACGCGTCCTTACCCGCTTGATGTTTTGGCTGCCTTTGCTGGCATATCTCTACAATTGAAGGGAGTTCTCATGAATCTGGAAACGCAACGCTTATTAACGCCCAATAGGTGCATGGGGCGCCGATGCCGACATGCCATCGGCCGAGGAGATCAGTTCCGAAATGGTGGTTCCGGACCCCGAGTGGATCAACGCCAACAAGCCAATGCTGATCGATCGCTGGAACGCCTGGATTAAGAAATAGCCACATTCCCACTGAGCGGGGCGCAGACCAGCTGTCGGCCCCGACAGGATGCGCAGGCCCTGCATTTGACTTCCGATTCCTCATTGCGGTTTGAAACTATGTCGCTAACACAAGACGTTGCCAATACGGTCGCCAGCCTCACATACGACGAACTGCCGGCAGCAGTA
>NZ_JAMYPL010000047.1:0-19486 GCF_040320355.1 Mesorhizobium sp. M0715 | reverse complement strand
CAGGCGCGGCGTCTTCCACTCCGTCGTCGACCTTCAGGCGGCGATCAACCGCTTCGTTGCAGAGCACAACCAGCAACCTAAACCCCTCACTTGGACCGCCGATCCAGACAAGATCATCGCTGCCGTCAAACGCGGGCACCAAATGTTAGATTCCATCCACTAGAGTGTACGGCAGAGCCGGTTCAAGTTCTTGGTCTTGGCTAGGAAGAGGTGCGCAAGCTCCAAAGAGCTGCTTCTAATGGTTGGCGTGATCGACCCGGCGCGCCGATCATTCCGCGAACAGAGTGGGATCTTGCCAGTACAACCGCTGGATGTTTCAGCATGTTCGCGAAATGACGGCGACCGCGCCAATCTGGCGCGGGCCGGGACCTGTCCTGCCGCTTCCGGAGCGCATGACGGACATCGATGGCATCGAGTTCGAGTTGGCCGGACGGGGTTCCACCAGTCGCGAATTTTTGGACAAAAGCTTTACCGATGGATTCCTCCAATCCCATTATGGCTCATGCCGCCCTCGCGACCGGCCAGAGGCGCGCCAACCCCTTACGGCGGATGTTGTCCAGCATGTCAAGCGACACGAAGAATTGACCCCTCCTTTGCCGACAGCAGGAATTGATCAACTGTTTGCCATCGTTGTGGGCCTTGGCCAGCATCGCCACGAGTGTGGCCGCCGTGACGAATTGCACGTCGTAGCTCTGTCGGATCGTCTCGCGGCCAAGACTCACAGCAAGGTGCGTCTTGCCCGTACCCCGTACCGGGGGGCCGAGGAATAGCACCGTGTCGCTGTTAGCAATCCAGCGGCAGGTCGCCAGCTCCCGGATTTGCCCCTGATCCAGCGATGGCTGCGCCTCGAAGTCGAAATCATCGAGTTCGCGGACGAAGGGAAACTGCGCCAGTTTGCTCGACATCGAGATGCGCCGCTCATCGCGCCGGGCGATCTCCCGTGATACCAGGAAAGCCAGGGCTTCGCGCAAAGTCATTTTCGAGCGCGCGGCCTCGTCTAACAACGTGTCGAGCTGATCGCTATAGCGCGACAATCTGAGAGAATACCGCATCTCACGTTGATTGCCCCGCCGCACTGATCGCGGATCGCTGTCAGCTTCAGCCGATCGAGCTTTGCAATGAGCAGGTCGTGATCCACGTTCGCCATCACCAGCCTGCTCCAACAACCGCCTCATGTTCCGCAAGCGGCCGCAGCAACGCGGCCGGAGCGATCTCGATGGGTGCGGCGCGCACGAGGCCTTCGACGCCGACAAAATGCGATCGGTCCAGTATCCGCTGTCGTCGGCCTCGGCTCAAGGCATGATCCGCCACCACCTGGCCCGTATGCCGAACGATTACGCGGCTGCCAAGCACTACGACCTGAACGCTCTCGCCGATTAGACCCTGGGCACCGAATAGCTGTTCGTGTCGAGGTCGATGGCGCAATCGGCCTGAACTTTGCGGATAAGATCCCGCAACTGCCCGAATGGAGCTCTCCCGGAAAGCGGACGCAGCGCTCCAGCTTCCGCGGCAAAGCGTTCTGCTGGTGCCTCCGACCGTTCGTTCTGTGCGGATTCCGACGTGAAGCCGGCCGCCATTCCGATCAAACACCGGCCACCATTCCGGTATGAAGCCGGCCACCATTCCAACCAAAGACCGGCCGGTTTTCGACACTGAAGATTACCTCCTGGGTCAGCAACTTTGGCATCAATTGCCTCGCGATGAACGAGGACATTTTGATGCCGGCAAAGAGAAGGCTGACCATGAGACAGTTGAGACAAATGCTTCGGCTTGCCGGAAGCGGGACCAGCTCCCGCGAGATTGCGGTCGTGCTGGGAATAGCACGCAGTACGGTGCAGGATAATCTGCGGCGTGCAGCGGCAATCGGGTTGAGTTGGCCCCTGCCAAGCGAGCTGACCGATGACGCGCTTGAGAACAAACTCTTCGCTCGCAATGGCGTCAAACAGGGTACGCGGCGGCGTACAGAGCCGAACTGGGCCCATCTTGCCGTCGAGCTCAAGAAGCCGGGCGTCACGCTCCTCATCTTGTGGGAGGAGTATCGAGGAAGCCATCCCGACGGATATGGCTACAGCCGGTTCTGCGAGCTCTTCGAACAGCGGCTTTCCCCGACGATGCGCCAGGAACACGCCGCCGGCGACAAGGTCTTCGTGGACTATTCCGGCAAGAAGATCCCGATCGTTGATCGAGACACCGGCGAGATCCGTGAGGCGGAGATCTTTGTGGCGGTCTTGGGAGCGTCCAGCTTCACATATGCCGAAGCAACCTGGACCCAGACACTGCCTGATTGGATTGGTTCACACGTCAGGATGTTTCGTTTTTTTGATGGCGTTCCCCGACTGATCGTCCCCGACAATCTGAAGTCGGGCGTCAGCCGCGCCAGCTTCTACGATCCCGAGATCAATCGCAGCTACGGCATGATGGCATCCCATTATGGCGTCGGCGTTCTTCCGGCACGGCCGCGACGGCCGAAGGACAAATCGAAAGTCGAGAACGGCGTGCGTTTCGCCCAGTCATGCATTCTGGGGCGGCTGCGCAACCAGACCTTCTTCTCGCTGGCCGAGGCCAATGCCGCCATTCGCCAGGCACTCGATCGCATCAATGATCACGTCATGCGTCGGCTGGGCGTCAGTCGCCGGCAACTGTTTGAGAGCGTCGAGCGTGCTGCGCTCGCAAGCCTTCCGAACGAAGACTACGAATTCGCCGAGTGGCGTTTGGCCCGCGTCTCGACGGACTTGTTGAGTTCAAGACCTTCTTCTATTCCGTACCGCACAACCTCATTCGCCAACAAGTCGATCTGAGAGCAACGGCACGCACGATCGAGATCTTTCACCGCGGCAAGCGCATTGCCGTCCATCAGCGCCGCTATGGCGGCCCTCGTCATGGGACTGATCCGGATCATATGCCCAGCTCCCACCGGCGATATGCCGAGTGGACGCCGGATCGTTTCCGTCGCTGGGCCGCATCCGTCGGCCCCGAGACGGAAGGCTTGGTTGTCGCAATCCTCGCCAGCCGCCCACATCCTGAACAAGGCTTTCGAACATGCCTGGGTGTCCTGCGCCTGTTTCGCGATGTCACACGCGATCGCGCCGAAGCCGTGTCAGCCCGCGCTGTCGAGATCGGTGGGCTGAACTGCAAGAGCATCGCCTCGCTCATCGCCAATCACAAGGCCGCAAGGCATTCCACCGAAACGACCGCCATCGTCGATCACGCCAATCTGCGTGGCCCTGATTACTTTCATTGAGGAGACACACCAATGCTTATCCATCCGACGATCGACATGCTGCGCGAACTCGGCCTTCATGGCATGGCCACCGCCTTCCAGGAACTCGACGCACAATCCGAAGCACGCGGCCTCGAGCATGGCGAATGGCTTGCCATGCTGCTCGAGCGCGAGGCTACCATGCGCCGCCAGAAGCGTTTCGAAGCCCGCGCCAGAGCTGCAAAACTTCGCCATGACGCACAGATCGAGAATGCCGACTTTCGTGCCGCACGCGGTCTTGACCGCAATCTGTTCATGGCGCTCGCCGGCTGCGACTGGATTCGCAAGCATCACAGTCTTCTCATCACCGGGCCGGCGGGCGTGGGCAAGAGCTGGCTGGCCTGTGCGCTTGGCCACAAAGCTTGCCGAGAGGATTTCTCCGTCGCCTATCACCGCGTTCCCCGGCTGTTTGCAACACTTGCCCTCGCGAGAGGCGACGGACGATATGGCCGGATCCTCAAGCAGCTCGCCAAAACCGACCTTCTCATTCTCGATGACTGGGGACCGGAAAAACTCAATGATGACCAGCGGCGTGATGTGCTTGAGATCATCGAAGACCGCTACGAACGCCGATCGACAATCGTCACCAGTCAGCTGCCCCTGGATCGCTGGTACGAGATCATTGCAAACCCAACCCTGGCCGATGCCATCCTCGACCGCCTCGTTCACAACGCCTATCGCATCGATCTCACCGGTGAAAGCATGCGAAAACAGCGCTCGCCAAGAGCGACCGAAACAGCGCAAGCTTGACCTGAAACGAAACTCAATCCAAACATCAACGAGACCCAGGATCAGTCCGAAAAATGGCCGGCTTCAAATCGGAACACCGGCCGGAATGAAATCGGAATGACTGGCCGGCTTCAAATCGGAATCGATGGCCGGCTTCGTCGGAATACGCACGTTCTGCGATTTAGCCCGTAAATGGGTGGTTGACGAACGCCCAAATCGCAGTTTGAGGCTGCCCGACACCCAGTGATGCGGCACGTCCATTCTAGTCCATCGTGGCAACCACTTCCTTAGTCCGCAACCGACCTGCTGGCTTTGGTTACCGCTGGTCCACCAACGGCGATGTGAGTCTTGTCCGAGGCAAAAAGTCATGCAGCACGTAGATCCCCATCGATCCAGTTCAACAACCCTCGCTCCGCTCCGGAAACGGGGTGTTTCGTTCGATCTGGACGGCCTCACAAATATCCAGCCCCGGATAGCTGGGGCAAACGACGGCGATAAGTTGGCAGATGGCGACGATTTCGGCCTCCGATCTGATGGTTGCGCTGGTCCAGACTTCGTCCACCCGGTGGCATTCGAAGGCGCGGCTTCGGTTCTGCTCCTGGTTGCTGCCGCGGCGTTCGTGTTGCCAATCGAGCTGTGGGAAGAATCAAAGCAGGCCTCCTCAGAATTCGTCCCACCGTCGCTCTCACTGGACCTGGAGCCAAGAAGCGGGCCGATCGTCGTCAAGGCCGACTACCTGATAGCCGAACATATCTCGATGCCTTCCTGGGCTGCATGCGCGAACGGCGCCGTGTTCAAAGCCGAGCCGGTGCGCGAAACTGGTCGCTGCAGCGCAGCTTGCACATGCCCACAATATGGACCGAGAGCTGCTGGACGCCGACCCAAATGGACTACCTTCGCCTGAACCACCGACTAACGGTAGCCGATAAGGAGATTGGGGACAGGCTTGCCGCTCTGCACGAAGGAGACTCACCTCCTCAACCAGCGCTCTCGTATAAGCGGGCTACCGGCGCAGAACGAAGCCGCAGCCAACCGATAGCGCGGATTTCGCGTCTATGAGGGTCGAAGCAAGTTGCGTCCAGTATTTCACAGTCTGGCCAGTTCTCCGGTGCGGCCACGGGCGTCGAGGCAGCCTCAATGCCTTGAGTCAGCCTGATCGTCGCAATCCCGCCAACACTCTCCCGCTTCCTTGGCACCTACTCCCGTTTGACAACGAGCCAAAATCGACTATTTTGTTATAACACACTAACGGAGTTCGAGCGTATGAACGCCCTTGAGCAGATCGCCTGGGCGAAGGAATTCGAGGAAGTCCGGACCCCGCCGGAAATGGCCGGATTCGGACGCCGCTGGATACCGCCTTCGAAGTATGCGGCGGGCCACGAAGACTGTTTCCAGATAGAGCTTAGCCTTCTGCTGACGACCAAGCACTTCAGGATGCGCGAAGAATGCCTCGAAAATCATCGGGGCACCGACCGTTTGGTGTTCCTCTATCATTTGGACGGACGCCGTACCATCTCCCCGTCAAGGGGCGAAGCACTTAAGCTACAGAAGCCCACCTTCGTCGCCTACTTCCACCCCAAAGGCGTCGACGCGATAAGTCAATGGGCCGAAAGCCAGTCGGAGACGGCGCTCGCTCTCGGCTTCGACCCGCAGGAGCCGCCACGCGTGGTGGCCGAATTTTCTGATCAGCTAGCGGTCCTGCAGGACCTGTTGCACCATCCTGCCGGCCGATTTACCTGGATCGAGCTTCCGCTCTGTTCGGAAATGGAGAAGATCGCAAGATCGGTTATATTTCGCAGCATCGGTCAACGTTTTGTGCACCATTATGTCTCCGCAAAGGCCAAGGAATTACTTTGCATTACTTTAGACAACATAATTTCACTTGGTTGCTTAAAGTCCGATGCCGTCCTAAGCATGGGTGAGAAGTTGGAGCACATCAAGAACATTCTAGATGGCGATTTGCACAACAAACTGTCGATCTGCAAGCTCGCGGAGGAATTCAATATCCCGAGCCGTAGCTTCAACAAGGCATTCGCGGATCGGTACGGTATAAACGCCCACGATTATCGGACCATGGTGCGCCTATCAAAGGCTGTCGATCTGCTCGTTAAAACCGAAATGCCGCTGAAGATGATCGCCTATGAAATCGGCTACGACCATGCTTCCAATTTCTGCCTGGCGTTTAAAAAGCACTACGGCTACACGCCGAAGGAAATTAGAAGTGGCGGCTTTTTGCAGCATGCTGCCGAGTGATCGATCTATTGAATGCGCCGTCATAACCGCGAATAATTGGCGCAGGTTCGGGGGGCCAGTTGGCGACCGCGCTACAGGTTGCATAATCAACCACCGCTGTAAATAACTATTCTGAATTCCGTCATCCGTTCTCCATGTCATGTATAGGTCCACACGCGTGAGCATTCTCATGCGGCTCGGAAACTCGGGTGAGATGGAACCGTCTATGATGCAGCAGTCCGCTGAAACTAGGTTTGCGATCGATGACGCCGTTGCGCATGAACACTCAACCCCGCATGGCGACGGGAGGAGCCGACCATGACCGATGAAACACTCGCAGCCGTTTGCGACATCTTGATCTGCAGCGGCTATTTGATCACTATGGACGCCCAGCGTTCCGTCTATGCCTGCGGTGCTGCGATTGGCGGTAACGCAATCGTAGCGGCCGGCCGTGATGCCGATATCGTAGCGCGTTCAGGCCACGCCGGGTTATCGACACCAAAGGCGGGTGATCCATAGGGGAACGAAGGTCGTGATACTGTTCCTAATGATGGTGCGCGCCCTTACTGGAACGACTGAGGTAGGCAGTAGCGAAGCGCCTACCAGCCGCTCAGGGCTGGGACATTGAACGATTTGGGCGACCACCCGCAGACAACGACTCTATCCGACAGAGTATACGGCATTGTGCGTGAAAACCTCAGAAGTGGCGTGTATAAGCCCGGCGAGAAGATCACGCATCGCGCCATAGCCTCTCAACTTGGGGTCAGTGTTACGCCTGTCCGAGAGGCGATCACGCGCCTTGTGTCCGAGGAAAGCCTGTCAATGGAAGGTCCGAAGACCATTAAAGCTCCAAGCCTAGGGCGGTCAGATTTAGAGGAGATCACAAAGATCCGTGTCAATCTTGAAGGATGGGCAGCGGAACTTGCGGCGGGAAATGCCTCGACGACCTTTATCAGAGAGTTGGAGCAGCATCATCTTGTCTATTGTGCGCATCGGAGGGCTCACGACTCCAAGGCGAAGATTGTGGCAAACGCCAAGTTCCACTTTGCACTTTATGCTCAATCGAAGGCGCCCAGGCTTCTGACGATTATCGACAACCTTTGGGTGACAATCGGTCCCACACTGGGCCTGCTTGCAAATCGGGGATTCGAAGACAACGACGGCGAAAGATTTCACGACGCCGCAATCTCTGCACTGAAGGCAAGAAATGCTGCCGCCGTCCAGGCCGCGATAGTCAATGATATACTCACCGCTCGTTTGAAGATCCTGCAAATCTTAAAGCTTGAATAAAGTGGCCGCCCGATCTATTCCTCCACTGTTTGAAAGGTATCGTAACCAATCACCGTCCGCGCAAGGGTGCGAGGATTCCTGCTCCGTGAGGCTGATGACGGAACTTTCAGCTCAGGTCATGCCCTTCAGGAGACCGAGGGCTTCTTGTTCGAGGCAGCGGTCATCGGCAAGAGAAGATCAGCGTGCGCTTTTCCCGTCGGTGCGCGCCAAAGAATCATGCGTCGGGCGGATGGCATCTGCGTCGGGGCCGGCGTTCATATCGGAAGGTTGGCGGACCGTGTAAAGCATGTCTATCAGCACGATGGGCGGCAACGTCAGTATCGCCGGCACTTACTTGATGGAGATGTGCGACCACCGCACACAAAGCGTCCAACGTCCTATCCACGTATCGCATCAAGGATACACGAGCCAACGAAACTAGTTGCAACCGAATTGGTGGAAACTCTTGGGATCGACCCTCAAGCGCACAAAGGCGCTCAAAGCCCTGCAGGCATCTGCACGAGTGTCAACTCGAAACAACGAGCAACAACTGCGCTTGTTCTTCGAAGCGCGACAAAGCCGGACAAACGGGAAGTGTTCATGTCTACAACATCTCAGTCAGTCTACAATCTCGGTTCCAACCAACCCAAGATTGCCGTTAGTGCGTGGGTTGCGCCTTCCGCCACTATCGTGGGTGCGGTGACCATCGGGCCACAGTCCGGTGTCTGGTTCAACTGCGTGCTGCGTGGCGATGACAATACGATCCAGATCGGTGCGCGAAGCAACATCCAGGACGGATCGGTGATTCACATCGACCCCGGCGAATTCGATGTCGTCATCGGTGACGATGTTACCGTTGGGCATTCCTGCCTGATCCATGGTTGCCACCTGGAAGACCGCGCTTTCGTCGGGATGGCCTCGACCGTCATGAACGGCTGCATCATCGAGCCAGATGGTGTTCTCGGGGCACGCAGTCTCCTGACATCGGGCAAGCGAGTTAAGTCGGGAGAGTTGTGGACGGGATCACCGGCCAGGCTCGTCCGGATGCTGTCCGAAGAGGAGATCCGGAACTTCCAAAAAACTGCACAGAGCTACGTGCGAAAAGGTGAGCGTTTCCGCTCCGAATTGAATGCAATAAATGGTCAAAGCTGTTGAGTTGGGAGAGACAGCTATGTCGACTAGCACAAGAGCACGCCGCAGTGCTTGAGTACGACGCTCTAAAGAACCAGCATATCGCCGCAGTCAGAAGAGACGGCCAGATAGGCAAACGCTCGTTGGTCGAGACAGCAATTTGGTCGACTGTGGCCGGCTTCACTTCATCGGAATCCGCGGCCTGGCCTGCCGTTTCCCTATCAACCTTCGAAATCATCCTCGCTACGCCTCAGCATGGACTCGGGGCAAGGTGGGGCGCTACTCCTTTTCCCCTATCGAACTTTCATCAACTATTCATCGTCAGTTTCACCGGCGCACTCCGCATACGCTGAAGGCCGCAGCCTACTGATGTGGCGTTAGTGTCCGCCTTGATTAATTGGGCGCTTAGCAATGAAGTATTTGGCCACGGAGCAGCCATCGAGGGTGGAAGCGAGCACCCGCCGGGGTTCTTCGCTTCCGACGGATGTGCACCGACGTGGACGCGCCGCTTTTGGACGGTCAAGCAGTCGCTGGCTATCGTGCGTGAGGTGCAGGATTCCGGTGATCCGCCAGCGCGCATGCACATTGTCATGCATAAGACGGGCTAGGCTGCCGATTGCATAATCAATCGCTGCCGCAAATAACTATTCTGAGTTTCACGGGTCCGTTCTCCATGCGATGCATAGATACAAACTAGCATTCTTATGCTGCGTGGAAACACTGGTGATCGGGGAACCGTCTACGATGCAGCAGTCCGCAGAACTCGGTCTACGATCGACGACGCCGTTGCGCATGAGCAGCGCGTCTATGAAACCTCAAACCTCACGAGCAGACAGAAATTTGAGGCTGCCAACGAGGTCCTGCCTGGCGGCAACAATCGGGGCTCGTCGTCCGTTCCTGCTCTTCTTCTGCGCGATCCAGCAAGGTGACAGATGCGGACGGACACGAACGCCGGTGCTCGTGAATACGCCTGGCGTTGGCTACTATAGAAAACATCAATTCGGGTTCCGGAAAGCGCATTTCTGGCCCGAACACGATATTGCCAGTCCCGAAATCACCCCCCCCGGCAGCATTCTGCCGACGCTCTTATAAGATTGTAGGAGCCACTGGGAACTAACCCCTTAAAAATGAAAAAGAGAGGAACGGAGCATGACAATCACTAGACGCGAGATTATCAAGACAGGTCTGGCCGCCGGAACGGCGTTATCAATGCCGACAATCCTTCGGGCGCAGACATCACCAGATGACGCTCGAACAGTTCGCTGGGTGCCGGACGGTGACCTCGTAGTGTTCGATCCGATCATCTCATTAACTACGGCACCGCAGCATGCTCTAGCGATTTACGACACGTTGTTTGAGGTCGACTCCAAGGGCATGCCACAGCCGCAAATGGTGGGAAAGTGGGGCGTCTCCGAGGACAAGAAGACCTACACATTCCAACTCCGTGAGGGCCTGACCTTCCACGACGGCAGCCCAGTCACTGCGGCGGACTGTGTGGCCTCCATACGACGCTGGGGCCAAGTGGATACAAGTGGAAAACTGATCATGGCCAAGGCCAAGGATATCTCGAAACAAGACGAGAAGACCTTCACGATCACGCTCAACGAACCGTTGCCGCTTCTCATACCTTTGCTCGCATCATCCTACGTCGGCTATTATCTAGCTGTCATGCGCGAGAAGGACGCAAAGCTTCCCCCAACGGAGCAGGTGACCGCGAATATCGGATCCGGGCCATTCAAGTTCAATGAGGCTCTAGCCAAGCCTGGCGCAAGCTTCACCTACGACCGAAATGAACAATATGTACCCCGCCAGGATCCGCCCGACGGATTCGCCGGCGGAAAGGTCGTCAAGGTTGATCGCGTCATCAGGCAGTGGATCAGCGATCAGCAGACCGCCTTCGCGGCTCTCCAAGCGGGAGAGGTCGATCTCGTTCAACTGCCGGCACAGGTACTCTTCCCTGTGATCAAGAGCGATCCCAAACTCGAATTGGAGCTCGTGAACACTTCGGGCTCAGACATGTTCTTACGCATGAACTGCCTGCAGAAGCCGTTCAACAACGTCAAGGCTCGTCAGGCGATGCTTCACCTGATCGATCAGGAAGCAATTATGCTGGCGGCCGGATTTGATCCAAACTACATACACCCTGTCACGTCAATATTTGGAAACAGCTCCCCGTATTCCAACGACGAAAATACGGGATGGTACAAAAAGGGGGGCGATCCTGAAAAGGCCAAGCAACTTTTCCAGGAGGCCGGATATGCCGGCGAAACGGTTCTCATTATGCAGTCCACGGACTGGCCGGAAGCCAGCAATGCCGCGCAATATCTGGCGAACACCCTGCAAAAGATTGGAGTCAGTGCTGAGCTTGCTCCCAGCGACTGGGGAGGGGTTGAGAAACGCCGTGCAAACAAGGGACCGATTGAGGACGGCGGCTGGAGCGTCTTTATTAGCGACTGGACCGATTCCAAACTCGGTAATCCGGTCAGTTTGCCTTTGCTCCTCGCAAATGGCGCAGACGGTTATTATGGCTGGCCGAAGAACGATGAATACGAAGCTCTCCGGGCCAAATGGGCATATGTCGAAACACTCGATGAACGCCAGGCACTGGCCCGTGAAATGCAACGCCTCGCGTGGGACTTCGTTGGCACTGTCATGTTCGGTCAGTCTATGCTGCCAGTCGCTCGCCGAAGGTCCCTCACTGGCCTGGTTCATGTTGCGTCGAATACACTCCCAATGTGGAACATGCAGAAAGTCTCGGTCTGATGGCGGCCTACATCTTACGCAGGTTGGTTTCGGCCATCGCCGTCATGGCGATGGTCGGGATCTTCGTTTTCCTGCTGGTCAGACTGGCACCGGGCGATCCGGCGGCGGTAATTGCCGGCCGCAACGCGACGGCCGAGGTAATCGCCGACATCCGCGAACAGCTTGGGCTGAACGCGCCGCTGCCGGTTCAGTTCATCCATTGGGTGCGCGAGATGCTTGGCGGCGATTTCGGCATCTCGATCTTGAACGGACGGCCGGTTCTCGAGCTCATCTCGCAGCGGCTTGAAGCGACCGTTTCTCTCTCAATCCTGACGATGATCCTTTCGGTAACAGTCGGGGTCTCCTTCGGCATCCTTGCGGCATGGCGATCTGGCGGTCTCATCGACCGCGTCCTCGCGGCCTTTTCGGCACTGGGTTATTCCGTCCCGGTCTTTGTCATCGGTTATTTTTTCATCTACTTCTTCGCCATCAGGACTCACTGGCTTCCGGTCCAGGGATATGTACCGATCGATGGTGGCCTCAGGCCTTGGTTCGTCCACCTGATCCTGCCTACCGTCGCTTTAAGTCTTGCCTCCATTGCATTCATCGCCCGGGTCACGCGGGCGAGCATGCTCGAGGTTCTGTCGGAAGACTATATGCGAACCGCCGCCGCCAAGGGCGCGTCGTCCTATGCCATGCTTTTTCACCATGCGTTGAAGAATGCCGGCGTCCCGATCCTGACCGTCATCGGCATAAGCTTCGCCTATCTGATCGGCGGGGTCGTCCTCACGGAGACGGTGTTCAACATCCCCGGAATCGGTCGTCTGGTCGTGGATGCGATCAACAACCGCGACTATCCGATCATTCAGAGCGTGCTTATCCTGACTTCAGGTCTGTACGTCCTTATCAATCTCACGGTCGACCTTGCTTATACGCTGATCGATCCGCGCATCAGGTACTGATATGACACTCTCCTCCGCAATACTTGAGACCATGCCGACGGCCACGCTGGGACGCTCCGGTATTTCCCGTCTGGCAAGGCGGAACCCACTGGTTCTGATCGGCGCTGGGATGCTGACGCTACTGATCGTTCTGGCACTCGCTGCCCCACTTTACGCTGGAGATCCGGGAAACATGGATCCGTTCAAGCGCCTTCAGCCACCATCCGCGGCGATGTGGTTCGGAAGCGACAATCTGGGCCGTGATGTGTTTGCCCGAACGATTTTCGGCGCGCGGATCTCCCTCATGGTCGGATTGCTGTCGGCGGCCTGCGCGGCCGTTGCCGGGCTTCTGATCGGGATCCTGGCCGGCTACAACCGCACGTTCGACAATATTGTCATGCGGGTCATGGACGGACTGATGTCGATCCCGACAATTCTGCTGGCCATTGCACTCATTTCTCTAACAGGGCCAGGCATCGGCATCCTCATCGTCGCCATCGCGATCCCCGAGACGCCAGCCGTCGCGAGGCTGGTTCGTTCAGCGGTCCTCAGTGTTCGGGAGCGTCCCTATGTGGAGGCTGCGCTCTGCGGTGGTGCGCGCCTGCCAAAGGTGCTGTGGCGGCATATCCTCCCGAGCACCATTCCGGCACTGATGGTGCAGAGTGCTATTGTTTGCGCGAGCGCTATCCTGACGGAGGCAGGGTTGAGCTTCCTGGGCGTGGGCGTGCCGCCCGAAACCCCGAGCTGGGGCAATATGATCGCCAGTTCTCGCTTGTATCTCGCCATCGCTCCACTGACGATCTTTGGCCCCGGCATCTTGCTTGCCGTCACGGTTCTTTCGGTCAACCTGCTCGGGGATGGTTTGCGCGATACGTTCGATCCCCGCGCGAAGCGGAGGCGCTGACATGCTGATGCGTAAAACTGACATGCAAATGCATAAATCGGTGGCAGAAGACATACTTCTCGATGTCCGAGACCTTGAGACGCATTTTTACGGCGAAGAAAGCGTTACCCGCGCCCTGGGTGGCATCAGCTTTCAGGTGAAGAAAGGCGAGACGCTCGGCGTCGTCGGCGAATCGGGATGCGGGAAGAGCGTCACCGCTCTCTCCATCCTTCGCCTGCTGCCGAAGCTGAGCGCCAGGACCGTCGGCGGCGAGGTCGGCTTCCACGGACGCGACCTCCTTGAGCTGTCCGATCGGGAGATGCGAAAGATCCGCGGCGACCAGATCGCAATGATCTTCCAGGAGCCGATGACAAGCCTTAACCCGGTCTACACGGTCGGCCGCCAGATCGCAGAGGCGGTACAGATCCACACGAAAGCATCTCGCTCTGCGGGCATGGCAAAGGCCGAAGAGATGCTCCGTCTTGTCCGCATCGCGGATCCCGAGCGTCGCGTCAACAGCTATCCTCACGAAATGTCGGGCGGCATGCGCCAGCGCGCTATGATCGCCATGGCGCTCGCCTGCTCACCGGAACTTTTGATTGCGGACGAGCCAACGACCGCCCTCGACGTCACGATCCAGGCGCAGATTCTGCGGCTCATCGTCGATCTGAAGGAGCGCACGGGAACGGCCGTGATGTTCATCACGCATGATCTGGGCGTTATAGCCGAAACATGCCAGCGCGTGATCGTGATGTATGCTGGCCGGATCGTAGAACAAGCGAACGTCATAGAGTTGTTTGCGCGACCGGCGCATCCTTACACCCAGGGGCTCATGCGATCGCTGCCTGACCGGCGGCGCGGCCGACAGCGCCGCCTTCCGGAAATTCCAGGAATTGTCCCCAGCCTGCGCGAGCCCATTGTGGGCTGCAGCTTTGCGCCTCGCTGTCCGTTCGCTGTCGACCTTTGCCGCGAAGAGACGCCCGCCCTGCGTGAAGTCGGGTCGAGCCACGCCGCAGCTTGCTGGCGCGCCGAAGAGGTAATGGGCGCATGAGTGTTCCGCTGCTGAAGGTCGAGAATCTAACCAAGCATTATCCGCTCGGTACAGGATTCCTGAAGAAGACCATTCCGGTGATCCGGGCGGTAGAAGATGTATCCTTTTGCGTCGAGGCCGGTGAGACGCTCTGCATCGTTGGCGAGTCCGGCTGCGGCAAGTCGACTGTCGCGCGGCTTCTGATGCGACTCGTGGAGCCGACGGGCGGGCGCGTGCTGATCGACGGGACTGACATTGCGGGCCTCAAGAAGGCCGCGCTTCACGCGTGGCGCCGTCGGATGCAGATGGTGTTTCAGGATCCTTATTCGTCGCTAAATCCGCGCCTTACCACCGAACAGATCATCACCGAACCCGTCGAGAATTTTGAGCGCCTCAGCCGGAAGCAGCGTCAAGCGCTTGCCGGGGACCTTCTGCGAAAAGTCGGAATGTCGCCCGAGATGATGCACAGGCTCCCGTCCGAGTTGTCGGGCGGCCAGCGCCAGCGGCTCGGTATCGCGCGGGCGCTGGCGCTCCAGCCTTCGCTCATCATCGCTGACGAGGCGGTCTCAGCCCTTGACGTCTCCGTTCAGGCGCAGATCTTGAATCTGCTTCTGGATCTCCAGCAGCAGATGGGGATCGCCTTCGTCTTCATCTCGCATGACCTCGGCGTCGTGGAGCATATCGCGCATCGCGTTGCCGTCATGTACCTGGGGCGGATCGTGGAGCTCGCTCCGAGCGAGGCGCTGTTCGCGAAACCGGTCCACCCCTACACCGAGGCGCTAATCGCGGCGGCCCCCGTGCCGGATCCCACCCGAGTTCGGCTGGAGGTGCCCGTGGAGGGCGAGGTGCCAAGCCCCATCAATCCGCCGAGCGGCTGCGCGTTTCATCCGCGCTGTCCACTCGCGGTCGAGCAGTGCCACATTGAGGTGCCGCCTTTGGTCCCGATGGCAGATGGCCGGGCCGTGGCCTGTCATGTACGCGCACCGGCTACAGACATGTTGGCTGCGGGAGGGGCAAATCTTCGACACACCGTTCCTGAAGCAAATGCACTTGATTGAGGCAGCATTCCGCATCGCCTCCAGTGCCTTCCAGATTCGCCGGAGCAGGCTCAAGGGGAACCTTAGTAGAGCCAGACTGCATTGGCGATGATCTGCGGCGGGAAACGATGGCGCTTGTAGCTGACCGTTGTGGTGTTCATGACATCGGTCTATGCCGCAAATCCCTGAACGCGAGTTAAGTTGATAACGCCCAACGCGTGTATTATGCAGACAACGTGACATCGCCGCTCAGAGACCTTAGGTAGCTCAGGGGAATCTGACACGTGGTGCTTACGGTTGGCATCGGTGGGCATTTTTGATCGCCCTGAACGCCAATTACTTGTACGCGACCACCACGAGGCGCCGGCCATGGGATTTGAACTCTCCGCCTTCCTGCCCATAGGCTTCAACAGTCTCAAACCCCGCGCTTCGCAACATGCGAACATATTCAGAAAACCCGTAGTGTCTGACAGAAAGACGCATTCGTCTAACGCATCCATTTCGGACTATGGTCCTCTCAGAGTTGCAGCGATCGGTTAGTGCGTCGTAGTTGCTTATATCCATTCTTAAATCATCGTTACGCCGCACGATCTCGTACAAAGACGATTTGTCGCTTAGCAAAGAGTAGCGATTGAGTTGATCGATTAGCAGGCGCCCGCCTTTTCGCAAAGAATGGGCGGCTTCATGAAGAACTTTCTCGTTATCCGCTTCATTGAAGTAACCAAACGTTGTGTACCACAGGAAAACAACGTCAAAGCAATCTCTCCAGGGAAGTGAGCGCATATCGCCAAGAACGTACTCAACATTTACCCCGCGTTCGGCTGCATCTGCTTCGGCTTTTTTTAGGAGGACCGGCGACGCATCCAGCCCCGTTACCCGTGCTCCTTTTCCCGCCAGCCGGTTGGTAATCCGTCCATAACCGCATCCTAGTTCAAGAACTGGGCCGCCTTCCTTAAGCGAAAGTAGCTTCCAAATTGCTTCAACTTCCCGATCGGTTTTCTCGGGAGAATTTACGGAGTCACCAAAAAACAAATAATCGTCGCTGAAGTATGATTCAAGTTCGAATGAAGAAAGTGGCTTACTAGCCGCCTCGGAGTTCATGTGATTCTCCATGTTATTGTACAGATCGGCGAGTCGATGCGATCCTGATGGCCAAGGCCAATATTGCATAGAGGAGAGCGGTTGAGTGATAATATTTTGTATACGTTTTTATTGTTTGCAAAGCTTTTGTTAACGGTTATTAACCCGGCTACTCTTAGTTGCTGCGACCGGATGAGCAGCAGGCAGGAACCTGATCCTCGGTCGCGACGAAATAATCATCGCACCTATCGGCGGGGTCGTGGCATTGAATGGGGAATTCCCGGCATCGCTTTGTGGCCGGCAATGCCGACGCCCGTTGTAAGTGTCGGGCGAAATGAGAAATTGACCCCTCCTATTGCCCCAGCGAGGAATGTTACCGAGCGCGATGGGCCCGACATGGCCCTATCTCCCTCCGTCGCGGCGCAGGGAGATAGCGGCCAGCTCTTCATCCAACCGCCATCGAGGATGATCAGCCCAGCCATTTCCATGCGCCAGGCCTTTACGAGCCGTTGCACCATTCTCAGCTTCTTTTCCTTGAAACGCGACGGGTAGATCTTTGTCAGGCGTTGCAACACACTTGCTGCCGAGAGCGCCGGCTCTTCCTCGAGCCATGTCTTGATCTTCGCCTCGAACGGCTCGTATACGCTGGGTCTCTTCGGATAGGCTTGGTCCGACGATACGGCCGCCGATGCGTTGGTCGTGTCTCGCCACTCTTCCAGGCCGTCTTCAGATTCGCAGCGAAGCGCTGGAGATCGATAACGGCCGGCTCCTCAATCTTCCTTCGCATTCAGGCCACTACGATCGACCCTCCGTCCAAGCTCCTCCTGCGCGGCGCGGATACCAGCAAACAGCAGCACGGGATCGGCGGTTTCCTGTAGCTGCTGCTTGTCGGTCTGGGCCACACCCGGATGCGTAAGGACACGGGCCGCAGGCGGAACTGGCGGATGATAGCACTTGATCACACGAGCGCCGATCCGCATCTCCTCCTGAAGTTTGAATGACGGCTGGAACAGATTGCCGTAAAGCCGCACCAACAGCATAAAGTTGACCAAGGGCGGCTGTTGCCTACGCGCCGACAAACCGACCATACCCCACCAGGCGACGCACAATGGCGCCATTCTTCTGCTCCACATGCGCCTGGTCATTCTTTCGGTAGGCGCGAGAGCGTCACTTCCAGTTCCTCACTCCGGCACCAGGAGACGACGAACTCGTTCATGAAGGCGCTCTCGTTGTCGAAATCTACGCCCAGAAGGGGGAAGGGAAAGAACGAGCGGGCCTGCTTGATCGCCACGATCACATTGCCGCTGTCGCGCGTAGGGACTGGAACGCATTTGGTCAACCCCGTGGCAATATCGGTCAACACCATCGTTTGCACAAAGCTGTGCCGGAATGCGCCACGAAATCGACCTCGACGTAACCGGGCGGCGGATCATTCCAATCCCGAAGGTGCGCACCGGCACCGATCGGCGAACCGCCGAACTCATTCCTGCTCGCCGACGCTGGCCGCCGCGAGCCACAACAGGTACCTCGCCAAAAGCCGTCCGGGCTCATCGTCAGCAGCTTGCCGCGGAGCGCGGCATCGAGCTCTAGCCGGCCATGCCGTTCAAGCGCTGGCAACAAGACTGGTATCAACGGCCGCAGCCGTTTGGAACACAGCCGCTCCGATGCCTTCCACAACACCACCAGCGCTTCGCGAACATCGCCGCCATAGCGAAGGCGGTACCTCTTGTTGCCGGGTGTCTTCGACGCGCGATGACAGAGCGCTCGGATCGCATGCTTGCGATGATAACCGGTCACCGCGACGAACTCATCGAGGATGAGGCGCTTATCGCCTCGGCTCCCCGATCCATACCGCCCGACAATTGCTTCCACTTGATGCAATGCGGGGGGGCAGTTTCTCAATTCGCCCGACATGGCCAGGTGTTTCGGTGGCCAGGCTTGCGCTGGAGCACGGCGTGAATGCGAACCTGCTGCGCAACTGGATTGCGCTGCGGCGCCGAGAGGCCCGGAAAGAACTGCCCGTCATGAAGGCGAAAGAGCCGACGGCCTTTATTCCGGTTATCGAGGCCGCTTCGGGATCGGCGCCATGTGCCGGGGCTGGCGCGCTGTCGATCAAGCGTGAGGCGTGCGTCAAGCCTGTCCAGGAGACGACGCGGTCGCCGCAGGCGCGTGTGAGTGCGGCGCTGCCCAATGGGTCACACTTAGCCTGGATTGCGGCGACGCGGCGCTGCTGGCGGTGATCATCGAAGCACTCGGACGTTGTGATGTTTCCGGCTGGCGCCTGATCTGCGGGTCTACTTGCACCGCGAGCCGATCGACTTCCGGGCCGTCATCAACAGCCTGGCGATTGTGGTCGAGCAGTCAATGGGCCTCAACCCGTTCGAACGAGCGGTGTTCGCATTTTGCAATCGTCGCCGCGACCGGATCAAGCTTCTGTTTTATGACCGCTCAGGATTTTTGATGGTTTTGAAACGCCTCCAAGAAAACAAATTCCACTGGCCGCGGCGCCAGCAGGCGGTACTGACGCTGACGACGGAGCAATTGCACTGGCTGCTTGAGACATCGACGTCGAGGCGGTTCGCCGGCACCCCGAGCGCCGCGCGGGCTGACAATTTGTGGCGTGCAAGGGGCGGCGTCATCGGCAGCTTCGGCATGGCTGTTGCGGATGACGCCGCCAAATGTATGCGATCGTTGTTGACGTGGCCGTACGGCTTCGATCCAAGAATGCGATGAATCGCAAGCCCACGATAGACGAGCTGAGGGCGGTGGTCGCTGTTGCAGGCAGAGAACCAGCAACTGACCCAACGCATCTGCGATCTCAAGGAGCAGTTGCGCCTGGAGCGCCTGCGTCGCTACGCACCGCGCAGCGAGAAGATCAAGGACCGCCTCTTCAACGAAGCCGAGCAGGCTGCGGGCGAGGATGAGGAAGGCAATGAAGTCGATATGGCCGGCGTGCCCGGCACGGGACTGCCGGGCGCGCATAAGCCGGAGCCGAAGAAGCCCGGCTGCAAGCCGCGGCCTGAAGGTCTGCCGCGAGAGCGCATCGAGCATGACCTGCACGAGGATCAAACAACTTCCTCGGACCGAGCTGCGCCACCAATTACATGGCGACCCTCGAGCACCAGCACCTTCAGGCCGGCTTTCGCCAGGTAG
>NZ_JAMYPL010000046.1:0-20151 GCF_040320355.1 Mesorhizobium sp. M0715 | reverse complement strand
CGCCAAGCCAAGGTCCGGGCGGCCGCCCGGACCTTGGCTCAATCGCTCTAATCCCACGAAATCTCTCTCGTGTAGATACAAGGTGTCGAGCGAAGCTCGACGGAGTGGGGGTCGACCTTGCTCGCGGGGTTTGTGCCTGTCTTGCAGGCGGCGGCGCGTTTGACGAATGGCTTCCCCCACTCCGTCGCTGCTTTGCAGCGCCACCTCTCCCCCCTCCGGAGGGAGAGGAAAGGCGCCAAGTCAGCTTGCCGTCGCAGCGGCCTCTTCCGGCGGCGCAGCCAGATCGTCGCGCGCCTTGCGGGCCAGTTTGCGTGTCGAGCGTTTGGGACTGTCGCCGAACAGTTCGGCCGCCTCAGCCAGGCAGCTCTTCTTCAGCTGCTTCTCCGACCGTTTCAACAGCTTGCCCAGAAGTTTCGTGTCCTCGGGCAGCCCGAGCGGCTGGTCGTCGGCCTCGAGCAGGGCGCGCATCACCAGCACATCGTGCAGGTCGCCCAGCCGCTCGCCCAGTTCGTCGACCGCCTTGCGCCGGGCCTTGATCGGTGTCGGCCACAGCCTGCCGAGCAGCGACAGATGCATGCCGTGGGTCTTGGCGGCCTTGCGCAAATCGTGGAAATCATCGGCCGCGCCCCGCGATCCGGCCTTGTCGAGCGCCTTCCTGGCACGGCGCAGCGTGACGCGGGCACCTTCGGCAAGCACGTCGGCCGCCTGTTCCGGCTGGTCGGGCAAGGCCAGCGCTTCGATGCGTTTGAGGCCATCCTCGCAAGCGGCGGTCGCCGCGCCGATCGCCGCTTCGAGCCCGCTGCCTTCGTGAAGTTCATGCTGGCGCGCGATCAGCCTGTCGCGCGCAGCAGTAAGCCCATCGTCGGCGCTCTCCTTGGGAAAGCTCGCCGCCAGCCGGTCGATGGTCTCGATCAGCGCAGTCGCCTCGCGCGGACCGGCAAGCAGGCCGGCCACATTGCGATAGCACTGGTTCTCGGTCTCACAGAACGTTTCGTCGCCGGAACGAACAAGCCGCAGCAGGGCGCGGGCGCTCTTCAGCCGTTTGCGGCATTTGTGCAGCGCCTGTTCCGGCCGGCTCCGTGCGGCGTCAAGGTGATGCAGCGCCTTGCCGATTTCCTCGGCAAGGATACGCCTGACCTCGCCGGTCAGCGGCAGGCGCGGATCGATACGAAAGCTCATGCGGCGATCTCCGGTATCCCCCCAAGGGCGAGCGACGCGTTGTAGAACTTTGACTCGCCGGTGACTTCGCGGCCGAGCCAGTCAGGCAGCATATCGTCCGGCACGTCCTCCGGCGTCTCAAGTTCGGCGATCACAAGTCCCGCAAGCGGACCGCCAAAGACATCGATTTCGTAGAGATAGCCACGGTGCCTAACATGGTGACGTGTCTTCTCGATGACACGTCCGATGGCGAAGTCCAGCATCTCCACCGCCTCCGACAGCGGGATCGAATATTCGAATTCGTCGCGTTCGCGCGCCTTGCTGCCGAATTTGAGCGTCAGCCTGGCGGAAGTGCCATCGCTGATGCGAATGCGCACCGTGCGCTCGGGGCCGGCAGCGAGATAGAACTGAAGAATGCGGATATTGGCCTCGGCCAACTCCCGCCATGCGGTGCTGGTGACCAGGAATTTTCGTTCGACTTCCTTGCCCATGGCCGCGCACTAAAGCGGTTGCCGCTGCCCATGGCAAGACGGTGACATACACGGATCGACGTTCGTGAATTGACTTTAATCAATCGATTGATTAAACTCGCGAGATGATCGAGCAGCCCGATGCCAAAAACCTTCGCCGCGAAGCATCTCCCGCCGAGATGACGCGTGCGGCGCTTGTCCGCGCGGCGCTGAAACTGTTCGGGAGTCAGGGGTTTGACGGCACCTCGACGCGCGAGATCGCCGCCGAGGCGCGGGCCAATATCGGCTCGATCGCCTACCATTTCGGTGGCAAGGAGGGTCTTCGCGCCGCTGCCGCCGACTTTATCGTGGAGACCATCCAGGGTGTAGCCGGCCAGGCGCTCGGCAATGTACAGGCGCCTGCGCCGGGACCAGCCAATCCGGAGGCGGCGCAAACGCTGCTCTTCGCGGCGCTGGAGCGGATGGTCGGCTTTGTCGTGGCCAGCCCGCAGGCCGGCGAGATCGTGCAGTTCCTGTTGCGTGAGCTTTCGCATCCGACGGCAGCCCTCGACCGCATCTATGACGGCGTCTTCGAGCCGACGCATCGCCGGCTGTGCCAGCTCTGGGAACAGGCGACCGGCGAGCCCGCCGAAAGCGAGGCCACAAGGCTCACCGTGTTCACGCTGATTGGCCAGGTCATCTATTTCCGCATCGGCCGCGAGGCGGTGATGCGCCGCATGGGCTGGAAAGACATCGGCGCCGCCGAGGCGGCCAAGGTGGTGGCGGTCACATCGGGTAATCTCAAGGCCATATTGGCTTTCAGAAAGAGCAAAGCATGAAGGGGCAAAGACCATGAGCTTTCTGTGTTCGCTGCCGCTCGCCGCGCAGCTCTTCTCGGCCTGTGCCCCGGCTGCCCCGCTGGCCGTCGGCTATGTCGAAGGCGACTATGTGCTGCTGGCGCCGATCGAGGTGGCGCAGGTCGAGACCGTCACGGTGAAGCGCGGCGACCGTGTGGTGCCTGGCACGACCGTGGTGACGCTGGAAAGTGCCGATGCCAAGATCGCGGTTGCGCAGGCGCAGGCCGGCCTTGCCCAGGCCCAGGCGCAGTTGGCCGACCTGCAGATCGGCAAGCGGCCGGAAGAGATCGCCGTGCTGAAGGCCGAGGTCGACATGGCCAGCGCCCAGGCCGCCGACGCCAAGCGCAAATACGACCGCGCCGCCGATCTGTTCAAGCGCGGCGCCGGCACGCAGGCCGATTTCGACACCGCGTCGGCCACGCTCGAGACGGCCAATGCGCAGGTCGGCCAGGCCAATGCCAATCTCGCCGTCGGCGGCCTGCCGGCACGGCCCGAAACGATCAAGGCCGCCGACAATCAGGTCAAGCAGGCGCAGGCCGCGTTGGAGCAGGCGCAGTGGCGGCTGTCGAAACGGGTGCTGGCGGCGCCTTCGCCGGGCCGCGTCAACGATGTCATCCGCAATCCGGGCGACACATCAGGTCCGACCGCGCCGGTCATCTCGATCCTGCCCGACGGCGCGGTGAAGCTCAGCGTCTACATTCCAGAGAGCGCTTTCTCCTCGGTCAAGGTCGGCACCTTGCTCGGCGTCCATTGCGACGGCTGCGGCCCGGATGTGAAGGCGCGCGTCAGCTATGTCTCGCCGGATCCCGAGTTCACCCCGCCGGTGATCTACTCCCTGGAGAACCGGCAAAAGCTGGTCTACCTCGTCGAGGCGCGGCCGGAGGGCGATGCCGGCCCGCTGCAACCGGGCCAGATCGTCGATGTCGATCTGGCGGACAGCGCAAGATGAACGCCATCGACGTCCATGGCTTGGTCAAGCGTTTTGGCGACAAGACCGTCGTCGATCATGTGACGATGTCGGTCGCCGAGGGCGAGATCGTCGGCTTTCTCGGCCCCAACGGCTCGGGCAAGACCACCACCATCCGCATCATGTGCGGTCTGCTGACGCCGGACGAAGGCGAAGGCACGGTGCTCGGCTTCAACATCCGCACCGAGAGCCTGCGCATCAAGCGCGAAGTCGGCTACATGACGCAGAAATTCTCCTTCTACGAGGATCTGACGATCGGCGAGAATCTCGAATTCGTCGCGCGGCTCTACCGGCTGAAGCCGGTCGAAGAGCATGTGGCGCGCACGTTGGAGGACCTCGGCCTGACGTCGCGCCGCAACCAGCTGGCCGGCACCTTGTCGGGCGGCTGGAAGCAGCGGCTGGCGCTGGCCGCCTGCATCATGCACAAGCCGAAATTGCTGCTGCTCGACGAGCCTACGGCCGGTGTCGACCCGAAGGCTCGGCGCGAGTTCTGGGACGAGATCCATCGCCTCGCCAGCGGCGGGCTGACCGTGCTGGTCTCCACCCACTACATGGACGAAGCCGAGCGCTGCCACCGCATCAGCTACATCTCCTATGGCAAGATGCTGGCCACCGGCACTGTCGCCGAAGTGGTGAAAAATGCCGGGTTGACCACTTTCGTCCTCCAGGGCCCGCGGCTCGATCAGATCGCCGAAGCGCTGCAGGGCCGCGCCGGCGTCGACCAGGTGGCGCCGTTCGGCGCGACGCTGCATGTCGTCGGCTCTGACAAGAAGAAGCTCGAAGCCGCGCTCGCCGATGTCGAGAGAGAGCACAAGGGCGTGAAAGTTTCGCCCGGCGAAACCAGCCTCGAGGACGTCTTCATCCAGTTCATGTCCGGCTCGAAGGACAACATGGCATGAACAGCGTCTTTTCCTTCGCCCGGCTTGGCGCGCTGCTGATCAAGGAATTCATCCAGATGCGGCGCGACCGCATCACCTTCGCCATGATGCTGGGCGTCCCGCTGATACAGTTGGTGCTTTTCGGCTACGCCATCAACAACGATCCGAAAAGCCTGCCGGCAGCACTCGTGGCGACGAGCAACGATCCCTACACGCGTGCCATTGTCGCGGCGCTGCAGACCACCGGCTACTACCGTTTCGACCATGTCGCACAAAGTGCCGCCGAGGCCGAGTTCCTGATATCGCGCGGCGACGTCGCCTTCGTCGTCACCATCCCCGCCGATTTTGCCAGGAGGGTGGAGAGCGGCAACAACCCGCAGATACTCATCGAGGCGGACGCCACCGACCCGGCGGTGGCCAGCGGCGCCATCTCGACGCTCGGCACCGTCGCCAGTCAGGCGCTGCTGAGGGCGCAAGGCACGCAGGAAGCCGCCGCCGAGGCCGCCAAGGGTCAGCTCGATGTCGTCGTACACCGGCGCTACAATCCCGAAGGCATCTCGCAATACAACATCGTGCCCGGCCTGCTCGGCGTCATCCTGCAGATGACCATGGTGATGATGACCTCGATCGCGCTGACGCGCGAGACCGAGCGCGGCACGATGGAAAACCTGCTGGCGATGCCGTCCAGCCCGCTCGAGATCATGATGGGCAAGGTGCTGCCCTATCTGGCGGTCGGCGGCGTGCAGATGGTGGTGGTGCTGGCGGCGGCGAAGCTTCTGTTCGCCATCCCCTTCACCGGATCGATGTCGCTGCTCCTGACCGCCGTGCTGATCTTCGTGCTGGCGCTGGTGCTGCTCGGCTATACGATTTCGACCATCGCCCGCACGCAGATGCAGGCCCTGCAACTGACCTTCTTCTTCTTCCTGCCGTCGATCATGCTGTCGGGTTTTATGTTCCCCTATCGCGGCATGCCGGACTGGGCGCAAATCTTCGGCGAGATCTTCCCGCTGACGCATTTCCTGCGCATCACCCGCGCCGTGATGCTGAAGGGCGCCGAACTGCCGGCGGTGGCAGACGAGATCGGCTGGCTGGTGGTGTTCGTGGCCTTGTTTGCCGGCGTGGCACTGGTAAGGTTCAGGCGCACGCTGGATTAGGCGCCGCACGACCTCCACAGTTTTGGTACCAGCCTTTGCGGCGTCGTCATCCTATGGTCTGCGCTGCGTCGCTTCGCTCCTTGCTCCGCCCGTGGATGACGAAGGGAGAAATGCTTCCGCCAATCTCCATGGTTTGTAACTGCCACTAACCGTTGAGCGATTTCGGGCCGCTGACAAACACGCTTCCCTTGACATAGAATCGCAGCAGGCGGTCCGCATCCTTCGAAATGCCGATCCTGACGCTCTGTCCGATTTCGCCGGCCTCGTCACTATCGCGTGCCAGCCATAGCTGGCCTTTGCGGCAAAGATCGAGCCCGTCGAGCGAACGATCGATCCGCAACGCCTGGGCCAGCCTTCCCGGTCCTCGCGCCAGGTCGCGCAGGCGCTCGGTGCCGCGATTGACCCGCATGATCGCAATGCCCTCGAGCGGCTCGAGCGCCCTGATCAGCACGCCGGTTCCGACCCCTGGCATCTCGCTCGAGACATTGAGCATGTAGGAGATGCCGTAGGAGAGATAGACATAGGCATGCCCAGCGTCGAGAAACAGCGAACGGTTGCGCGGGGTCATCCCCCGGTAACCGTGTCCGGCGGCGTCACCGGTCACATAGGCCTCGGTCTCGACGATGCGGCCGCTGGCGATGCCTTCGGGCAGTTCGCGCACCACGATCTTGCCGATGAGGGTGCGGGCAAGGGATGCCGTATCGTCGGGCAGCTCGGAACGCGTGAGCGGGCGGTAGATGATCATGCTCAGCGCGGCGACGATTTGGCGGCGGGCGAGGAGTGATCCAAGGCGGAGCCTGTCGCCAGATACTCCATATCAGATCCCCTTAGACATCGCCGTCTCAAGCAGCCGCCATGATCCCGGCATAAGTGCCGAAATCGACATTGCCGCCGGACAGCACCACGGCAACGCATTTGCCCGACAGTTCGATCTCGCCCGATGACAGTGCTGCCAGCGCCACGCAGCCGCCGGGCTCGACCACCAGCTTGAGATAAGCCATGGCGTCGCGCATCGCCTGAGCCGCCGCCTGGTCCGAGACGGCGATGCCACCGGTGAGGTTCCTGCGGTTGATCTCGAAGGTGATCACGCCAGGCTCGGCGGTTAGCAGCGCGTCGCAGATCGAGGCGTAGCCGGGCTCGTTCGAAACCCTGGCACCGGCGGCCAGCGACCGGCGGGTGTCGTCGAAATGCTCGGGCTCCACAGCCCAGACCGCGGTGTCAGGCGAGGCGTCTTTGACCGCAATCGAAATGCCGCTGGTCAGGCCGCCGCCGCCGCAGGGAACGACCACCGCGTCGAGGTCGACGCCAAGTGTTTTTGCCTGGCGCATCAATTCGAGGCCGATCGTGCCCTGGCCGGCAATGATGGCCGGATCGTCGAAAGGCGGCACCAGCACCATGCCTCTCTCCATGTAAGGACGGATCACGGTCATGCGGTCGTCGCGAAAGCGGTCGAACGGGACCACCTCCGCGCCCATCTTGCGCACGTTGGCGATCTTCATCGCCGGCGCGTCCGAAGGCATGGCGATCACCGCCCTGACGCCGAACATCGCGGCCGAAGCGGCGACGCCTTGCGCATGATTGCCCGACGAGAAAGCGACGACACCTTGGCTGCGTTCCGCCTCGCCGAGCGACGACAGCTTGTTGTAGGCGCCGCGGAATTTGAACGAGCCGGTACGCTGCAGCGTCTCCGGCTTGAACAGGATGCGGCCGCCGAAGCGCTTGTTCAGCTCCTGCGATTCGAGCAACGGGGTTTCGACGATCAGGCCGGAGAGACGCGCGGCGGCGGCGTGGATGTCGGCGATGCCGGGAGGGGTGGTCATGGCGGGTCCTGCGGAAACATGTTGCCCTTCATGATGCCCGCAAAGGGAGGCGGCGCACCAATGAAAAAATGTGACCGTTACAAAGTTTGGCGGGTCATGAACGGCGCTTGCGCCGCCCCTCACCTGCCTGCCGGCATCCTCTCCCCGTATAGTGACGGGGAGAGGGGCCTTCATCAACGGTTTCGCCAATCACTAGCGTTGCAGGAAGAGTGCCGAGGTTGCGGCCGGCGTCTTTCTCCCCGTTCTACGGGGAGAAATGCCCGGCAGGGCAATGAGGGGCGGCGCCGAGATGGGCAGTTAACTCCCTACTTATCCGAGCAAAGTCCTCTGCCTCTTGCCCCCACCCAGCTTGCGCCAGTTGTTGAACCGGTGGCTGGCGGCGGCAAACGAGATCTTCATCTGCTGGGCGACCGAATAGCGCGACTTGCCCTCGTCGAACATGCGGTAGCAGCACTCGACGCCCTCCTCGGTCAGTTTGCCGTCCGGCGCCTTGTTGTGCGGGTTGGCGGGATCGAATTTCTCGACCTGCTGCTCGACCAGCCCCTTCAGGCGTTGCAGGTCGGCCTCGATGCTGGCGATGAGATCGAGAACGGGCTTGGGATCATAGGGGTGCGGAGGCTGTTTTGCCGTCATCTGCCGGTTCCTTGTTCTTGGCTTGAGTCCAGCAATATAGGTGAACATTCACTGATAATGAAGGGTCACCGCGGGCGCGGGGCTTCAACAATTCTTGACCGCGACCCAGCGCGCAATTGACCGAAGGCGTTCAAAACCCTAGTTTAGAACTATTCTAAACTAGGGTGAATTCCTCATGCTTTCCCGTGTTTTCGGCTTCGGCCGCCGCCCCTTCGAATCGCTCTCCGAACAGGAGATCCTGGCGCTGGCCATTTCCTCCGAGGAGGATGACGGACGCATCTACCGCGCCTATGCCGACGGCCTGACGGAAAACTTCCCGCAATCGGCAAAAGTGTTCGAGGAGATGGCCGAGGAAGAGGATGGCCATCGCGATGCGCTGATCGAGCTGTTCCGCAAACGGTTCGGCGAGCGCATACCGCTGATCCGGCGCGAACATGTGAAGGGCTATTACGAGCGCAAGCCCGACTGGCTGGTCCGGCCGCTCGGCATCGAGCACGTCCGCAGCCAGGCCGAGGCGATGGAGCGGCAAGCCTACCTTTTCTATGTCGAGGCGGCCAAGCGCACGGCGGATGCCTCGACGCGAAAACTGCTCGACGATCTGGCGGTGGCCGAACTGGGCCATGAGACCCTGGCGCAGCGTCTGGAGCAGAAACATGTGCCGGGCGAAGTGAAGGATGAAGAGACCGCCGCCGAGCAGCGCCAGTTCATCCTCACCTATGTGCAACCAGGGCTGGCCGGGCTGATGGACGGATCGGTGTCCACTCTGGCGCCGATCTTTGCCGCCGCCTTCGCCACGCATGACACCTGGCAGACGCTGTTGGTTGGGCTTGCCGCCTCGATCGGCGCCGGCATTTCGATGGGCTTCACCGAGGTCGCTTCC
The DNA here is from genome assembly GCF_040320355.1 of Mesorhizobium sp. M0715. Classification (NCBI taxonomy): domain Bacteria; kingdom Pseudomonadati; phylum Pseudomonadota; class Alphaproteobacteria; order Hyphomicrobiales; family Phyllobacteriaceae; genus Mesorhizobium; species Mesorhizobium sp. M0715. The sequence continues at coordinate 11,355 of NZ_JAMYPL010000046.1, read as the reverse complement.
GACGACGGCAAGCTGTCGGGCCGCGGCTCGCCGATCAAGCGCGGTTTGACCGTCGGCATCATGACGACGTTGGGCGGTCTCGGACACGCGCTCCCCTATCTCATTCCGAGCTTCTGGACGGCGACGGGTGTCGCTGCAGTGGTGGTGTTCTTCGAACTGTGGGCGATCGCTTTTGTCCAGAACCGCTACATGCAGACGCCCTTCCTGCGTGCCGCCTTCCAGGTGGTGCTGGGCGGCGCCCTGGTGTTCGCGGCCGGCGTGCTGATCGGGAATGCGTAACCGCAAAGCGCCCCCTCACCCAGCCTCCGCTTCGCTCGGCTGACCTCTCCCCGAGGGGAGAGGAGACTACCAGCGCCGGCGCCAACTCTTCTCCCCTGGGGGAGAAGGTGGCCGCGAAGCGGCCGGATGAGGGGGCGACGGCGCGGCGATCGGCTACCACTCACCCATTCACCGCCCGGCTATCCCTAGGCGCCTCGTCCCTCTCCGTCAGCCCATAATCCCTCACCACATGGGCGATGCGCAGTCGGTAGCCGGCAAAGATGCCGCCACGACCGGCCTGCTGCGCCTGCCGGTGTTCTTCGGTGCTGCGCCAGGCCTTGACCGCTTCCTCGTCGCGCCAGAACGACAGCGACAGGACGCGGTTCGGATCGGCCAGGCTCTGGAAGCGCTCGATCGACAGAAAGCCGTCGATGCCGTCGAGCAGCGGCCGCAGATCGGCGGCGATGCTCAGATATGCATCGCGCCTGCCCGCCGCCGGCTCGACCTCGAAGATGACGGCAATCACGGCAGCACCAGTTTCGCGTGCGGGCCCGAGACGTGCTTCAGGAACATGCGGTCCTCCTTGAGGATGAATCTTTCACGCTTGGCAAACTCGTAGTTTGCCTTGCCGGCGGGATGGGCGGCAAGTCGCGCGCGGTAGGCCTCATAGGCCGCCAGGCTGTCGATGTTGTAGGCGGCATAGGCCGTTGTCGCCGAGCCTTCATGAGGCGCGTAATAACCGATCAAATCGGCGCCGCAGCGTGGAATGGCCTGGCCCCAGTTGCGGGCGTACTCCTCGAAGGCCGCCTTGCCGAACGGGTCGATCTCATAGCGGATGAAGCAAGTGATGGTCATTGTGGTCTCCTCGGGATTGCGTCAATAGTTCGAGCCGCATCGAAACGTCCTGCCGCCCGACCTGCTAGGGCTGCCAGAAGGATTTCGCGCATTCGCGGCGCACGTCTTGCCGTGTAAGGCCAAGATCGCGCAGCTGATGATCGTCGATCTCGGCAAGGTCGAGGCGCTGCAGATGACGGTCATACCAGCGGGCCAGCAGCCGCGAACGCAACCAGGTGACGAACGGGAACGATTGTCGGCTGGGGAGCGCCGAGGGGAAAGCGGTTCGTGCGGCCATCGTCGTCTCCTTGATCTCACCTGAGAATAGTGATTATCTGACAAGGATGCTTCGATGAGGAACGAACCATGCGCGAAGGACCAGACATCGCCCGCATCGCCAGCCTGGTCGGCGACCCGGCACGGGCAAACATGCTGAATGCCCTGATGGGCGGCACGGCGCTGACGGCGAGCGAGCTGGCGCTCGAGGCCGGCGTCTCGCTGCCGACCGCCAGCTCGCACCTGGGCAAACTGATGGAAGGTGGGCTGCTCACGGTGGCGAGCCAGGGCCGGCATCGCTATTACGGCCTCGCCGGACCGCAGGTGGCGGGCATGATCGAAGCCATCACAGGTGTCGCGGAAGCCGTCGGTCCAAAGCGTGTGCGCCCGGGTCCGCGCGATGGCGCCATGCGCGTGGCGCGCGTCTGCTACGATCACCTCGCTGGCGAGCAGGCGGTGACGATGCTCGATCGGCTCGTCGCCAAAAACGTGCTGGTCCGCGACGAACAGGAGATCAGGCTCGGTCCTTCGGCCGCATCGCATTTCGCAGCGATAGGCATCGACGTCTACACCAAGCCGCGACGGCCGGTGTGCCGCGCTTGCCTCGACTGGAGCGTGCGGCGCTCACACCTCGCCGGCACACTGGGCGCCGCCATCCTCGACAAGATCCTTGCCGAGAAATGGGCGCGCCGCGAGAAGGACAGCCGCGCGGTGATCTTCTCGCCGCCGGGTAGGCAGGCGTTTGAGAGGGTGTTTTTGACGTGAGACGTCGGCGGGACAACGCCCCCCTCTGCCCTGCCGGGCATCTCCCCCTCTTGGGGGAGATTGGCAGTTTCATCGTTTCGCTCACCTTACAGCGTTGATAGTTGGCGAAAGCGGTGGAGCGCATAATCTCCCCCTTGAGGAGGAGATGGCCGGCAGGCCAGAGGGGGGTACGCGAAGGATCGCTGCGTTGGCAAATTGCGGCGAACTCTACCCCCGCTTCAACACCTTCCCCTGCTTGAAAAACTCCTTCCACGGATCGGCTTTCGCCAATTGCTTCAGCGTCGTCTTGTCGCCGATCGGGAAAGCGTTCGGCGCCAAGCCGGCCTCGATCTCTGGCCAGGTCACCGGCATCGACACGGTGGCGCCCTTCTTGGCGCGCGACGAATAGGGCGCGACCGTCGTCGAGCCCCTGCCGTTGCGCAGATAGTCGACGAAGATCTTTCCGGTGCGCGCTTTTTTCGACAGCGTCGCCGTGTAGCGGTCGGGGGCACCCTGCTCCAGCGCCCTGGCGAAATCATGGGCGAAGGTTTTGACCTCCTCCCAATCCGCCGCTGGTCTCAGCGGCACCATGACGTGAAAGCCCTTGCCGCCCGACGTCTTGACGAAGTTCGGCAGCGACAGCTCGTCGAGCTTGCCCCTGATATCGAGTGCCGCCTCGCGGACCGCCTTCACGTCGACACCTTCATCGGGATCGAGATCGAAGATGATCTGGTCGGGCTTTTCGATCTCATCGATCGTGCACCCCCAAATGTGGATCTCGACCACGCCATACTGGACCAGTGCGGCAACACCATCGAAATCCCGGATGTACAGGATCTCCTCGCCGTCACTAGGGTCCTTCATGCGGGCGATCTTGTCGCTCATGCCGGCCGAGGCATGTTTCTGGAAGAAACGTTGGCCACCGACACCGTCCGGCGCCCGCACCAAGCTGAGCGGCCGGTTGACGACAAACTGTTCCATGCGCGGCCAAACCTGCGCGTAATGGTCCAGCAGGCCCCGCTTGGAGATGTTTTCGTCCGGCCACAGCAGCTTGTCGGGATGCGAGAGTTTTACCGTGGTCGTCATCGATCTAGCGGCTTTGCCACCCGGTGCCGGCTTGGCCGTGCTCTCGCCTGTCGATGGCTTGCCTGTCGACGCTTTGGGCTTTTCCTGCACGACTTCCTCCGCCGCCTTGTCCTCGCGCAATCCCTGGAACGAGGCGTGGCGTATTATACGGTCCGAGGTCCAGCTGCGAAACTCCACTTCGCCGACAAGCTCGGGCTTGACCCAGACCAGGCCCTTTCCCTTCGGCACGGCGGCGGAGAAGGGCGATGTTTTTGCCGTCAATGCATCGAGTTTTGCCTTCAGCTCATTGGCGCCCTTGCCCGAAAAACCGGTGCCGACGCGGCCGGCATAATGCAGCTTGCCGCCCTCATGGAAGCCGACGAGGATCGAGCGCAATCCGCGCCCGGTCTTGTCCGACGGCAGATAGCCGCCGATGACGAATTCCTGCCGCGCCGTGCATTTCGACTTCACCCAGGTCGGGCCTCGGCCGCTGCGATAGGGGGCATCGGCACGCTTTGAGACGACGCCTTCCAGGCCCATGCGGCAGGCATGCTCCAGCATGATCTTGCCAGGTTCGGAGAAATGGTCGCTGAAGCGGGCCGCGGGATTGTCGGACTGTTCGCCGAGCAGCTCCTGCAAGGCCTGCTTGCGCTCGACCAGCGGCTCGCGGCGCAAATCCCTTCCGTCGAGGCGCATCAGGTCGAACACGTAATAGACGAACCGATGCGTCCGCTTCGCCGACAGGTCCTGCTGCAGCAGCGCGAAAGACGAGACGCCGCTGTCGGCGAGCACGACCACCTCGCCATCGACGATGGCGTCGCTGCACTTCAGCCCGGCCAGTTCCGCGACGATCTCGCTGCCGAATTTCTTTGTCCAGTCGAGGCCGGTCCGGGTCAGCAGCCGCACATCGGTGCCGGCGATCTGCGCCTGCATGCGGTAGCCGTCGAACTTCACCTCATGCAGCCAGTCCTTGCCCGGCGGTGCATCGCGCTCCAGCGTGGCCAGCTGCGGCTCGATGAAGTCGAGGCGTTTGCCGGGTTTCGCTTTGCCGGCGGCCGGCTTGTTGGAATGCCATACTTTCGGCTTCTCACCCTTTGCGGACTTGCCCTCGCCGACCTCCTCGATGGTCAGGCCGGACTTCACCGATTCTGGCGCTTCCTTGAGGATGTCCTCGCCAGGACGCGCTGCGGCATCGTCCGACTTGATCAGCAGCCAGTTGTCGCGTTTTTCACCCGCACGCGGCTTCAGCCGCACCAGATGCCATGCCCCATGCAGCTTGTGGCCCTCAAGCTCAAAGCTGATATGGCCCTTCTTCATCGCCTTGGCCGGGTCGATCTCGGGGGTCCAGGTGCCCTCGTCCCAAACGATGACCGAACCGCCGCCATATTCGCCCTTGGGAATGGTGCCCTCGAACGGCGCATAGTCGATCGGGTGGTCCTCGACATGCACGGCGAGCCGCTTCTCATGCGGGTCGAGGCTCGGGCCGCGCGTCACCGCCCAGCTCCACAGCACGCCGTCATGCTCAAGCCGCAGGTCGTAATGCAGCCGCGTCGCGGCATGCTTGTGGATGACGAAGATGCCGCCGGCCTCGCCCTTCTTGGCCAGGGCAACCTTGCCGGCCGGTTCGGCGGTCTTCTTGAAATCGCGCTTGGAATGATATTGTTCGAGGCTGGCCATCCGTTGGGTTCCTCAGGCCGATTTGCGTTTGGGCGCGCTGCCTTTCGGCTTGGCGCGTTTGGCCGCCGGCTTGGCTTTCGCCGACGAAGGCTTTTTCGATGACCCGGAGTCCGACAGGCTCTTCTTCAGCGCGTCGAACAGATTGACGACATTGGAAGGTTTGGGCGCCGCTTTGGCCTTCGGCGCCCTGTGGCCGGCCTTCTTGGCGCGGATCAGCTCCAGCAGCGCCTCCTCGTATTTGTCGTCGAATTTCGAGGGGTCGAACTTCGTCTTCTTCTTGTCGATGATCAACTCGGCGAGGTCGGTCATCTCCTGATCGGTCTTCACGGACTCGATGTCGCCGAACACGGTTTCCGGTTGGCGCACCGTGTTGTCGTAGCGCAAGGTCGTCAGCACCATCCCTTTGCCGAGCGGCTCGATAACCACCGGCCGTTCGCGTCGGTAGAGCACGATACGCGCCAACCCGGCCATCTTCTTGCCCGCCATCGCATCCCGGATGACGGCGAACGCCTCTTCCGACACCTTGTCGGCCGGGGCGACATAATAGGGCGTATCGAGATAGATCTGCTGGATCGAAGCTTTGTCGACGAAACCGTCCAGCGCCATCGTGTGCGAGGATTCGATCTGTACCGCCTCGATCTCGTCCTCCTCGATATGGATGAAATCGCCATCGTCGAGTTCATAGCCCTTGACCTCCTCATCCTCCTCCAGCGGCTTGCCGGTTTCGGCATCGACATAGAGCCGCTTCACCGTGTTGCCGGTCTTGCGGTTGAGAATGCGAAACGAGACCCGCTCCGTGTGGGTGACGACATTGGTCAGTTCGACGGCACAGGTGACCAGCGATAGCTTCAGATAGCCCTTCCAGGCCGGACGCGGCGCCATGAGCTCTTCCCTTCCAGAACGAGATGAAGGTGAGAACGGACAGACCGCGCTCCAGTTCCGCGCTCACGCGCCGATCTGGATGCCGAGGGCCACCCGTGGCGTTCTGGCCGCCAGCACGGAAATTTCGCGAGCGCGGCAAAAGTTGAAACAGAACCGCGCACGGGCGACATTCAAACGAAACATATGTGATGCAAAAGTCACATTGACCGGAATGCCGACCAACTGCACCGAAAGACCCCGAATCAGCCGCATTCCAGCCACGAAGCGAGGCATTTTCGACCAGATATTAACATCACGTTCACCGACTATTCACGCCTCGACGCTATGATGACCGCAATTCGGAAGGGACATCCGAAAATCGGGACAGGGACCAGGGTAATGAACTTCCTCGCGCACCTCATCGGCTATGCCGCCGCAATCCGCGAATTCATCGCGCCGACTTATCGGCCCGAGCGCTATTACATGCGCGGCCCCGGCCCGGCCTGCGCCCGTCGCGGCAACTCGCTGGGCGCGCACTGATCATGGCTTTCGAAAATCGCCACGACAGCCGGATCTGCAGGCCCGCCGCCTCTACCCGCGCCACCACCTATCGCGCCGAGCGTCCCGCTCTCGCCGACAGGCGCCGTGCGACATCGCCACGGCTTTGATACCGACGCTGGCCGGCTTAGTGTCGTAGGACACGAGCAGCCGAGGCCAGCTTGACCGACCATTCCCAACCCAGTCGACCCAAGTCAAACCGTCCCTCCGGAACAACTCTCGACGCACGCTATCCATTGATCGTTTTCGATGGCGTCTGCGTGCTCTGTTCCGGCTTCGTGCGCATGGTGGTCAGGCTCGACCGCCAAGGCCGTTTCCGCTTCGCCACGGCGCAGTCGCCCTTCGGTGAAACGCTGTTCCGGAGGCATGGACTGCGCACGGACTCTTACGAAACCAATCTCGTCCTGATCGACGGCGTCGCCTTCACGCGGCTTGACAGCTTCGTCGCCGTCATGGCGGAACTCGGCTGGCCCTGGCGGGCGGCAAAAGCGCTGTTGCTGCTGCCGCGCCCGCTGCGTGATTGGCTCTACGATCGCATCGCCAAGAACCGCTACGCCCTGTTCGGCAGGAAGGACAGCTGCGAGATCCCCGCACCCGAGCTGCGGGAACGGTTCCTTGGCTAGAAAACGTGGGGAGCAGCGCGTGAAGCGTCTCATCTAACACCGACGGCTTCTGGCGGCTGCATTGTCCATTTGCGTTGCCAAGGTGGCTGCGATCGCTGCCCACATTGTTCGAAGCTGCCGAGGGTAGCCGCTTCCACGTTCCCGGCGAGATTTCTCATCTGCTCAGAAGGCCGATCACGCGTTATCGTGGTTGGCCGGTGCCATCCGGCCCGCATGGCTCAAGCACGATCGGTCTGCCTGCAGTCTTGCCGAGCTCCCTGCAGCCCTGAGCCGTGCACAGCGTCCACCCGTCACCGGTCGCGCCGGAGGCGGCCAGCACGACGCGCCGCTGCGGGCCGACATCAGGCGCATAGATCCACCAGCCGTCGCGCAGCACCGCGCCTTCCGGGGGCTCCATGCCGGCACCCGAACCCTCGATCCGGGCTTCGACCACCTGCAGGCCGGAAGGCGTGATCTTCCAGTCCTCCTCCCACCGCGTCCGTTCCACCGAATGCGTCCAGGACAGCGTGAAGGCGGCAACGGAGAGCGTCACCGTCTTGCCGGCGGCCAGGATGCACAGGCTCATGCTTTGGCGGCCTGCCGTGAGCGAAAATAGTGCCAGCCGATCCAGGCCAGCGCCAGCACCCAGCCGGCCTCGTCGGTGAGCGGCACCGCAGCGACCAGAAGCACGCCGGCCGCGAAGGCGATGAGCCGTTCCCACAACGCCATGCGGCGGGCGAGAAAGCCGACGGCGGCGGCACCCCACAACACGATGCCCATGCACGCCTTGGCGACGATGTATGCGACCTCGACGGGATAGCCGAACTGGGCGGCGATTGGCCCGGCGTCCTGCAGCATCAGCGCCGGCGTATAGACCGCCATGAACGGCACGACGAAGCCGGCAATGGCGAGCTTGGTCGCCTGGATGCCGATCTTGAGGCCGCTTTCCCTAGCCATCGGTGCGGCGGCAAACGCGGCCAGCGCCACCGGCGGCGTCAGATCGGCCATGATGCCGAAATAGAACACGAACATGTGGCTGACCAGCAGCGGCACGCCGAGTTCCAGCAGCGCCGGCCCGGCCAGCGACGAGGTGATGATGTAGTTGGGGATGGTCGGGATGCCCATGCCGAGCACCAGGCAGGTGACCATGGTCAACACCAGCGACAGGAACAGATTGTCCTGGCCGATCGAGATGATCCAGCCGATGAAGGTCGAGGCGATGCCGGTGAGCGTCAGCGTGCCGATGACGATGCCGACGATGGCGCAGGCAATGCCGACCGGCAGCGCGTTCTTGGCGCCTTCGGCAAGCGAGTCGACGCAGATTTGCAACGTCTCGCGGCCGCCCTTGAACGTGAAGCAGGCGACGACCAGTGCGGCGATCACCAGGCCGAGGAGGTTGACGCCGAACTTCATGAACGAAGCGGCGGCAAGCCCGAGCGCGATCCAGAAGACGATGCGGAAGGCGAGCGGTCCGATCGCCGCCGCCAGCGGCGTGCCGAGGATGAGCACGATGGTCAGCGCCAGGCCCATCGTGCCGGCGAAGATCGGCGTGTAGCCGGCCAACAGCAGATAGATCAGCGCTGCCAGCGGCAGCACCAGCGGCCAGTGTTGCCGCACCGCGTCCCACGGGTTGGGCAGCTCGGCCTTGGCCATGCCGTGCAGGCCGGCCTTGCCGGCTTCCAGATGCACCTGCCAGAAGCAGGCGCCGAAATAGAGCAGCGCCGGGATGATCGCCGCCTTGACCACTTCGGCATAAGGCACGTTCAGCGTCTCGGCCATGATGAAGGCGACCGCGCCCATCACCGGCGGCATGATCTGGCCGCCCATCGAGGAGGTCGCCTCGACGGCGCCGGCAAAGGCCGAGCGGAAGCCGAAGCGCTTCATCAGCGGGATGGTGAACTGGCCGCTGGCCACCACATTGGCGACGCCCGAGCCGGAAATGGTGCCCATCAGCGCCGACGACAGCACGCAGACCTGCGCCGGGCCGCCGCGCCATGTGCCGACAAGGCCCAGCGCGAAATCGTTGAACAGCGCGATCATGCCGGCACGTTCGAGGAAGGCGGCAAAGACGACGAAGATGAAGATGTAGGCGGCCGAGACATAGATCGGCGTGCCGTAGATGCCTTCGGTGCCGTAGGCGAAGGTGTCGACCAGCTGGGCGAAATCATAGCCGCGATGGATGAGCGGCGGCGGCAGATGGTTGCCGAAAAAGCAGTAAGCGAGAAAGATGAAGGCGATGACCGCCAGCGGCAGGCCCATCAGCCGCCGCGCCGCCTCGAAGACCAGCACCACCAGCACAGCGCCGACGATCAGGTCCGGCGTGGTCAGGAAGCCGGAGCGCCGGATGAGGTCGGTGTAGAACACCCAATTGTAGAGGCCGGTGCCGAAACCGAGCACGCCGAGCGTCCAGAACGCGGCTTTGGCCGGCATGCTTTTGGCGCGCAGATTGGCGATCAGGCCGAAGCCGAGCAGCAGCAGGAAGCCGACATGCATGGCCCGCACCACCTGGCTCGGAATGCTGCCATAGGCGGCGACATAGATCTGGAACACGGAAAAGGCGACAGCGATGAGAAAAGCGGCCTTGCCTGCAAGGCCGTCGCCGAAGCCCGGCGGCAGCCCTTCAACCTGCTCTTCGACGGCAGGGAGATGGAAGGTGGCGGATTTGCCGTCGGTTATTTCGCTCATCCGACGCACTTCAAAACAAGCGAATTGTGGCCTGGCGAGTACATCTCAGATAGCCGAGCCACCCACTCTACTTCAGCAACCCCTTCTCCTTGTAATAACGCTCGGCACCGGGGTGCAGCGGCACCGGCATGCCGTCGAGCGCCTTGGCCGGGTCGATCGCCTTGGCAGCGGCATGCGCCGCGGCAAGCTGGTCGAGATGGTCGAATATCAGCTTGGTCAACTGGTAGGCGGTCTCGTCGGAGACATCGGCGCGGGTGATGAGGAAATTGCCGACGGCGGCGGTCGCGACATCCTCGCTCTGGCCCTCATAGGTGCCCTTGGGAATGACCACCGAAAGATAGGGCGAGCCGATTTTGGCGACATCCTCGGCCGGCACCGCCACGACATTGATCGGCACCGAGGTGGCGAGGTCGCGGATCGAGGCGACGCCGAGCCCGGCCGATTGCAGCGTGGCGTCGAGCTGCCGGTTTTTGATCAGTTCGACCGATTCGGCGAAGGGCAGGTATTCGACCCGGCCGAGATCCTCATATTTCAGCCCGGCGGCGGCGAAGATGGCGCGGGCGTTGAGCTCGGTGCCGGAGGCAGGCGCGCCGACCGACAGGCTCTTGCCCTTGAGGTCGGCCAGCGTCTTGATGCCGGACTCCTGGCTGGCGACGATCTGGATATAATTGGGATAGATGGCGGCGATGCCGCGCAATTTATCGAGCTTGCCGGGGAAACCGGCCTCGGCATTGCCTTCGGCGGCCAGCTTGACGGAATCGCCCAGCGCAAACGCAATCTCGCCCTTGCCCTGCTGCAACAGATTGAGGTTTTCGACCGAAGCCTTTGTCGCCTGTACCTGGGTGCGTGCGCCTTCGATGCCCTTGCCGTAGATTTCCGACAGCGCCACGCCGAGCGGATAATAGACGCCGGATGTGCCGCCGGTCAGCACATTGATGAATTCCTGCGCCCTGGCTGAGATGGTGCCCAGGCCAAGCGAGAGCGCCACGGCGCCGGCTGCAACGAATTTCGTTTTGAAATTGAACATCGGATCTCCTCCCTGAAAATATCGACGACCGCACCGCCTCCTAGATGCGAACCGGGGCGAGTTTAGACAGCGAGCCGCAAATGCCAACCCGCAATTGCGCTCGTTAGACGAACGGTTGAGGGATCAGGAAACAGATGGCGGCTTGCACAAAAAGCCATCGGGGCCGAAAGTTTTTTGAGCAGCCTGTCGAAATCGGCCACTGCCGCGCGACATACGTCCGGCCTCGCAAGGACGCGGCCTTCGCAAAACGGGAGAAGACCATGCGATACATGATTTTGATCAATAGCGACGAAGCCGCATTGGCGAACACGCCGATCGAGAAGGCCCAGCAGATGAGCGCGGCCTATGGCGCCTATACCGAAGCGTTGAAGAAATCCGGTGCGTGGCTGGCTGGCGAAAGGCTGCGCCCGACCCAGGCCACCACCTCGGTGCGGATCGCTGACGGCAAGACCAACGTGATCGACGGCCCCTATGCCGACACCAAGGAGCAGCTTGCCGGCTTCTACATGATCGAGGCGGCTGACATCGATACAGCCATCGAATGGGCGGCACGCTGTCCGGCAGCCAGCACCGGCACGGTCGAATTGCGGCCGATCTGGGAAATGGCCGACTACATGCCCAAGAAATGACGGTGATGGACAGTCGCCCGGACATCGCCCGGGCGCGCCCCCCCCCGCCCCCCCCGGCCCCGAGGCCGCAACCTAGGCCCCCGGGCCACCGCCCCCCCCCACCCCCCACGCCCCCCCCCCCCCCCCCCCCCCCCCCCCC
>NZ_JAMYPL010000045.1:0-25615 GCF_040320355.1 Mesorhizobium sp. M0715 | reverse complement strand
GCCGAACCCGTCAAACCCCAGCCAATCCGGCCTCAAACCCGAGCCGCAAGGCACCCCACATTGGCCTGACCCTCCCTCCTTGCCCGTATAACTTAATAACGCAACGGGCCCCTTGAGGGGGAGATGCCCGGCAGGGCAGAGGGGGGCGCCTGGGCGCCAACCGCTCCTCCCCCTTTGCTCCTCACCTTCTCACCCGCGATTTCAGCCACCGGTCGAACGCCACCGCCAGGATCAGGATGAGCCCGATGACGATGCTTTGCGTGTAGGACGAGACGTTGTTGAACTGCAGCCCGTTTTGCAGCACGCCGATGAGCGCGGCGCCCACCACCGTGCCGCCGACAGAGCCGATGCCGCCGAACAGCGAGGTGCCGCCGATGACGACGGCCGAGATGACCGTCAGCTCGTAGCCAATACCGGCGACTGCTTCGGAGGAGTTCAGCCGCGCCGACAGCACGAAGGCGGCAAGCCCGGCAAAAAAGCCGACGATGACATAGACCGAGATCAGGATGCGGTCGACGCGCAGGCCCGACAGCCTTGCCGCCTCGGCATTGCCGCCGACGGCATAGACGGCTCGGCCGTAGCGCGTGTAGCGCAGCACGATGTGGCACAGGATGGCGGCCGCGGCGAAGATCAGCGCCGGCACCGGCACGGGGCCGATCAGCCCGGTTCCGAACCAGCGCATCGAGGCGTCGAAGCCCGAGATCGGGCCGCCGTTTGAGATGGTCAGCGTCAGCCCGCGAAACACCGTCAGCCCGCCCAGCGTGACGACGAAGGGCGGCACTTTTAGCCGGGTGATGACAAGCCCTTGCACCCCGCCGGCAGCAGCGCCCACAACGACGGCGGCCAAGAGTGCTGCGAACCAGCCGAACCCTTGCGTGCCGCTCGTCGACAGCGACAGCGTGTTGGCGGAGCCGCCCTTGGCGACCACGGCGGCGACCATACCGCAGAAGGCGAGCAGCGAACCGACCGACAGGTCGATGCCGGCGGTGAGGATGACGAAGGTCATGCCGAGCGCAATCAGCCCGGTGATCGAGATCTGCCTTGTGATGTTGAACAAATTGATCGGGTCCATGAAGCTCGGCTTCAGCACCGTGAAGACGATGATCAGCGCCACCAAGAACAGCAGCGGCCCGAAGCTCATCAAAAGCCGCGCGAAGTTGATACCGCCGCGCTGATCCTGTTCCCCCGCCACGCTCATAGTATCTCCTTGCGGTCGAGTGCCATCAGTTCCATCAGTCTTTCCTCGTTTGCCTCGACGCCCGGCATCTGGCCGGTGATGCGTCCCCGGCGCATGGTGACGATGCGGTCCGACACCGCAAGCACCTCGGGCAGCTCGGACGAAATCATCATCACCGCAATGCCGCGCGCCGCAAGCTGCACCAGGATCTGGTGCACCTCTGTCTTGGCGCCGACATCGACGCCGCGAGTCGGCTCGTCGACGATCAGCACTTTCGGATCGCGCGCCAGCCAGCGCGCCAGGATCACCTTCTGCTGGTTGCCGCCCGACAGGCCTTCGATCGCCTGCTCGGCCGAAGCCATGCGGATCGACAGCATCTTGCGAAACCCGGACAGCGCATCGCGCTCGCGCCGCTCGGCCATGAAGCCGAAACCGTTGCTGAAGCTGCCCAGCGAAGCGATGGAGAAATTCGGCAGGATGCCCAGCGCGGCAAAGATCGCCTGGTGCTTGCGGTCCTCCGGTAGCAGGCCGATGCCGAGCGCAATGGCGTCCGCGGGTGATGCCGGGGCGATCGGCTTCCCGTCGAGCGTGATGGTGCCGGCCGCGATGCGGTCGGCGCCGAAGATGGCGCGCGCCAGTTCCGTGCGGCCGGACCCCACAAGCCCGGCGACGCCGAGGATTTCACCGGCCTTGAGGTCGATGTCGACGCCGTCGAGCACGATGGCGTGGGGCGCCTCGGGGTCGCGAACGGTGCGCAGGCCGCGCACCGACAGCACGATATCGCCGGCCACCGCGCGCTGCGCCGGCCGGGCGTAGAGCTCGGACGCCGCGCGGCCGACCATCTTCTCGATGATTTTGGGCAGCGCGATCGGTCCGCCCTCGCGGTTAAGATGCCCGGCCAGCCGCCCGTCGCGCAGCACCGTCATGCGATCGCATATGGCGGACGCTTCCTCCAGCCGGTGGGTGACGAACATGATGGCGACCTTGTCCTTGCGCAGCCGATCCATGATCGACAGCAGCCGCTGCACCTCGGTCTCGGTCAGCGCCGAGGTCGGCTCGTCCATGATGATCAGCCGGCTTTTCAGCGACAGGGCGCGGGCAATCTCGACCAGTTGCTGTTCGGCCACCGACAGCGCCGACACCGGCGTCATCGGGTCTATGGAGAGACCGACGCGGGCGATGATCGAGCGCGACTCTTGCTCCATGCGCCTCCAACTGACCAGCCCGAGCGGACCGATCGGCGCGCGGCCGATAAAGATGTTTTCCGCCACAGTCAGCGTCGGGATCAGGCTCAGTTCCTGGTAGATGGTGACGATGCCGAGCCGCTTGGCATCCTGCGGGCTGGATGGATGATAATCGGCACCGTCGAAAGTGATGCGGCCGCCCGACGGCGGCATGACGCCCGAGAGGATTTTCAAGAGCGTGGACTTGCCGGCGCCGTTTTCGCCCAGCAGGCCGAGGATTTCGCCGGGGCGGATGTCGAGCGAGACATCGCTCAGCGCGGTGACGCCGGCGAAATGCTTGGTGATGCCCTCGACGGCAAGCAGGATGGGCTCGGGCGATGCGGCTTCAGCTGGCAAGGGTTGCTCCTCTGATGCAGTTCATGCCGGCACGCTCAGCACTTGAACACCCCCCTCTGGCCTGCCGGCCATCTCCCCCGCAAGGGGGGAGATCGGCAGCTTTGCTGGTAGCGCTTTTCCTGCGGTGTGGAGATTGGCGAAAGCAGGACGGACAGCCAATCTCCCCGCTTGCGGGGGAGATGTCCGGCAGGACAGAGGGGGGTGCTGTCCCACCGGCTTTGCCAATCGGCCGATCCCCGCCAAATCGCCCTACTTCGTCTCGCCAATCCTCTCCGCCTTGTCGAGATTGTCCTTGCCGATGACGATCGGCGTCAAAAGCACCAGCTTCTCCTGCGGCTCGGTCTTGTCCTTGGCAAAGGCCACCGCGATGCGCACCGCGGTGCGCGACTGCTCGCCGGGAAACTGCTCGACGGTGCCCGCAAGCTTGCCGTCGCGCACCGCGACCAGCGCTTCCGGCAGTGCATCGAAGCCGTAGATCTTGACGTCGGTGAAGTTGCGAGCGGCGCAGGCCTCCATGGCGCCGAGCGCCATGTCGTCATTGGCGCAGACGATGGCGTCGGGCTTGCCGTTGGCGGCAAGGCCGGCCTCAGTCACCGACAGCGCCTCGGCGCGGGCGAAGTTGGCGGTCTGCTCGAAGACGATCTGATACTTGTCCTTCAAGGGATCGAGCACATTGTGCACGCCCTTGTTGCGGTCGATCGCCGGGCCGGCACCGGGTTGGCCCTGCAGATGGAACAGCTTGGCGCCGTTCGGGAACGCCGCCACCACGGCGTTGGCTTCCGCCTCGCCGCCCTTCACATTGTCGGCGCCGACATGCGCGAGGATGCCCTCGACGCCGTCGACGCGGCGGTCGATCGTCACTACGGGAACACCGGCCTTGACCGCTTCCTCGATGGCCGGCGCCAGTGCGTTGACGTCGAGCGGCGAGATGACGATGGCGTTGACCTTCTGCACCAGGGCGGCCTCGATGTCGGCGGTCTGCTTGGTGGCCGAGTTCTGGCCGTCGCTTTCGGTCAGATTGACGCCTTGCGTGGCGGCTTCCGCCTTGATCTCGTTCAGCATGTGCACGAAGAACGGAAAGCCGAGACTGGGCACCGAGCCAAGGATGGTGAGCTTGTCCTGCGCAAACACCGAGGGCGCGGCAACCATCATGGCGCCGAAAGCCGCGGACGACAGCAGGAATTCACGTCTGTTCATGGGATCCTCCTCCACAAGGACGCACGCCCGAAAACCGGATCGGTTTCAGGAAGGATCATGCGTCGGTTCAAAGTGTGGAGCATCCTCCCTGCGCCCGAAAACGCATGCCGCTCCAGCTGGCCGCCGCTGTAAAAAGAGCCTCCCACCGACGCCTGCACAGGGATGCTAACCCAGCGCCAACCATTTGTGCAACCTCGATATAACAGCGCCGTCCGGCAAATTATCGGAATTGTCGGATTTTTGGATCGTGCGGCATGCTTCCCAGCACAGTAGACACGGCGCTTCGCCTCCTGCGGCCTATTTGGCGTTGACTGACTTCATATTCCTTGTTGAAAGGCCATCATTAAATGTGTATAAATACACATGAAAAGCGCCGACATTATCCGCCTGTTGGAAGCTGATGGGTGGGTTGAAGTTGCCCGAAGGGGCAGTCATGCGCAATTCAAACACCGCGACAGGCTAGGGCGGGTCACCGTCCCTCATCCCAAGCGCGATATTCCAATAGGCACCCTGCGCAGCATCGAAAAACAATCTGGACTGAAACTGAGGTGACGGCCATGAAGCAGTATATCGGACTTATCCATAAGGATGCCGACAGCGACTTCGGTGTGTCTTTCCCTGATTTCCCAGGCGTGATTACCGCCGGCAAGGATCTGGATGACGCCCGGTCCATGGCTGAAGAGGCCCTCGCCCTCCACATCGAAGGGTTGGTCGAGGATGGCGGGGCTGTTCCTGAACCCTCCAGTTTGGAGGCTGTGATGGCGGACGCCGATAATCGCGACGGTGTTGCAATCCTGGTCTCGGCCCAGACCCAGACCAGGAAAACAGTGCGTATCAACGTGACGCTTCCGGACGACATTCTCCAAAGGATCGATGCCTTTGCCGAAGCTCATGGCTATACCCGATCCGGGTTTCTCGCAAAGGCCGCTGAAAAAGTGATGGCGCTTGAAGCGGCGTGACCCGATGAAGCCGCAAATCATCTGCCATATGCTCGCATCACTCGACGGCAGCCTTCATCCAAGCCGCTACACGACAAGTCCGGACGGGACCCGGGCGGAGTGGTCGAGCCTCTACGAGCATATCCACAATGATCTCGCGGCTGACGCCTGGATCGTCGGCCGCGTCACCATGGCCGAGATGAGCAAGGCCGGCGCGCATCCGCCGGCCAATACCGGCAAGGTCGACCGGCCCTATCATTTCGCGCAAAGGGATGCGGGCAGTTATGCCGTGGCGCTCGATGCCTCGGGCAAGCTTCATTTTTCCAAACCCGACATCGGCGGCGACCATGTCGTGGTGCTGCTTGGGCGTGACGTTGCCGACAGCCATCTGGCCGAGCTCGCATCCGACGGCGTGTCCTATATCGTCGCGGAAACGGCGGATATGGATCTCGCCGCGATGGTCGAGGTGCTCGGACGCGAACTCGGCATGCGCCGGCTGCTGCTCGAGGGCGGTGCCGGCATCAACGGCTCGTTCCTTGCGGCCGGGCTCGTCGATGAACTGAGCCTTCTCGTCGCACCCGCGATCGATGGACGGGCCGCGAACCAGGCGTTCGTCGAGTTCGGCGAGAGTGGCCTGCCGGGCAAGATGCAGTTGTCCCTGAAGAGCTGCGAAGCGCTGGCGCATGGACTTGTCCATCTGCGTTACGCAGTTACTCCTGGATGAGGGCTGACCGCCTCGTACAGAAGGGCCGGCAATCTGACTGAAGATTACCGGCCCCTGTATCGTCAGCTTCAGCGCCGATGCTTCAGTCGATCAAGCAGCGTATCGCATGGCGTCGAGATCGGCGATCAGCGTCGGGCCGGTCGGATGCCAGCCAAGCCGTAGCTGGGTCAGCGCGCTGGAGGCCGGCAGATCCATCGGCGCGAACATCGCCATCCAGCCGAAATGCTCCGCCGCTCTTTCCGGCGCGATGGAAACGACCGGCAATTTCAGGCCCCGGCCAAGCGCCTCGGCGATGGCCCGCACCTCGACGCCTTCCTCGCCGACCGCGTGATAGCGCGCGCCCGGTTGCCGCTTTTCCACGGCCAGCCGGTAAAGCCGCGCGACGTCGAGGAGATGGCCCGCGGAGAAGCGGTTGCGGCCTTCGCCGACATAGGCCGAGACGCCTTTTTCACGCGCGATTTCGATGAGCGGCGAGATAAGCCCTTGCTTGACCGGATTGTGGACCTGCGGCAGCCGCACCACCGACACATTGATGCCGGCGTCCAGCAAGGCATTGCCGGCCAGCTCCGAGGCGATGCGCGGATTGGGATGGCCGGGATTGAAGACGTCCTCGATCGCCAGTTCGCCATGCCCGGGGCTGCCCATGCCGACGCCGGAGGTGATCACCAGCGGCCGGTCGGAGCCGGCCAGGGCGGCGCCGAGTGCGGCGATGACGCGCTTGTCCTTTTCGCAATTTTCGGCAAACCGCGAAAAATCGTGGTCGAACGCTGTGTGGATCACAGCCTCCGCCTTGGCCGCGCCGTCGCGCAGCCCCTCGGGATCCTCGAGCGTCCCCCGGAGCACTTCGGCGCCCGCGGCGGCCAGCGCCTCGGCGCCGGCGTCGGAGCGGGTCACGCCGACCACCTGGTGGCCCGCCTGGATGAGTTCGGGAACCAGCGCCGAACCGATGAAACCGGTCGCGCCGGTGAGAAAGATACGCATGCAAAATCTCCTGCACTAGTTGCCTGCGTAATATTGCTGGTCTATTATTCTATTAAAGTAGTGATCTTATCATGGTATAATGACTAACAGGATGCCCTCCAATTCCGCCGGCTCGCTGGCAGCGTTCCTCAAAGACCGGCGCACGCGGCTCGATCCGGCTTCCTTCGGCTTTTCGGGCCGCCGACGCACGCCGGGACTGCGCCGGGAAGAGGTCGCCCAGCGCGCCAACATAAGCCCGACCTGGTACACATGGCTGGAGCAGGGCCGCGGCGGCGCACCCTCGGCCGATGTCCTCAATCGCATCGCCAAGGGGCTGCTGCTGACCGAGGCGGAACGCGAACATCTTTTCATGCTCGGGCTGGGGCGCCCGCCCGTGGTCCGCTACAGAGGCGACGAGGGCGTCAGCCCCCGGCTGCAGCGCCTCATCGACACACTCGATGCCAGCCCCGCCATAGTCAGGACCGCCACCTGGGACGTCGTTGCCTGGAACCGCGCCGCGCGGGTCGTGCTGACCGACTACAGCGCCCTGCCCGAAGGCGAGCGCAACATCCTGCGTTTCATGTTCCTGCGCCCCGTCATCCGCGCCAAGCAGCACGATTGGAAAAACCTCGCCCGTTTCGTGGTCGCTTCGTTCCGTGCCGATGCGGCACGCGCCGGCGCTGTCTCCGAGGTGCGCGAACTCGTCGACGAGCTCTGCAGCGCCAGCCCGGAATTCGACGCGCTGTGGCGGGAAAACGACGTGCTCAGCCACGGCGACGGGACAAAGCGCCTGAAACACCCGGAACTCGGCGATATCGAGCTGGAATATTCGGGCTTCGCGGTCGACGGCCGGCCGGATTTGAGCCTGACCGTCTACAACCCGGTCGACAGCGCCGTCGCCGACCGCATCCGCGCGCTGGCTCTCGCCCGACACCCCAAAGAGTAAGGGCCGGACGACCCGTCCGCGGGGATGACGCCCGCCCTCCTTCAAGCGCGCTCGCAGACCGCCTTCAGGATTTGCAAGGTCGGACCCCAGTAGAGATTGGCGTGCGGACGGATCGCCGGTTCGGCGAAGTCGCTGAGCGTCAGCGTCAGCTTCGTCCCCCCATCCATCGGCGCCAGATCGAAGCTGACCACGGTGTGGTTTTCGGGCACGTCCGCCAGCCGCGAGGCCGACAGCGTGCTCCAGTAGCCGTACGCGAAGCTCTTTTCCGGCTCAAAAGCGCGGATGGTGCCATGGTTCTCGAACGGCATTCCGTGCAGCAGTCCGCGCATCACGATCGCGCCGCCGGCATGCCCTTGCAGGCTGACGGTCAACTCCTCGTCGGACATCCATTGCGGGATCATTTCTGGCGTCGTCAGTATCCGCCCAACCTTGGCCGGCTCGGCACCGATGACGACTGTCTTGGTGATCGGCGAGATGTCGGGAGACTCACTCATGCGAAGCAAGTTTATCGCGGATGCGGCGGCGACAATATCGCCGGTCCAAGAACCGCGGATGCCGCCACTGCCCCCTTGCTTTGCGCACGATTGCAGCAGCGCGTCTTGCGAAGCCATTGCAGCCCGTGGCATTTGTCGGCTCCACCAGCACAGACGGCAGCATGACACCACGGCAGACACGACAAAGCGGCAGGCAGGCGGCGCCCGGCGTCAGCCTGAACCGGGCGCTGTCGAAGCTCGGCCTGTGCTCTCGCACGCAGGCCGAGGTGCTGATCGCCGAAGGCCGCGTGCGTGTCGGCGGCAAGGTCGTGCGCGATGCAGCCCTGCGCGTCGACCTCGACCGTGACCGCATCGTTGTCGACGACAGGCCGGTGGTTGCCGAGCGCAAGGTCTATCTCGTCCTCAACAAGCCGCGCGGGCTGGTCACCACCCGCGACGACCCGCAACAGCGCGACACCGTCTATGCCTGCCTGGAAGGGCTCGACCTGCCCTTCGTCTCCCCGGTCGGTCGCCTCGACAAGGCCAGCGAAGGCCTGCTGTTGATGACCAACGACACCCGGTTTGCCAACCGGCTGATGGATCCGGCCTCGCATTTGCCCAAGACCTATCACGTGCAGATCGGCATGGTGCCGGACGCAGCGATGCTGGACAAATTCCGCGCCGGCGTGACCGTCGATGGCGAGACCCTGAGCGCCAGTTCGATCGAACTTTTGCGCAGCGGCGGCCGCACCGCCTGGCTGGAGATCGTGCTCGACGAAGGCCGTAACCGCCACATCCGTCGCCTGCTCGCCGCGCACGGCGTCGAGGTTCTGCGCCTCATCCGCATCGCTATCGGCCGCCTGCCGCTCGGCGACCTCGCCAAGGGTACGGCACGGCATTTGACGCCGGAGGAACTGGAGCTGCTGGCGGGGTGAGCCCCGAGTATCGTCGATGTCGGCGGCCTTGCATCCGCGCCACCTCCTGACAGGAAGCTGTCAGGAGGCCTGGCCTATAGGTGACTCATGGGCCGGGCCGCGGCTCCAGCAATCCAGGAGCAAAACAATGAATTTCGTCTCTGTCCGCATCATCACGTCGGACGTCCAGCGTCTCGTGCGCTTCTATGGCGAGATCACCGGCATGCCCGTGACTATGTACACAGAAGACTTCGCCGAACTCGCGACACCTGCCTGCACGTTGGCAATCGGCAGCACGCGCACCTTGATGCTGTTCGGCGGCGACATCGCCCGCCCCGCCGACAACCACACGGCCATCCTCGAATTCCGCGTCGGCGACGTCGATGCTGAATTCGCCAGGCTCTCGGACCTACTCAGGGATGTAACGGTGCAAAAGCCGACCACAATGCCCTGGGGTAATCGCTCGCTGCTGTTTCGCGACCCCGATGGCAATCTGGTGAATTTCTTCACGCCGGTAACCGCCGAGGCGATCAGGAAATTCGACAGGTAGGGCGGAGCGGTACCGCCGGCCGATGCCGCACTACTTCTGGTTCCATTTCCGGATGACCGGCTCGCTCAGATCATGCTCGTAGCCGAGCACGCTGATGCTTGCCGTATCGAGCACGAACAGCGCGCCGCCTTCGGGCGGCAGCCCGATCCAGCGCGCCGCCAGCACGCGCAAAAAATGCGCGCTGGAAAACACCAACATGTCGGCATTGGCCTTGCGTAACCCGTCAATGATCCTGTCGGCCCGCGCGCCCACATCGGCCGCCATCTCGCCCTTTGGACAACCATCGCGAAACACATTCCAGCCGGGGCGCTCGGCCAGGATCTGTTTTGTCGTCAGCCCCTCATAGGCGCCATAGTCCCACTCCTGCAGATCGTCTTTCTTGACGCTCTGCGCGCCGAAGCCGGCCAATACGCTGGTGTTGTAGGCGCGCTGCGACGGGCTCGACCATACGGCCGAAAAGGACAGGCCCTTGAGCCTATCCGCGACGCCCCGCGCGGCGGCCTCGCCAACCGGGGTCAACGGCATGTCGGTGCGGCCGGTATGCTGCCCCGAAAGGCTCCATGCCGTCTCGCCATGCCGGACCAGATGGATTTGGGGATACACGCTGCTCATGAGATGCCTTTCGATGTGGTCCGGCACCTTAAGCGACGATGCGGCAAAGGGGAATCCGCTTGGTACAAAACTGCGTGGTCGCCTGGCCTTGATCCGCGGCGGGCCGGCCCTGTGATCATCCTGGTGCCGCAACTATATCAAGGCCAGCCTCTACAAGGCTCCCGCCACCACAAGGGCACGGGCCCTTGCACAACAAGTCGAGATCATCATGTACAAACATCTGCTCATCGCCACGGACGGATCGGAACTGGCCGACAAGGGCGTTGCCCACGGCCTGACATTGGCCAAGGACCTCGGCGCCTCCGTCACCTTCGTTACCGTCTCGGAACCATTCCCGATCTTCGCCTGGGGCGGCGCCATGGCCGGCTATGCCGCCGGCGATGAGCTCGTCGCCTACAAGGAAGAGGCAGGCCGCTATGCCAAGGAAGTGCTCGCCAAATGCAAGGCGTCGGCGGACGCCGTTGGCGTGGCCGCGGAGGTGGTCCATGTCGAGGACAAGCGGCCCGCCGAAGCCATCCTGGAACTGTCGCAGGCCCTGCGCTGCGACCTGATCGTCATGGCCTCGCACGGCCGTCGCGGACTGGGCAAGCTGCTTCTCGGCAGCCAGACGGCGGAAGTGCTGTCCTACACGGAGATTGCGGTGCTGGTGGTGCGGTAACAGATTTGGCCCAGCGCGCTCCTCACATGCCCGTGAGGCTAAAGCGACAGGATTTATATTGTACGGATTGAATCCGTACCATATAATAGCAGACAAAGGAGATAGCCATGCCTCGCAACGTCGGTGATAACGGTCGAATCGATTTCCGGATTCCGCCCGAAGCGAAAGCCGTGATCGCACGTGCGGCCGCCTTGTCGAATGTCGGCCTGACCGAGTTCGTTACGCGCTCCGCACTGCGTGACGCCCAGGCTGCGATCGAACGCGCCGAACATCTTGCGCTGTCAGAACGGGACAGTCTGCGCGTCCTCGACCTGCTTGAAAACCCGCCCTCCCCGACCAACCGCCTTATCCGCGCCGCCAAAGCCGGCCAGACTCTCGCGTGAACTCCGTCACATGGCAAGAAGTGCCGATCGGGAGACAACATAACCGTGCCGCCTTCGACTGTGGCGACGCGGACCTCAACATCTATTTGCAGCGCTTTGCGCGTCAAAGTCATCAAAGCGGTGGCGCAAAAACTTTCGTCGCCGTGACGGCGCAAGATCCTTTGCGCATCCTCGGCTTCTACTCTCTCAGCCCGGCTTCGATCGACTTTGCCAGGACCCCGGCAGTCGCCAAACGCGGCCTTGGCCGCTATGACGTGCCGGTCTACCGTCTGGGTCGGCTCGCCGTAGACCGTACGATACAAGGCCGCGGCCTTGGCGGCGGTTTGCTGCTCGCCGCCGGGAAGCGCTGTATGGCAGTCGCGGAGGAGCTCGGCGGCGTTGCCTTGCTAATCGATGCCAAAGGTGACCAGGCTGCCCACTGGTATGAAGGTTACGGTGCGATCCGTCTGGATGACGCGCCGCTGTCCCTGGTCCTGCCTTTCGCCGCGATCGCCAAGGCGATAGCTGCATTCTGAACGCCTGCCGCAAGCTACAGAATACCGTCCTCCACAAGATAGACACCCAGCGCCAGCAATCCGACGAAGAACACTTTCCGGAAGGTCTCGATGCTCATCCTCCGGCGCAATGCCTGGCCGGCGAACATGCCGGCCAGCGCCGGCGCAAGGGCTGCGACCGATCCCGCCAGTTGCGCGCTCGGCGACGCCAGGGCACCGGTCCTGAACAGCCCGATGGCGAGCGCCGCCGTCGACACGGTGAAGGATAGGCCGAGCGCCTGGATCAGGTCTTCTTTCTCCAGCCGCAGCGATTGCAGATAGGGCACTGCCGGGATGACGAAGACGCCGGTGGCGCCGGTGACCAGCCCGGTCGCCACCCCGACCAGCGGTGACATCAAGGCTTCGTGGCGCACCGGCGTGGTGAAGCCGGCCTTGGCGAGGCCGAGGATCGCATAGAGCACAAGTGCGGCGCCCAGCCCGGCCGAAGCCGCGCCCGTATGCGTGCCGGTCAGCAGCCCGGCACCGGCAACGGTGCCGAGCATCACGCCGGCCATCATCGTCCATAGCCGCTTACACAGGCCGCCGAAGGACGGGCCGGTCAGCAATTGCCAGAGATTGGTGACCAACGACGGGATCAGCAGCAGCGCCGCGGCCTGCGCAGGCGGCATCGTCACCGCCAGCAGGCCCATCGCAACGGTCGGCAGCCCCATGCCGACGACGCCCTTGACGAAGCCGGCGGCGAGGAACACGGCGCCGATCCAGGCGAGGACGCCGGCGCTCAGCATGGTCGTATCTTCAAGGCGGGATCAGTCATGCAGCAGCATATCGGTTGCGTCGGCATCCAGGCTGGCGGCCTTTGCCGGCGCCGCATCGCGGCTGGTGGATACGACCGTCGCCGCGCATCCCCGCAGGCCTGATCCCGCTGGCGCCATGGCAAGGCCAGCCACGGCAATGGCCAGCACGATCGCCGTGCTTTCGAGAATGCCGAGCCGGCCTGACGTTCGTTTGTTCATCACAATTCTCCTTCGAAACTGTTTGACGAAGATCCCGGCCGATCACAATGTGGAAGTTGTGCTGCCAACCTTCGGCCAGGACGAAGGCTGGAGGGCCGATCGCCTTCCCGGGCGCTGAATATTCGCAGGAGCAAAAGAATGCGCTTCGATCTGGTCGATCTCCGCCTGTTCCTGCTGGTGGCCGAACGCGGCAGCATCACCCATGGCGCCGAGCTTGCCGGCCTGGCCCTGGCGTCGGCCAGCGCCCGCATCAAGGGCATGGAGGAGCGGCTCGGCGCGCCGCTCCTGGAGCGCCGCCGCCGTGGTGTGGTGCCAACGCCGGCGGGACATGCGCTGCTGCATCATGCGCGCGCCGTGCAGAACCAGATCGAGGCCATGACCGGCGATCTGGCCGCCTATGCCACCGGCCTGCGCGCCCGCGTCCGGCTGCTGGCCAACACCGCCGCTACAGCCGAGTTGCTGCGCGACATCCTGCCGGCTTTCCTTGTCGCCCATCCCCAGATCGACATCGATCTCGACGAGCGCCCCAGCCATGAGATCGCGCAAGCCGTGGCCAATGGTGCGGCCGATCTCGGCATCGCCGCAACCTGGGCCGGCCTGTCGCATCTCGAACAGAAACCGTTCTTCACCGACCGGCTGGTGGTGATCGCCGCGCGGAACCGGCCCGGCCTTGAAGGCCGCACCGTCAACCTCACTGAGGTTCTCGGCGAATCTTTCGTCGGCCTCAGCACCGGCCATGCGCTGCAGGAGCACATCACGCGCCAGGCGGCCCGCCTTGGCGGCCATCTGCATGTCCGCATCCGCGTGCCTGGCCTCGACAATGTCTGCCGGCTGGTCGCGCAAGGCGCCGGCATCGCCATCGTGCCGGAAAGTGCGGCGGGTCGTTCCGTGCGCACACTGCGGCTGACCGACGACTGGGCGACGCGCCAGCTCAACCTCTGCGCCCGCCGCTTCGAAGAGCTGACGCCACAGGCAAAACTGTTGGCGGCAGCGCTGGTCTGAGCCCTGACAGCGACCACCTATCACCAGTAGCGCTGAATCATTGCCTTGCTTTTCCAATATCCGTGACGTAGCTTGTTTGCACATTGGCAAAAAAACCGCCAAAGTTTTTTCCTTTTGTGAAAGACGGGGACTTTGCGAGAACATCTCGATCTGACCGATCGGCGGCTGGTCAAACAGCTGTCGCAGGATGCACAGCCGGGCATCAACCGCATCGCGGAGATATTGGCGATTTCGGTGCCGACGGTGCGCACGCGGTTGCGCAACCTGCTCGACCGCAACCTGCTCAAGATCGTCGGCCTGCTGAATCTGACCGAGCGTCCCGAGCTGATCTCGGCCATTGTCGGCATCAATGCCCAAGGGCGCGGCCGGGCCCGCGAACTGGCGCAGCGCATTGCCGAACTGCCCTTCGTCAACTCGGCCTCGGTCGTCACCGGGCGCTTCGACATCATCGTCGACGTAACCGTGGCGGGTGACGTCGCCGACCTCTACCGCGTCACTAGCGAACTGATCCCGGGTGCCGGCGAGCCCGGCGAAGTCGTGCGCAGCGAAACCTTCGTCGTCATGGCGTCCTGCAACAAATGGGTCAGCCTGCCGGAAGGCTGCTGGTCGGACGACCGCAAGGAGCCGGCATGAAGATCGCGGTACTCGGCGGCCTCGGCCTGCAAGGCCGGGCGGCAATCGCCGACCTTGTTGCCAGCGACGGCGTCGAGGAAATCGTCTGCGTCGACACCGCAGCGGATGGCCCGGCCCGGCTTGCCGGCCTGACCGATCTTGCCCGTGTGCGCTTCGTCGTGCCTGAAGGCGCGATCGGCCCGGCGCTGGCCAATGTGCTTGATGATGTCGACGCCGTCATCGACCTGTTGCCGCAGCCATTGATGCGCGAGGCGGTGCAGGCCGCGATCGCCACGCGCACGCCGCTGGTCACCACCAACTACGCCAAGTCGATCGCCGATCTGGCGCCGGCCGCCGAACAAGCCGGCGTCTCGATCATGACCGAATGCGGGCTCGACCCCGGCATCGACCTCGTACTCTACGCCCGCGCCGCCAGGCAGTTCTCTTCGATCACCGCGATCGATTCCTATTGCGGCGGCATCCCCGAGCCGAAGGCGATGGCCAAGCCGCTGTGCTACAAGGTGAGCTGGAATTTCGACATGGTCCTGGTCAGCCAGAACCGCGACAGCGTCATGATCGAGGGCGGAAAGCGCGTCGCGGTGCCGGCCGGCCAGCAGCACGAAAACCCTTTCATCCATGAGATCGAGGTCGCGGGCCTGGGCAGGCTGGAAGCGTTCCCAAATGGCGATGCGCTGCATTATGTCGAGATGCTGGAGGCAGCCAAGGGTCTGCGCCGTTCCGGCCGCTACACGCTGCGCTGGCCGGGATGGTCGGCCTTCTGGGCGCCGCTAAAGGAGCTCGGTTTCCTCTCTGAGGACAAGGTGCCCGGCACCTCCAACAGCCCGCGCGAATTCCTCGGCCGGCTGCTCGGCCCGCAACTGCAATATGGTCCCGGCGAGAAGGACCTGTGCGTGATGCGCAATGTCTTTTCCGGCCTCGAAGACGGCCGCGCCAAGACAGTGACGTCGGACCTGATCATCGAGCGCGATCTCGCTTCGGGCCTGTTCGGCATGAGCCTCGGCGTCGGCTATCCCGCCAGCATCGTGGCGCAGATGCTGGCGCGTGGCGAGATCACCAAACCCGGCCTGCTCAACCCGCTGCTGGACGTGCCCGACGAACCCTTCTTCGACGAGCTTGCCAGACGCGGCATCAAGGTCACCGAGACGGTGGCCTGGGACTGAGGATTTTCGAACGGTGGCTGCCGCCGGCAACGGCGCTGCCGCTCAAAAAGCACCCCAAAGGGTGAAAAACAACGAAGACATGGAACAATAAAACAAGGAGGACTACCAAATGAAGATTGCCAAGCTTTTCATCGCCGGACTTGCGCTCGCCGGCCTTACCACTGCTGCCTCAGCCGGAACACTGGACGACATCACCAAGCGCGGCGAACTGCGTGTCGCCGTGCAGACCCAGGGACCCCCTTTCTCGCTGGTTGGCGCCAATGGCGAACGCACCGGCAGTTCGGTTGAACTGGCCGAACTGATGGCCAAGGAAATGGGTGTGAAAATCACCTTCCTCGATTTCGACTGGGATGGTCTGATCCCGGCGCTGCTGTCAGGCAAGGCCGACCTTCTGGTCGCCGACATGACACCGACGCTGGCGCGCGGCATGAAGGTCGCCTTCACCACGCCTTACATGTACACCGGCAGCACCGTCTTCACCAAGGCCGACAGCAAGTTCAAGACCACCGAAGACTGCAAGGCCAAGGGCACCAAGATCGCCGTGCTGCTCGGCGCCACCGGCGAGAAGGAAGCCAAGAAAGCCTTCCCCGACGCCGACATCAAGAGCTACAAGGGCGGCGGTCCGCTGCTGCTCGACGCCGTCAACAACGGCCAGGCCGATTGCGGCGTCAACGACGTCTCGGCGGTCAAGGGCCAGTCGACCGCCTATCCGGCCGGCAGCTTCACCATCATGCCGGACCTTCTGTCGAAGGAGCCGCTTGCTTTCGCCACCCGCTATGACGAGCCGGACCTGCTGGTCTGGATGAACCTGTTCCTCAACCAGGTTACCATCGATGGTCGCCTGCAGAAGAACCTCGACTACTGGGTCAATTCCGACGCCTGGAAGAAAGACCACTAAGCAGCGATAAAACCCAGGCGGTTTCGCGCGCGTCTCAAGCGCCGCGAACCGCCTGGAATTTCGCTTCATCCGTCGTTTCCTGCACTCTGGGGATTGCACCCAACGATGCTCGAAAATTTCAGTTTCCGCACCATCGTCGAATACCTGCCGCTGTTCGGACAGGGCCTGATCACGACCGTCTGGCTGTCGGCGCTGTCCTTTGTAGGGGCGCTCATCGTCGGCATCGTGCTGTGCGCCATGAATCTGCAGCGCGGCTGGCTGTTTCGTGTGCCGGCCAAGGCCTATATCGATGCGGTGCGCGCCACGCCCTTGCTGGCGCAGCTCTATTTTCTCTATTTCGGCCTGCCCCGGCTCGGCTTCGTCCTGCCGGAACTCGTCGTCGGCATCCTCGCGCTGTCGTTGAACAGCGGTGCCTATATCGCTGAAATCATTCGCGCCGGTATCTTGTCGATCCCGCGCGGCCAGGTCGAGGCCAGCGTCGCCTCGGGCATGACCTATGTCCAGCGCATGCGCCTTGTCGTCCTGCCGCAAGCCTTCAAGGTGACGATCCCGCCTCTGCTTGGCCAAGCCATCGTGCTGGTCAAGGATTCCGCCCTTCTGTCGCTGATCTCGGTTGCCGAACTGACGCGCGCCGGCCAGTTGCTCGCCTCCGACCGCTTCATGCCGGCCGAAGGTTTCCTCACCATCGCCGCCTTCTATCTGCTGCTCTATTACGGACTGAAGGGACTGGCTGGCGTCTCCAGCCGCTGGCTCGGCACGGCGGGGGCGCGGACATGATCTGGCAACAACTGCAAAGCCTCGCCGGCTCCTATCCGCTGGCCCTGCGCGGCCTCGGCATGACCGTGATGCTGTCGCTGATCAGCCTTGTGCTCGGCACCTTGCTCGGCTTCGGCCTCGGCATCCTGCGCACCGGCGGCAACCAGCTGATCTCGGGCTTGATCGGGGCCTGGGTCGACCTGATCCGCGGCACGCCGTTCCTCGTGCAGATCTTCCTGATCTTCTTCATCCTGCCGGAGTTCGGCATCGAGCTTGACGCCTTCACCGCCGGCATCATCGCGCTGACCAATCTGGCCGCCTGCTTCATCTGCGAGATCGTCGTCGCCGGCATCCGCTCGGTGCCGACCGGCCAGGTCGAGGCGGCGCTGGCGTCCGGCCTGTCGCGCTGGCAGCGCATGCGCCAGGTGGTGCTGCCGCAGGCGATGCGCATCGTGCTGCCGCCGCTGGTCGGGCAATATGTGCTGCTGATCAAGGATTCTTCGGTCGTCTCCGCCATCGGTCTCACCGACCTCACCCGCGTCGGCTGGCTGGTGGTGCAGCGTGTGCCCAACGGCCTCTTGGTCTTCTTCCTCGTCGGCGTCGGCTATTTCATCGTATGCTATCCGCTGATCATGCTGGCCCGTCGGCTGGAGCAGCGCATGGGCGCGGCACATGGCGAGGTGCAGTTGTGACTTCCAACCCCAAAGGTCCAGAAAACATGACCACAACGGGCCTTGCCAAGACCGGTATGATCGACTTTCGCGGCGTCAACAAATGGTTCGGCTCGCTCAACGTGCTCAAGGACATCACGCTCAGCGTCGAGCCGCGCGAAGTGGTCGTCGTCTGCGGCCCGAGCGGCTCGGGCAAAAGCACTCTGATCCGCTGCGTCAACGGCCTGGAGGCGATCAAGAACGGCGACCTCGTCGTCGACGGCCAACGCCTGGGCGACCCCGCCACCAACATGACGCAGCTGCGCACCGAGATCGGCTTCGTCTTCCAGTCGTTCAACCTCTACCCGCATAAGACGGCACTCGAGAACGTCACGCTAGCCCCCATCCATGTCCGCAAGATCCCGCGTGCCGAGGCTGAAAAAGCAGGCCGTGAATTGTTGGCCAAGGTTGGCCTCGCCGACAAGGTCAATGCCTATCCCGCACAGCTCTCCGGCGGCCAGCAGCAGCGCGTGGCGATCGCGCGTTGCCTCGGCATGCGGCCCAAGATCATGCTGTTCGACGAGCCGACCTCGGCGCTCGATCCCGAGATGATTTCCGAAGTGCTCGACGTCATGGTGGCGGTCGCCGAGGAAGGCATGACCATGATGGTGGTGACGCACGAGATGGGCTTTGCCCGCAAGGTCGCCCAGCGCGTGGTGTTCATGGACGCCGGCGCCATCGTCGAAAGCGGCACGCCGGAAGAATTCTTCTCGCACCCCAAGACTGACCGCAGCCGCGCTTTTCTGAGCAAGATTCTACGGCACTGACGGCGCACTGACACTCCGATCAAATCTACGCGCGTCTTAAGTAGCGAGCACACGTCTCCCGTCACAGATGTCGTTCGATGTCCATTCGTTGATGCAGGATGCGGATAACATCCAGGGTCGTTTCGGATAGACGGAAGAAAACGAAGTGCTGACCGACTGGGTATTTGAAGTACCCTTCCCGCACATCGGTGCGGCGGCCGGTTTTAACGCCGCGAGCCAGGGCTTCGATCACATCGATCAAACCGTGGTGGTACCGATCCGCTTGTTCCAGCGACCAGTGTTTGAACGTGTAGAGCCAGATATCTTCCAGCTCAGCTTCAGCCAGCGGCGAGAGCCGATACTGGCGGCTCTCATCTGGCATGCTTGGCCCGCATCCTGCTCAGGAATGCGGTGTTGTCGAAGGCTAGGGGCGCGCCAGATTCCTCGCCGGCGATGAGGGCGTTTTGCAAGGCACGGACCTTGGCCTCATGCTCTTCGAGCAACCGCAGGCCCGCACGCACGACATCACTTGCCGAACCGTAACGGCCTGTCTGAACCTGCGTATCGATGAAACCGGCGAAATGGTCGCCAAGGGAAATAGAGGTATTTCGGGGCATGAGCTTCGTCCCAACGTGATGATACCACTGTATACCAAAAATTGGTATACATCCACAATTCTGGCCGGAGAAGGCCAGGTGCCAAGTCATGCGGGATGGGTCACAAACGCTGCCACCCGGCCACGCCGCCTCAGCAGCACGATGGCAAGAAAGGCGATCACGCCGCTCGCGGCGACGACGACCAGCACCCACAGGGAATTGGCGACGGATGTCCGCGCCATCATGAAGGCGAGCGCGAATGGCGCGAAGGCCGAGGTGAACTGACGGGCAGCACTCGCCCATCCGAGCCGCGCACCATAGCCTTCGCGACCGAAGAGTTCGAGCGGCAAGGTGCCGCCGACGATGCTGGTGAGGCCTGAACCGAGGCCAAATAGCAATACGAACAGGAAAGCGCCGGGCAGCCATGGCGTCGTCAGGAGCAGTGCGCACAGCCCGGCTGTGACCAGCAAAGCTGCAATGACGGCGAGGTGCGTTTGCTGCAGGCGGCCGCCAAACAGCATGTTGATCAACCGGCTGGCGACTTGCGCCGGCCCGAACAGGGTCGAGACGAAGAGGCCTGCGGTTCCGAGCCCCAGCGCCGCCGTCAGCGGCACCATGTGGATGAGGATCGCCGACAGCACGAAGCCCTCGGTGGCGAACCCCGCCAGCATCAGCAGGAACGCGGCCCGGCCGCGCCGCGCGTCGAGCCGCGTGCCCCCTTCATCGGGGGCGTGCCCGCGCTCTTGGCTCGCCGCCGTCGCGTTACGGCGCGACAGGCGCATCAGCCAGGCGTGGATCGGCAGGCACAGCCCGAGATTGAGCGCGGCGAACAAGAGATAGACCTCGCGCCATGTCAGATGCACATGCAGTGCCGAGGTCAGCGGCCAAAACAGGGTCGAGGCGAACCCGGCGATGAGCGTCAGATGGGTGATGCTGCGTTGCGGCCGGGGAACCCCGATCTGCACGATCGCAACGAAGGCGGCGCTGTAGAGAACGAAGCTGGAGGCCAGTTCCATCGCCAGCAATGCCAGAACGAAGCTCACGCGGCCGGGCGCGACGGCGCACAGCGCCAGCGCTACGGCTGCCGCCACCGAGCCGATGGTCATGATGCGGCCGGCGCCGAAGCGGTCGGCCCACCGCCCGGCAGTCGGCGCGAACAGGCTGCCGGCAAACAGCGAGGCCGACAGAGCGCCGAACACCCAGCCCTCCGTGAGCCCGAACTCCCCAGCCATTGCCGGCGCCAGGATCGAGAAGCTGTAATAGAGCGTGCCGTAGCCGATGATCTGGGTCAGCCCAAGCGCCCAGATCGCCTTGCGCAGGACGGATCGGTCAGGCATCGACGCCGGCCGCCATATTCTCTCGCGTCTCGGTGGCCGGCGCGGTTGCGCAGCCGCAACCCGATGCGCCGGTTGCCTTGGCGTCCGCATCCCTGACGCAGCAGGCATCGACAGCGGCGGGTGCGGGCCCGCCACAGCAGCCGGCGCTTTCCGATACCGTCACGACACCGACGGCGCTGCACACGCCGGTCTCCGGCAGCACCAGCCGGACCTCGCGGGCCGCTACATGGTCTCCGGCAATGTCGGCGACCACCGAGCGAACCTGCTCATAGCCGGTCGCCATCAGGAAGGTCGGGGCGCGGCCGTAGGATTTCGAGCCGACGATGGTGAAGCCAGGTTCGGGATGGGCGAGTTCCGCGATGCCATGCGCAGGAACCGTGCCGCATGAATGAAAATTCGGATCGATCAGCGGCGCCAGCGCCGGCGGCGCTTCGACGACGGGATCGAGCGCGATGCGGATTTCGCCAAGGAACGACAAATCGGGCCGGAAACCGGTGGTGACGACGATGCGGTCGACGGCCAGCCTGAACGGCTTGCCACCCAGGCTGGCGTCGATGACGAGCCCCTCGCCTTGGGCCTCAATGTGGTTGACGGCGAAAGGCGCCAGCATGTTCAGCCTGCCGTCGGCCATCGCCTGCCTGGCGGCCAGTCCAAGCGCGCCGCGTTCCGGCAACTGGTCGTTCAGCCCGCCGCCGAGCAATCTCTCGACGCTGACGTGGCGCAGCGCCCAGAAGATTTCGGTGCCAAGCGCCGCATCCTGCAGCTCCATCAGCGCCAGCGCGACGTTGATAGCCGAGTGCCCGCCGCCGATGACCAGGATGCGCTTGCCCGCATAGTCTTTTCTCGCCTTGCCGAGCACGTCGGGAATGCCATAGGCGATGCGTGCCGACGCCCCGCCTTCGCCGGCAACTGGCAGCCCGTCGACGCCGATCGGATTTGGCCGCCACCATGTTCCGGACGCGTCGATGACGGCGCGCGCGTGAACGCGGTGTTCGCCGCCGGCATCGCGATAGCGGATGACGAAGGGCGCGTCCTTGCGGCCATCATTGGCGACCTTGTCGTGTCCCTGACGGGTGATCGCGGTGACCTCGGCGCCGAGCTTCAAATTGGCGGCGATCGCGGGAAGCCGGCCAAGCGGCGCCAGATAATCGCGCACGATCTCGCCGCCGGTCGGCAGGCCCTGGCTGTCCGGCGCCGTCCAGCCGGAGCGGTCGAGCAGCGCCCGCGCCGCCGTATCGATGTTGTATTTCCATGGCGAAAACACCCGCACATGGCCCCAATCGAGCAGCGCCGCACCCACGCTTTCGCCGCGCTCCAGGATCAACGGACGAATGCCGCGCTCGACTAGATGCGCCGCGGCTGCCAGCCCGACCGGGCCGGCGCCGATCACCGCGACGGGAAGGTTTGCCATCATGTCCATAGGTTCGATCCTTCCGGTATGTTCGAATTATAAGTGCAAAAAAATCAAACCAGTGCTTTGCCGACGGCGGGCGCGCAGACGGCGTCAGCGCAGCACTCGTCGGCGAGATAGCCGATCAGCGCATTCATGCCGGGATAGTTGGCGCGGCAGATCAGCGTCGTCGCTTGCCGCTCCTGCGTGACAAGCCCGGTGTCGACCAGCCGTTTGAGGTGATGCGACAGCGTCGATGACGGAATGTCGAGCTTGCCCTGGACGCTGCCGACGGCAAGCCCGTCGTCACCGGCGCGCACCAGGATGCGATAGAGCTGAAGTCGCGTCGGATTGCCGAGTGCTTCAAGCTGGGCAGCTGCTTTTTCGAGTTTCATGGAAATAAACTACGCGGCACTTTTCGCGCCGTCAACTTAATTTCGAAAAATATGGAAATAACATCAGCCGGCGCGTTTGCCCGAGGCGCCTGTGATCACCTCGCCATCCTCCTTGGTGAACGCACCGATCTCCGGGTTGGGCAGGATGTCCAGCACCTTTTCCGACGGCCGTGCAAGGACGACGCCGAGCGGGCTGTCCACGATCGGCCGGTTGATAAGGATCGGATGTGCCAGCATGAAATCGACGATCTGCTCGTCGGACCATTTCGGGTCGGCAAGGCTGAGTTCGGCATAGGGGGTGCCCTTCTCGCGCAGCAGGTCTCGCGGTGTGATGCCCATCGCGGCGATCAGTTCGACTAGCCTTTGTCGCGACGGCGGCGTCTTCAGATATTCGATCACCTCCGGCTCCTCGCCCGACTGCCGGATGATGGCCAGCGTATTGCGCGACGTGCCGCAATCGGGATTGTGGTAGATGGTGATGGTCATTTCGAGGCCTTCCCAGTCGACATGGTATTCCGGACGGCGCCACCCTTCTCGTACCAGCCCTTGCTGCGGTTCACGATCCACACCACCGACAGCATGACCGGAACCTCGATGAGCACCCCGACCACGGTGGCAAGGGCCGCGCCCGAATTCAGCCCGAACAGCGCGATCGCGGCGGCCACCGCCAGCTCGAAGAAGTTCGACGCGCCGATCAGCGCCGATGGTCCAGCCACGCAGTGCCGCTCGCCGCTGAGGCGGTTGAGCAGATAGGCAAGACCGGAGTTGAAATAGACCTGGATCAGGATCGGCACTGCCAGCAGCACGATCACCAGCGGCTGCGCAATGATCTGCTCGCCCTGGAAGCCGAACAGCAGTACCAGCGTCGCCAGCAAGGCAATCAGCGACAAGGGCTGCAGCGTGGCAAGCAGGGCATCGAGCCCGACCTGTCCCCTCGCTGCCAGCAGCCGGCCACGAACTAGCTGCGCGACGATCACCGGCGCGACGATGTAAAGTGCGACCGACAGCATCAGCGTGCCCCATGGCACGGTGATCGCCGACAGGCCGAGCAGCAGGCCGACGATGGGGGCGAAAGCGACGATCATGATCGCGTCGTTGAGCGCCACTTGCGAAAGCGTGAAATTCGGCTCGCCGCGCGTCAGGTTCGACCAGACGAAAACCATCGCCGTGCAGGGCGCCGCGGCAAGGATGATCAGCCCGGCAATGTAGGAATCGATCTGCACGGCGGGCAGCCACGGCCGGAACAGCCAGCCGATAAAGAGCCAGCCCAGCAGCGCCATCGAAAACGGCTTCACCGCCCAATTGATGAACAGCGTCACGCCGATGCCGCGCCAATAGGTGCCGACCCTGGCCAGCGAGGCGAAATCGACGCGCAAGAGCATCGGCACGATCATCAGCCAGATCAGCACGGCGACAGGAATGTTGACCCTGGCGATCTCGGCCGACGCGATGGCGCCGAACACGCCTGGCAGCAGATGGCCAAGTGCGATGCCCGCGACGATGCACAATGCCACCCACACCGTGAGATATTTCTCGACGAAGCCGATGCCGGGCCGAACCGCCTCAGCTGTGTTCAGAGCGTGATCGGTCATGATGGCTTTCCTTGTTCGAACGGCGCGCGGCGGACAGTCACAAGCCCCTCAGCAGTCACAGGTCACGGCATTGATGACGGGACGGCAGAGTTCCGGCGCGCCGTTGCAGCAATCTTCCATCAGATAGGCCAGAAGGTCGCGCAAGCCGGTCATATCGGCGACATAGCGCACGGTCCTTCCGTCGCGTTCGGGACGGATCAGCCCGGCATGGGCGAGCACCTTCAGATGCGCCGACATGGTGTTCTGGACCGTGTCGAGCCTCGTTGCAATCCCGCCCGCCGGAATGCCTTCCGGGCCGGCACGCACGAGCAGCCGGAAGACATCTAGCCGCGTCTCCTGGCCAAGTGCGGCGAGCGCGTTCAAAGTGCCCTTCTTATCCATATATCTGAATCCTTGGATTTATCGATACCTGGATATCGACTTCCCCGCCATCTGTAAAGCCTGTCCGCCGCTATGATGTGACGGCCAGCACCTTTCCCGTATCGTGCTGGCGCACGAAATCCACGCGGGCGCCGTCCCAGTGGTAGCTGTAGTGGCGGCCCTGCACTGGAATGGCAATGACATCGGGCCAGAAGATGCCGATGCAGCCGCCGCCCGGCATGCGCACGCTGTTCCACACCAGTCCGTCGCTGCCCCCTGCCCGCAGCGCCCGCCCTTCCGCCTGCGAGGCGGAATAATCGTCCGGGTCGAGCACGCCGGGCACGGCGTTGACGTCATCGAGGTCGCGGTCGACGCTCCCGATCAGCACGCGGAAATCCGCCGTCCAGCCCGGCCCCTCGTTGGTGGCACGCATGAATTTCTGGTGGTGGTGGATGGTCTCGGCGAGCGCGACGTCCTCGCTGTCGCCGGCATAGTAGATGCCGTAGCTGCCATCCGAAAAGCGTCCCGGCCGCAGCGTCGAACAGTGCACGAAGGGCGCCATCACGAAGCTGGCGCCGGGGCCGGAAACCCGCCTTGCGGCCGACACCTTGCCGAGATCGCCGATCTCGAACCTTATGCGCGGGTTTGTCTTCGCCTCGACGGCGGCAAGCGCCTCCCAGTCGCGCGGGTCGGCAATGTCCTCGAAGAGGTCGATGGGCGGATGGATGGAGCGGATGATGCGGAAGGTCTGGTGCCAGTCGACGCGGCGCCTGACCGCAAGTCCACTCACCATGCACCACGCTCCGCATCGAGCCATTCGCGCATCGCCGAGAGATCGGAGATTTCGCCGCGAAGCATCAGGTCGAGGGCCGACTGGCCGCCGAAGGTGGCATTGGGCTTGCGTATCCAAGCATAGCCGCGCGCCGGCTCCGTGAACAGATAGCGGAGGCCCTTATGGATGCCCATCAGATGCGCCATGCGGGTGCGCAGATCGCGGTCGATCCTGCCGACGCCGCCTTCCTTCGCCCCAGTCTTCCAACGCGCCCAGGTCCGCGCCGACATGCCGCCGAGCAGGATGCAGGCCTCCAGGTCGGTGAGATTCCAGGCCTTGAACAGGTTGACCGTGGTGCGCGCCAGCGCGCCAGCTTCTTCATCCGAGATAGCGGCTCCGACCGTGGCCGGCGTGGTGACGATGGACTGAAGCTGCATTTTGTGCCTCGCTATTGGCAGACATATAGCATGTATTTGCCAATTGGCAAGCTAAGTCCAACCGCATCTTGATGGGAAGAGGATGGCGGGACGTGGCAGGGCTTGGGTTCCTCGCCCCCGCAAAGCGGGGGAGAGCGACTATCTGGGGTGTCAAGTTGCAATTACGAACTCGTTGCGCGCATCGCGTGCTTTTGCATTGAGGATGACCAGGA
>NZ_JAMYPL010000044.1:0-25959 GCF_040320355.1 Mesorhizobium sp. M0715 | reverse complement strand
CCAGGGCCGAAAATACTTGCTCATAGCCCAAGATTGAATCAGACTCGTCAATAGTTGACCAGTGACTATCTGGACAGGCTCCTAGGCCAGGTTTTGCGGATCTGGGTCACGATCCGCTCAACCTCCTCGCCCGGTCGGGCGGCGGCATCGCTGTTGGAACGCCTGAGCTTTGCCGCCAGCAGGTGCCGGTCGCAGAAGATGTAGAGCGGCAGGTAGCAGTAGATGGGGTATTCGGCTCGAGCCCCATCTTCAACGGTGATGCAAGGAGGTGCTGCGCTTCGAGCTGATGGTAGAACGTGGTCTGTCCAACAGCCACAAGCATCAAAAAAGGAAGCGCAGCATGAAGCACTTTATTGGCCTTGACGTCTCGGTGAAAGAGACCGCGGTTTGCATTGTCGATGAATCCGCAGGATCTGCCACGAGGTGAAGATCGTCAGCCTCCCCGACGATCTGATTGCGGTCATGAAGGATCCGAGCTGGAACATTGAACGCGTCGGGCTCGAGGCCGGGCCCTTGTCGTCGATGGTGACGAGCGCGCCTTCGAGCTGCTTGGCGTCAGCCAGTTGATCGAGCAGATCGGGGATGGCGGTGATCTCGTTGGTCTTCTCCGGAACTGAGAGCTGCGCCAAGGTCAGGCGGGCACCTGTGGCGTCCCCTCATCACCACGGCACGCCTCAACGAATCGACCCGAAAGCTTGGCTCGCCGATGTCCTGGCCCGCATTGCCGATCTGCCCGCCTCGCGTCTGCACGAACTACTGCCTTGGGAATGGAAACGCCTGCGCGAAGCCGAAAAACCCGCCGAACAGCAGGCCGCCTGACCTTCACACAACGGCATCATAGAGCCCGCTGCGCACACGCGCGCGTGCCAATCATGCGGCCTTCGTCGGATGCGTACGATGATCCAGCGCGCTTTGTCCGCTCATCGGGTGTTGGTGCCTATTTCGGCCTGACGCCGAGACGGTATCAATCGGGAGAAGTCGATCGTGACGGGTCGGTCTCAAAAATGCGGTGACACGCTCACACGCACCTATCTCTTCGAGGCCGCGGGCACTCTGTTGGCACGGGTCGCCAGATGGTGTGCGCTGAAAGCGTGGGGCGCGCGCCTGGCGCGCCGGATAGGCAGCAAGAAAGCCCGTGTGGCCGTCGCCCGCAAACTCTGGCAGTGATCATGCATCGGATCTGGGTCAACGGCAGCGAATTCCGCTGGTCGAAGGAGGAGGCGAAAGCTAAGCCTTAAGCGAGATCCGCCCTTTCGGCGGTGATATGTCCCTGCCGGGACGATGGCGTCGGTGATCTCGTACATGGGGAGGCAGCCCTAACCTAAGGTACTGCGTCGATTACATTGAGACACCCACGTCCTGAACTCTAACATGCGGCGACCCAGCGTTAACCGCGAAGAGAACCACAGAGCCGGCAGGAACTTGGATAAGGCAAAAAGGAACTTGCAGTCAGCTCCGCGATCAGAGAACCCCATGTGGACGACCTCCGCTCCGGCATCGAAGTGCCATAGTGTGGCCCCTGCAAGTCACATCAGGGAGAGCTGTCGAAAGCGCGCAAAGCTACTTCAATCCAGCGACTCTCGGCGAACCTGCGTCGGAAGTGCTGCTCCACCTGTAGTACTCAGTGGCGGCTGTTGCCGGCAGCCTATCGACAGCTTGTGACATGCGTCAACACCCCGCGCACAACCCCTGTCGCGCTGGCTGGCTTTTCTTGAAAACGAAGTGCTGGTGGAGAGCCAGCCAAGTAGCCCCTACGAAATCGACCGATTCATTCAGCTGACTGCCAGTTGGACGCGTACATTCGGTCGTTGTTTGTGATGAACGATCAACAGTCGGAGCAGGACTCGGTGAACTGACACGCATTGCGGAATGTCCAGCAAGCTGTTTACGAATGCGTGAGGGACCAGCAATGTTCGGCAGCAGCTAACCCAGCAGGCACTTTCCGTTGTTGAGGACGAGGACGTCTCGCTCTTTGACGTTGCAGCGGTACGAGACCGTGTCGGCGTCCCGCCAGATCTCGGCAACAATCGTCTCGCCCGGATAGACCGGCGCGGAAAAGCGCACGTCGCAGCTCACCACTCGTTCCGGCGCGTCCGAGCAATAGGCTTCCACCACAGCGCGGCAGGCAATGCCGTAGCTGCACAGGCCGTGCAGGATCGGCTTCGCGAACCCGGCCGCTCGCGCAAACTCCGGATCCGAGTGAAGC
Organism: Mesorhizobium sp. M0715; assembly: GCF_040320355.1. Lineage (NCBI taxonomy): Bacteria > Pseudomonadati > Pseudomonadota > Alphaproteobacteria > Hyphomicrobiales > Phyllobacteriaceae > Mesorhizobium > Mesorhizobium sp. M0715. The sequence continues at coordinate 23,753 of NZ_JAMYPL010000044.1, read as the reverse complement.
GGGTTGCGATCTCCATTCAGTCGGTAGAGCAGGGCCTGGTCGTCTCGGATGCCGATCTCGACGATCTTATCGGCAGGCCGATCAGGAATCGGGTGCGGGGCAGGCGCCGGTCCGCCGGTGCCGCCACGGCCGCCGTCGCCCCGATAGAAGGCTGTGCTGAGCAGCGTCGCAAGTCGTTCGTCGCTGTCCTTCAGCCGAAGTATGATTTCCTCGTTGATAATCGCGCCCTTGCCTTCGCCCTTGTCGAGAATGTCGGTCATACGAACCTCTCCGGTCACTGTGCTGGCGGGCGGAATCGGATGGTGGACGGTCAGCCGCTGTTCGCCATGAACCGCCTTCACGAAATTCAGATCGTCCTTGGGTGTGAGCAGGGGCTGGGGCTGGTTGAATGCAATAATCGTCGCGAAGGTCGGCATCACCACCAGCGCCTTTTCGGTGACGAAGCGAAGTCCCGTTTCGTCGAGCGGATCATGCCCAAAGCCAAGCCCGAGCGCATAGAGCATGACCTCACGGTCGCTGTAAGACGTTTCGAACCTCAGACGGCGCGACATAAGCTCGTTGACGTCGAGCGGCCGGACGGCCGTTGCGGCCGCCATCAGAACGGCTCCCAACCGATCACGTCGGCCGACTTGTTGAGCGGGTAGAAGTTGGAGCGGGAGCCGGGAAGGACCATCTCGAGCACTGCCTCGGGAGTCCATCCATTGTTCGACTGGGCGGAACGGAGCTCCTTCTGCCCATTGCGGTCGAAGGGGCCGCGTGGATAGACAACGCCCGACTCGGCGCCCCGAGCCAGTGCCAGGTCCAGTTTCTCCTGCGATGACGCAGCCGCAATTACCCGCGCGCCCATGGCCCGACCGAGCACTGCCGGCAGGCCGACGCCGCCAGCCGCGCCGAGCACGAGCAGGCTTTCGCCTGGCGTCAAGCGGCCGCGGTGCTTCAGGGCGCAGTAGGAAACCTCGTAGGTGTAGATAAACGCCGCTGTCTCGTCGAATGGCATCGTGGCAGGCATGTGGATCAGGTTTACCGCCTCGATCGCCACCTCCTCAGCCATGCCGCCGATGTTGGACGTGCCCATCACCCGGTCACCCGGCTTAACATTAACAACACCCTCGCCAACTTCCTTCACCACGCCCGAAATCTCTCCGCCTGGCGAGAAGAGCCGCGGCGGTTTGAACTGGTATTTGTCCTCGATGATCAGCACGTCGGGGCAGTTGACGCACACCGCCTTCACTTCGACCACAGCAAACCCGGGCGCAGCCTTAGGGTTGGGCACGTCCTCCAACACCAAGGTCTGCGCCCCCCCGACTGCCTTGCTCAGCAACGCCTTCATATACTTATCCTCACTTTGTCTTCACCCGCATTTCGCGTCACGGCAACCCGATGTTCCACAATAAGCCGGATTTCAGGATCTCCTAGAGACTCATTCAGCAGAGTATTCAGGCCCATTAGGACTCGTGCCCTAGCGCATTAGCTGGCGGATGGTTTATCGCAGCCACCACATAACCATTTACTTTTTCAATGAGTAACTTTTTTGTGAATGCCACGTGGAGTTCATTCCATTCCAAATTCCGGTGTTCATTACCTTGATCTATCTCAGTTTCTTTCGTGATATGCTGATACAAGACATAAAGAAAGATAATGACCGCCGACCCAAAGGGCTATCCTACCTAGACTTATTCCATTTTTCCTGGAGCGTTCCGATCTCTTCCACACTCAGGCCATACTGCGCTAGGACCTCGACATTGTGCTCCCCAAGGTCGGGAGCCTTCCTCATCTGTAAAGGCGTCTTGGACAAAACATGCCAGGGCCCCCGTGCCCGTATCGTCTTGACCCCGCGCGCCTGCATACTTGTCGGTGCAGGGATATCGGTGATGGCACCTCTGGCAAGGAGGTGTTCATCCGTCACGAGATCACCGACTGAATTAACTTTGATGCTGGGAACACCCAGTTTATCCAGCTTCTCCAGTGCGACATTGATGTCGTCAAAGCTCGCCACCCAGTCCTCGATGGTGTTATGGAGAAGAGAAGCGTTGTCCATTCTCGACAAATCCGAGTCTGATCTCGGGTCGGTGATTAGGTCTGGGCGCTCCATCGCTTGGCAAAGCAATCCCCAGAGCTTTTGATTATTGGCGGCGATTTCACAATATTGGTTTCCCTTCCCCTTATATGTGCCAGCGCCTGGATAAGAGGAAAGCCGACCCGTTCTCGTTGGCTTGATACTGATCCCCGAAGCAGCTCCTTCTGCAACTTCTTCAAACAGATCATTCATACTGAACGCAGTGCCAACAAGTGAGACATCGATATGCTGGCCTTCCCCTGTCTTTTCGCGGTGGTACAGTGCCGCGCATATCGATCCAAACGCGTTGATGGCAGTAGAGTGGTCGATAATCGAAATACTGACCCTGGTAGGAGGCCCATCGGGCTCACCGGTCATATCGGTCAAACCGGTGTATGCTTGGGCCATCTGGTCATAGCCCGGCTTTTTGGCTTTAGGACCCGTCTGCCCGAACGCAGAAATAGAGCAATAAACAAGGCTGGGATTGACTTTGGACACTGAGTCATAGTCCAGACTGAATCGCTGCATAACTCCGGGCCTGAATGCCTGAAGGATAACATCCGCATCGGCCACCATCTTTTCGATGATCGCGAGTCCCTCTGGGTCGGTCAGTGAAATAGTTACAGACTTTTTTCCGCGATTGAGCCATGTGTACCACGAGAAGCTTTCAGTTACGCTGGATCCCCAACTTCTTGTATCGTCGCCGAATATCGGCCTTTCAATTTTGATTACCTCTGCACCGTAGTCAGCAAGCATAGCGCCTGCTCCCGGTCCAGCTACGTTGTTTGTGAAATCCAATACGTTCAGCCCTTCAAATATTCGTTGGTTCATGCTTATAATCACTCCATAGATTTGGCGAGCGCCATCTCCGGAATGACCGAACTCGTCCCGGCTGCTGCACTCAACTTGAGTATTTCGCGCCTGCTGATCATTGATCAGTCTCCTGATCAAAGCGGCCGTGAACAGTGTGTATTTTCGTGGTAGATACGTCTGTCTGACAACTCACGGTCCGTTATGCAAGCTCCCTAATCGTTATTCAGGCTCTTCCGCACTTTTGGTGCAGCCGGTGCTTCATGCGGGGGTTAAGAATCCATAGAGTGGGATTGCGAACAGCGGCGGTGGCTGAACGTGCTAGCCAAATCTCTATGCGAAGCGATCCGACCATCTTTGACGGTCAACGAGGTCGCCAATGCGGAGGGTCGAACGCCGGCCGGAAGTGGCCGAGGTGCTGAACGTCCACCTTGTACGAGCACAGTTGACGGGGCAGATGTCTTCCCACAGGCGCCAATCGACTCCCCGGCAGCTCTCAAGAAACGCGTGATCGCCGTATTCAGCGCACCGCCGCATGTGATCTGCGGGTGCGGCTGTGAACGCCTCCCACACCGCCGCTTTGATTGATTGCGGGATCGCCATGACGCCGCGTGAAAGGCCCCGGCCAGTAACGTTCGCGCATGATCACCGGACCCTCGACCTCCGCCATGTCCGCGAGACTGTCGACAATCGAAGTGTCCAGATCGAAAAACAGCCAGTCGTCGGGCAGCTCCGGGAGGAACAGCTCCATCTTCGCCCACCACCTCGGCCACCCGTGCCGGAGCGGTATCACCTCGACGCCCTGCACGGCGACGTCGGAGAAACAACGGAACTTGGCGCCGGGCAAATGCTCGCTCACCTGGTTGAACAGGCGAACAACATCGCCCGGCTCGAAATCGCCGCCCGAGCGGAGGACGCAAGCAACCGTTTTCATGCCGCCAGGCCTTCCTCGAGCGTCATCTTTGGATCGTTCTGCAACCGGGAGACCCGCGGCGGCGGCATTTTCGGTAGATGTCACCATGGAACTATGTCTCCCCAGTCAGTCCTTGACGCACTTACGGATGAGCCCGCATGTTCCGTGCCAAATGACAAAACCGTTTCCAAGCAATTGGATAGACTTGGCGATGCTACGTAGCGTATCCGACAATCGTCTGACATTGGACAACGCGGAACGTAGTTGCACGATGCGTGAATTCCGCCTCCCCGAAGGGAATCCTGTCCGCCAAAAGCAAAGCGGAATAGAGCTACACGGCATGGGGAGTGACCGCCGCGGTAAAGCGGTCGCGCTTGTATGATCCGGATATGGGTCGAGAAGTTTCAGGCGGGCGCTCTCGATGAGAATGCCGCAACGGCCGATCTTTTCCAAGGTTATGAGGCGCGCATTGCCGCGCTCGAACGGCTAGTCGGCAAGTAGGCTCTGGAGCCGGAGTTTCTAAAGGGGGCTCAGCATGCACGACCGCGGCAGAGAAACGGTCCTACATCCGCGCCCACCGGTCCCATGACTAGCCGCCGACGACACCCCGATCGTCGAAGCGATCGCAGCGGAATGTTAATGCGGCTGTTATATATTAAAGAATTAGTTTTATGTTTTAATCGTATTATATTAACTTAATTTTACACATAATATTCCGAATATATGCTCTACAATTTCTGAAGGAAACTTGCTTCATCGCTGTGCCTCAATGGCCTTCATCCTAAGGGAGCTTTACACCAGATGAGGATAATTTCGTTCAAACCGAACCATGATGGTACGATTGCAGCACTGGATGCATCGTCAGCCGAGCTCATTTATTCATATGAGGCTGAGAAGGACACCTTTCCCAGATATTCGGCCGTTACCCCTACCACTATCCTCGACGCCGCTGGCCGCATGGACGCCATTCCAGATGTCGTTGCTGTCGGTGGGTGGGAGACGGCAGGATACGAGGGCCTCGTCTCCGAGGGGGCAGGCTACTACGGGATAGCCGCGGGATCGGAGGTTGTCGGCGAGAAAAGAATCTTCGGCCGGAAGGTGCATTTCTATTCCTCGACGCACGAACGCTCCCATCTCTGGGGCTCCTACGGCATGTCGCCGTTTCCGGCCGGAATGGCCTGTTATGTGCTGATCTGGGAAGGGGGTATCGGCGATTTCTACGAAATCAATGAGCGCTTGCAAGTCGTGCATTTAGGAAAAGTGATTGCCAATCCTGGGCACAAATACGCCTTCCTTTATGCGCTCGCCGATCCCAAATTCACTTTGCCCAAAGGACCAACGCGAATCCAAGACGCCGGCAAGTTAATGGCACTTTGTGCCTATGGGCAGACCGGATCGCCTGACCGGGACGAGCAGGCGCTGATCGATTTCCTGCTTCCAAGCGATGTTTACCCCTTGCCCAAGGAGGATCTGCGGAATTCGCCTTACTACAACATTGGCGTAACCCATCAGAAGTTCACCAACCTCGCCAAACGAGTTTCGGACGCCATCTTCGATTCGTTTCACACTTTTGCGAAGAAGAACTTGACAAAGGGCTACCCGCTACTGATTTCCGGCGGGTGTGGGTTGAACTGCGAATGGAATCGCCGTTGGCTCGAAACAAACCTTTTTTCCGATGTTTTCATTCCGCCATGCACAAACGATGCAGGCTCCGCAATCGGAACCGCAGTCGACGCGATGCGGCATTTCACAGGCAATGCAAAGATCAAATGGGACGTATATTCAGGCCAGCCATTCTTAGATGATGAGATCGACCGGACGGAACTTGAGGTCTATCCACTCGACTGCGACCACGTAGCCTCGGCGTTGTTCAACGACAAGGTGATCGGCTGGGTACAGGGGAATTGCGAAATCGGGCCACGAGCGCTCGGCAACCGGTCAATTCTCGCGGCGCCGTTCTCAAAGGCAACCCACGAGAGGCTAAATCGCATCAAGAAGCGAGAGGGTTTCCGCCCGATCGCTCCGGTTTGCCTGGAAGAGGACGTCGAGCTCCACTTCGACTTGGCACGCCCGTCGCCCTACATGCTTCTTTTCCAGAAGGTTCTCGATAGCCGGTTGGAGGCCGTCACGCACGTCGACGGCACAGCGCGGACCCAGACAGTTTCGCGGGAGCAGAACCCGCGCCTCTATCAGTTGCTTACCGCGTTTAAGGCGAAAAGCGGAGTCGGCGTTCTTTGCAACACATCGCTGAACTTCAATGGCACCGGCTTCATCAATCGTGCGAGCGACCTGCTGGCCTATGCCCGGGATGCAGGTCTCGATGGATTCGTTATCGATGATGCTTTTTATCTTCTCAAGGCAAGTTCCCGCACGACGTCGATCCGATAGAAAAGGATTATGCGACGAACAAGAAACCAACTTGGTTATGAACTGACTGCTGTAATGCAGAGCGTTTTTAGCTTGGTGTCGCGCAGAAAGTCGGTTGGCAAGAGCGCGCTGCGGTGGATCGCGACGGTGAGCTAAAAACGTGTTGGACTAAGCCGCGGGAGCATGAAAAAGCTGGGGGTACCGGCGGCTTTACATTAGCTTTGCCGCCATGTCCCGATGTTGCAACGCCTGCGGTGTACTAGCTCAAGGTAAGCTTGCGAGGAATCTCGCCGATGATCTGGCGTCGGCTGCTCGGCTCGGAAGAAATGACACTCTACGGGCTGCACCGAACAATCCAGATCGCCTTCGGCTGGGAGGACTATCATCTCCAGGCGTTGGTGCACGGATGTGGAGCACGGCGGATCTCGATCTTTGATGACGCGGGTTACGTTCGCCATCGGCTGCGCCGCCCTCAACCGCATGCTTGCCTGCGCACGCCCTCAATCCGCTCGCCGCAAGGGGGGCCGAAGTTCGGCCGCACGTAGTTCTTGCGACGGTTTTATGGTCAGCACTGCCAGCAGAGAAAGGGCGTTCCGATGCGATTTAGAATTGCTATGGAAATCACCAAGCTTCAAGGTCAAGTTCCAGTGCAACTCATCATCAAAGGCTATCGATTTAGCAAATACGGAGCGGTGGCCTTCGTCCTTCACGAGATTGGGCCTAGAACTGTAAATCGGATCCTTGATCCCCTCGTGCCCTCCATAGGTTTGGATATTCCCGGGGTGAAATACGTCGATATAAAAGCGGGATCTGACCTGTACGACACGATCTTTTCGGCCAAGAGCATAATAGCGTTTTCGCCCCTATTTCGTGCATTGGTGACACGAGCCAACAGTTTCGCAGATGAAGCCTTTTCTTTCAAGCAGCTTCACAACGCCAATGCCGATCCGCGCACAATGTGGCTCATACGTCGTCGCTATTCCCGTCTTGTCCAATGTACAACCAAGACGAACGGAGAGTGATGGCGTTGGTGCACGGATGTGGAGCACGGCGGATCTCTTTGATGACGCGGGTTACGCTTCCTTTGCCTTGCGGCGAGCGGATTGAGGGCATGCGCAGGCAAGCATGCGGTTGACGGCGGCGCTATTGTGTTTGAAAGGCATGACTAACGACCAGGCTGTTGCGGTCCCGTCCTGCCTAATCCAGACCGCTAAACGATCCGTGCACCAACGCCTACTTTGTCACCGCCAACACTGACCAACCTGCGATACGCGATCGAGCGCTCCACCCTCTCCGGGAAGGCGGGTATTGCGGCTTTGGGGACGTCACCGTGCTCTCGGACGGCGCCGAAATCCTGAAGCGGCTTCCGCGCCATGCCGAAACCGACGACCCACATCATCGACTGGGTTCCACATCGCCATGAAGATCCAGCCCATGCAGCAGATCGCTGATCACGTGATCCGATTCCAGTCTGGTCTTGCTGAAACACTTCCGACCATCGGCAAGTATATCAGAGCCGTGAAGTGGCGTCTGTGGCACGGTCGCGTGGATCGAGCGATCCGCGACCTGGAGCAGCTCTTGGCAAGCTTGAATGTCTCGCAAAGAGAAGGCGAGCTCTCAATGTCGCGTCTCCACAGCCTCGGGTCTCAGCTCCTCACCTACGTTCGTTCGAACCGCAGTGCGATCGTGAATTACGGAAAGCGCTACCAAGCCGGACTTCGGCCACCACCCTTGCCGAGTCGGCGGTCATTCCGTGATCGCCAAACGCATGGTCAAGAAGTAGCAGATGCGCCGATCTCTACACGGTGCTCACATGCTGATGCAGGTTCGGACAGCCGAGATGAATAGTGAGCTTCGCGACCGACTGCGGGCACGATTTCGAGCACCAGAGCCGAGCGTGCCCTCACTATTCAAGCCCAAACCGCCCCTACTGTGCGCCGCGTAACCCCCGCAGAAGTTACCGGTCTCACGGCTTGCGACGGTTCGTCTCGATCTCTAAGCCTCGCGGAATCGCTTTGTCCCGACTGATTGGAACCTGGCGCACCTCGCCAACGGCCGGGCGCCGCCTCGGCCCTAACGATGACGAGTCTGGGCCGTATCCAAGGCATGCTCGACCTCGGTCGTGACCAAATATGAAGGCGTTGCACCAAACGATGCCGCTGCGTGATGTCTCAATGTCGATATTTTAGCAAACAAAAAGCTGTCGCCCTTGAACGAAACTGTCGCGAGACGAACATACGAACTTTAGCCGAAACGATTGCTTTTCGTGCTCAGCTTGGCCCAGACAAAAATAGGGAAGCAAGCGCGAACAAGGTCCGCCGGCACACCTGAGCGGCAAGCCGCAGCTAGGTCGTCAGGATGGCACGCCATTTGCACAGCCAACTCTAGAAGCCTCTCTGACGGCACGCCCACAACTAGCGGCGGTGACCATGATGATTGGTATAGAATCTTGAATTGGAGTCATCTGGGCCGCAGCGCTTGATTCCGGTTCTGGAAAACGCGCTTGAACGAACAGATGATTGATGATCATGCATAAACTCGAGCGACTTCTGCGTCCGAAATCGATCGCTGTATTCGGCGGCGAACCGGCGGCTCATGTCGTCACTCAGTTGAGCAGGATTGGTTTTTCCGGCGAAATTTGGCCTGTGCATCCAAACAAGGCTGATGTTGATGGCTACAAGACATACCATTCAGTCACCGAATTGCCCGGTGCTCCTGATGCTGCTTTTGTGGGTGTCAATCGTCACCTTACGGTCGACATCGTGAAGGCTTTGGCCGAGCGTGGCGCCGGTGGGGCCGTTTGCTATGCAGCAGGATTTCTAGAGACCGGCGCATATGACAAGGACGGTGAGAGGCTGCAGGCCGAACTCGTTGCCGCAGCCGGCCAGATGCCGATTATCGGCCCGAACTGCTATGGCCTTATCAACTATGCTGACGGTGCGCTTCTGTGGCCTGACAACCACGGCGGTGTCAAACTGGCAAAAGATGGCAGGGGTGTCGCCATTGTCACGCAGTCCTCTAGTATAGCTATCCACATAACCATGCAGATGCGCGGTCTGCCGCTCGCCTTCTTGATGACGGCCGGCAATCAGGCGCAGACTGGCCTTTCAGCAATGGCGCTCGACCTGATCGAGGACGAGCGCGTCACTGTGCTTGGCCTACACATCGAGGCTTTTGACTCGGTCGCCGGCTTCGAGAGGCTGGTGGCAAGAGCCCGCGAGCTAAAGAAGCCGATCATCGCCATGAAGGTCGGGCGCTCAGAACAGGCACGGCAGGCAACCGTGTCGCACACCGCCTCGCTCGCCGGCTCGGATGCTGCTTCCAATGCTTTCCTGAAGCGACTGGGCATCGCGCGCGTTGATTCCATTCCAGCGTTTATCGAGGCGTTGAAGCTCCTACACATGACCGGCCCGTTGCCAGGCTGCAGGCTGTCGTCGATGAGCTGTTCGGGCGGCGAGGCCTCCATAATGGCCGACTGCGCTGAAGGGCGCTCGGTGCATTTCCCCGTCCTGGCGGCTGATCATCGTGCCCGTGTGAAATCGGCCCTCGGGCCCCTAGTGGCGATAGCCAATCCGCTCGACTACCATCCCTTCATCTGGAACAACGAGCCGGCTATGACGGCCACCTTCACCGCGATGGTGTCGGGCGGCTTCGACCTCAACATTTTGGTGATCGATTTTCCGCGTCGCGACCGCTGTTTGAATGTCGACGAGTGGGGCTTGGCAACATTGCGATCCTTTGAAGCCGCGCTCAAGACTAACAAGGCGAAGGGCGCCATTGTTTCTTTCATACCCGAGAACTTGCCGGAGGAGTACGCAGACCAACTGATCGTTCGTGGCGTCGCGCCAATGTTCGGTATCCCGGAAGCAATGGATGCCGCGCAGGCCGCCGCCTTCATCGGCCGGGCCTGGCACGAGCCGCAAGCGCTGCCGGTCGACACCACGGCTGCCGGCGCGGCCGATGGCGGCCACATCACCCCCGACGAGGCCGAGGCCAAGGACAGGCTGAACAAGGCAGGCCTGCCGGTGCCGAAGGGCGAGCGTGCCAACAGCGCAGTCGAGACGGTGATCTCGTCCATGGCGCTCGGCTTCCCGGTGGCCCTGAAGGCGCTGGGCGTCACCCATAAGTCGGAGGTCGGCGCCGTGCGGCTGAATTTGAAGGATGCCGAATCCGTCAGCACGGCGGCACACGATCTCCTGCCGCTCGGCACCGGGCTCTACGCCGAGCGCATGGTGCGTGATGGCGTTGCCGAACTGATCGTCGGCTTCACCCGCGACCCGATGTTCGGCGCGGTGATGACGCTCGGCACCGGCGGCGTGCTGGTCGAGCTTTTGCGCGAGAGCATCACCCTGATGCTGCCGGCGACGCGCGACGACATTGAGGTGGCGCTGCGTTGGTTGAAGCTCTACCCGCTGCTCGAAGGCTATCGCGGCCGACCCAAGGCCGATGTCGCGGCTGCCATCGACGCGATCGCGGGCATTGCCGGTTTCGTGCAGCAAGAGTGCCGGCGAGATCGAAGAGCTCGACATCAACCCGCTGATCGTCTGCGCCGAAGGCAAGGGCGCCTGGATCGCCGACGCGCTGCTGGTGCTTGGAGACAAGAAGAATGGCTGACGTCATCACCACCCGCCCCGAAGGCGCGATCCTCGAAGTCACGCTCGACCGGCCCAAAGCCAGCGCCATCGACCCGCGAACGTCCCGCCTGATGGGTGAAGCGTTCATGGCGTTCCGCGACGATCCGGAACTTCGCGTCGCCATTTTGAAGACCGCCGGCGACAAATTCTTCTGCGCCGGCTGGGACCTCGAGTTTGATGCAAGCGGCGATACCGATTGCGACTATGGCGTCGGCGGCTTCGGCGGGCTGCAGGAACTGCGCGACTTGAACAAGCCGGTGATAGCCTGCGTCAATGGCATGGCGGTGGGCGGCGGCTTCGAGCTGGCGCTCTCCTGCGACCTCATCTATGCCTCGGATCATTCTTCCTTCGCGCTGCCCGAGATCCGCGCCGGCACGCTAGCCGACGCAGCCAGCATCAAGCTGCCGAAGCGCATCCCATACCATGTCGCCATGGACCTCCTGCTCACCGGCCACTGGATGGACGTCGCCGAAGCGCATCGCTGGGGCCTGGTCAACGAGGTGCTGCCCAAAGAGAAGCTTGAAGATCACGTCTGGGAAATCGCGCGGCTTTTAGCCAGCGGCCCGCCGCTGGTCTTCGCCGCCATCAAGGAGACGGCGCGCGCGGCGGAAGCCCTCAGCTTCCAGGACGCGATAAACCGCGTGAATCGCAATCAGCTCGTGACTGTCGACAATCTTCATCGGTCAGAGGACCAACTTGAAGGTCCCCGTGCCGTTGTCGAAAAGCGTAGTCCCGTCTGGAAGACAAAATAATGGTCATTGCCGCAATACTTATCTCCAGACGATTTCCCCCACGGGAAGGGAAGCGGCAGCTTGGGCAACAGCAACCCTTGTTTAGCAATGGAGTATAGCCCCATGGATTTTATGTTCACAGAAGGTGAACGGGCTTTCCGGGAGGAGGTGCGCAGGTTCTTATCTGACAATACGATCCCGGAAATACGCCGAAAATTGGCCGAAGGCTTAAACTTGTCGAAAGACGAGATCGCGGCTGGAACGCGGAACCTTTACAAGAAAGGTGTGCCAACTTGGCCTCAGGAATATGGAGGCACGGGGTGGACTCTCGTGCAGCAGTACATCTTCGAAGCAGAGGCGCGTGCCTTTCCAGCACTAGTCAAGTTCGGTATGGGCGAGAACTTGGTAGGTCCAGTCATCTACACCTTTGGCAATCTGGCGCAGAAACAGTACTATTTGCCCCGCATCGCTAACGCAACTGATTGGTGGTGCCAAGGCTTTTCGGAACCGGGAGCTGGCTCCGACCTAGCCTCACTTAAGACACGGGCAGTCCGCCATGGGGATCATTATGTCGTCGATGGCCAGAAGATCTGGACATCATCGGCGCACTACGCCGACTGGATCTTTTGTCTGGTGAGGACCAATCCAGATGTAAAGAAGCAGCAAGGCATCTCCTTCCTTCTCATCGACATCAAGTCGCCGGGTATCACTGTGCGCCCGATCCACCTGATTAATGGCGATCATGAAGTGAGCGAGGTATTCTTTGAGAATGTCTATGTCCCTGTTGACAATCTAGTTGGAGAGGAAAATAAAGGGTGGAGTTACGCGAAGTATCTGCTTAGTAATGAGCGGTTCGGCGATGCTGGCGTAGGCCTTTCCAAGGAGCGTATGCGGCGCGCGCTGGAACTTGCGGCTCAGACCTATGTCGGCGGCGAGCGACTCATTGATCAACCCTCTTTTCGTGAAAAGGTCGCCGAACTCGAAGTTCAGTTGAAAGCACTTGAGATCACTCAACTGCGCGCAATCTCAAATGCGTCAAAGCAGCAACAGGGAGTACAGGATCCCGCAAGTTCCATCCTCAAACTGAGGGGCTCGGAAGTTGAGCAGGCCGCCGCGGAGCTCCTAATGGCTGTGATGGGACCTAACGCGTTGCCTTACATCCCGGACGAGGAGCTTGGGAGCCGCAACGAGCCCCCAATCCTCCCGCGATGGGCCGCGAAGATCGCCCCTATCTATTTCGATAGCCGTGCGGCATCGATCTATTCGGGATCCAGTGAGATTCAGAAGAACATCATCGCCAAAGCGATTCTCGGCCTTTGATGCATCCTAGTCACTCGCAGCGCGCAAATTTCGGGAGATATTTGCAATGAAATTAGATCTATCGGAAGAGCAACGGCTCCTAACGGAAAGCGTCGAGCGACTTATGCTCGGCAGTTATGGCTTCGACGATCGCCGCAAGTACGGAGGCGAGTACCCCGGCTTCAGCGAGGCGATGTGGAAACGCTATGGTGAGCTCGGTCTCCTGGCGTTACCATTTTCGAAGGAATATGGCGGCTTCAGCGGCGGTCCGATCGAAACAATGATCGTGATGGAGGCTTTCGGCAAGAGCTTGATCTTAGAGCCATATTTCGCAACGGTGGTCCTTGCCGGTGGTTTGCTTCGTCGTGGTGGGAATGAAGCACAAAAGAGAGAGCTAATCCCCTTGATTGTGAACGGTAGAGCCAAACTAGCCTTTGCATATGCCGAGCCACAGTCGCGCTATGATCTTTTCTACGTTGAGACACAAGCAAAGAAGCAAGGTACCTTTTGGGCTCTAAGCGGGGTTAAGACTCTCGTCCTTCACGGCGACGTGGCCGATAAGATAATAGTCTCGGCCCGGACAGCCGGAGGCACTCGCGAGAAGGATGGGATCGGGCTCTTCCTCGTTGACGTTGATGCGCCAGGCCTCACTCGCCGCCCCTTCCTGACACAGGATGGTCTGCGCGGGGTGGAGATTGCATTGAAGAATGTACGCGTTGACGAGAGTAATTTGATTGGCGACCCAGAAGGGGCGTTCCCAGTTATCTCGAGAGTGGCTGATGAGGCTGTAACGGCACTCTGTGCAGAAGCCGTTGGCTGCTTCACAAAAATGCAGGCAATCACGCTCGGTTACCTCAAGACGCGCGAACAGTTCGGAACGAAGATCGGCAGCTTTCAGGTGCTGCAGCATCGTGCTGTCGACATGCTTGTGGAGTTGGAGCAATCTCGATCGATGACCCTGTACGCCGCAATGATAGTGGGCGAAGATAACACGATTGAGCGCGAGCGCGCAGTTTCGGCGGCAAAGGTTCAGATCGGTCGGTCATCCAAAGCCATAGGCCATCAGTCAATCCAACTTCATGGCGGCATTGGAATGACGATGGAATATAGCATAGGCCACTACTTCAAGCGCGTCGTGATGATCGACACGCTTTTTGGTGATGCGGATCATCACCTGAGGCGACTGGCGGCACTTGGAGGGCTAAGGAGCGAGTCTATGAACTGAGCCCAAGCGCCATGGCGCGAGTGAAGCGGTTACATCGGAGAGGAAACATGGCAACGTCATGGGCAGGAAATCAATACAGGCCCGCAGCAGGCGCACGAGATGGACCGCGTAAATAGCTGAGGCCGTGCAGCCCTGAAGTCCCACGGCAAGAATTCGTCGACTCGATTGATCGGCCAAACCCGCGCAATGCGCTCGAGGGTGCGTGAGCCAGGCGCTCGCCAAGTTCGGCAGTCGACATAGACCGCCGAATTGGTCGTTGACAACTCGGTGCAGTTATCATCCTCAAACGGGCTAAGACCGCCCTCCTTCGGAATTTGCAGAACCTTCAGCACACTACCAATAACGATTAGCGAGTTCCCATAACGGACCGTGAGTTGTCAGACAGACGTGTCTACCATAAAAATACATTTGTTCGCGGCCCCTTATCAATTATTAACGGCGATAAACACCCACGTTAAGGGCGGCTGCCAGGACGAGCTCGTTCATTTCGGTGATGGCGCTCGCCCAACCTAGCCCGTCTTATGTATGACAGCGTGTTGGAGAGGCTGGCGGATGTAGCTTAAGCGGTTGATTTGGCGTAGGATTCGGTTGCTGAAGCCAACCCTTCCACCAGATCTCGCGAGCCACACCCGCCATGACCGACGATCGTTGGCGCCGTTTTCATTTCCAGCCGTTGGACGCGCAAGAGATCACAGCTGCGTTTGATGGCGGACTCATCACATCGGATGGCGGCGTCATGCTTCTGGCCGCCGCCGAGCGGCGTTTGCGACTGGCCGACCGGCTTGCGGCTGCGATCCACGATCCCGTCACCCGCAGCGGGTGAGGCACGCCATGGCCGACATCCTGCGCGCCCGCATCTTTGCGATCGCCTGCTGCTACGAGGATGCCAACGATCTCGATCGGCTGCGCACTGACCCGGCCTTCAAGCTTGCCTGCGGACGGTTGCCCGACAGCGGGCTCGACCTGTGCTCGCAGCCGACATGCTCGCGCCTGGAGAACCTGCCCGACCTCAAGACCGTCATCCGGCTCGGCGATGTGCTGGTCGAGCTGTGGCTGTCGAGCTATGCCGCGCCGCCCGAGAGCGTGACACTCGACATCGACGATACGCTCGCTGTCGTTCATGGCCATCAGCAGCTGTCGCTCTTCGACGCCCCCTACGACGAGCGCTGCTTCCTGCCGATCCATGTCCATGACGCCGCCACCGGCCGCCCGGTCGCCATGATCCTGCGTCCCGGCAAGACGCCGACGGGCAAGGAGATCCGCGGCCATCTGCGCCGTCTTGTGCGGCGCATCCGCGCCCGTTGGCCGAGCACCCGTATCCTGATGCGTGGCGATGGCCATTACGGCCGGGCACAAGTCATGGCCTAGTGCGAGGACAACGGCATCGACTACTTCTTCGGACTGCCTGGCAACACGGTTCTCCGGCGGCTCGTCGACGAGAGCGCCGACCGAGCATGACAATCACTAGACGCGAAATTATCAAGACAGGTTTGGTCGCCGGAACGGCGTTATCAATGCCGACAATCCTTCGGGCGCAGACATCACAGGCGGACGCGCGGACGGTGCGGATGGCGATGGAAGACCTGACAATTTTTGATCCAATCTTGTCCAGTACTAACATCACCTACATGCATGCCCAGGCGGTCTACGACACGCTTTTCGCGCTCGATTCCAAGCTTGTGCCGCAACCGCAAATGGTGGGGAAATGGGGCGTCTCCGAAGACAAAAAGAGGTATACGTTTGAGCTCCGGGATGGTCTGCAATTCATCGACGGCAATCCCGTCACTGCGGCGGACTGCGTGGCATCTATCCGTCGCTGGGGGCAGGTGGACGGCGGTGGAAAACTGATCCTGGAGAGGGCCAGCGACGTCTCGCCGACGGGCGACAAGACGTTAAAAATCGTTCTCAAGGAGCCCTTGGGGCTTCTGCTCGACCTATTGGCAGGAGGCCAACGTTTCCTAGCTAGTGTCTGACCATAGTGTGCTGCAGCAAGCAGAAGGAGGTTCGATGATGAACTGACAACATGCTGAGAAGCTGCGTGAAAGATGAGGGTGGGCCCCTCGGGATCGGCTTTCAGGAGCGGGTCTCAAACCAGCCCAAGCTGCTGTGGTAGAAGAGCCATGGTGGTTAGCGTTGGGTCAAAAGCCGCGGACATGATCCGGGGCAGGTAGGCATCCGGAAGATGAGCGCAAGCAAACCCTTCGATGACGCGTCGTTAGCACTCTTTAACACCACTAAAACCGAGGGCGTATGGATCTCTCGGGACAAGTCCGTCGGGAGCCTGATGACCGGACAGTGGACGGCGTATAGGGGGCATGAGCCGGATGCAGGCTTTTGCGCGGAACTGCAGGAACCAGCTTTCTGATGCCAAGGGAGAAGCACAAGCGGCACACCACCGTGAGGCGAGAGTACCGATGCAGGAGGCTGGGGCGGATCGACCCGTAGTAGTGACGAAGGTCCCGTAACAGGGCTGGAGCGAAGGGGTCGGATCAGGTGGTCGTATTTTCGAAGCAACTGGCAACAGGATGACAACGACAGATGCGACAGACAAGCCGTTTATGATCGATAAGCGGCTGGTGTACGAAGCCTACAAAGCGGTCAAATCCAATGGTGGAGCGGCTGGCGTGGACGGGCAGACGATCGAGGCATTCGAAGCCAACCTGGGGAGGAATCTCTACAGGATCTGGAACAGGATGAGCTCGGGAAGCTATTTTCCGCCACCGGTGCGTGCCGTCCCCATTCCGAAAAGGAGTGGTGGGGGCCAGCGGATTTTGGGTGTGCCCACCGTGAGCGACAGGATCGCGCAGATGGTGGTCAAGCAGCTCATCGAACCGGAGCTCGATCAGATCTTCCTGTCAGATTCTTACGGTTACAGACCGGGCAAATCGGCCTTGGATGCCGTGGGGATCACGCGTCAGCGGTGCTGGAAATATGATTGGGTTCCGGAGTTTGATATCAAGGGTCTGTTTGACAACATCTCGCACGAGCTTTTGCTCACGGCAGTTCGCAGGCACGTAAAGAGCAAGTGGGCATTGCTATACATCGAGAGATGGCTGACAGCGCCCATGGAAAAGGATGGACAAAGGATTGAACGGAACTGCGGAACTCCGCAAGGGGGCGTGGTTTCGCCGATTCTTTCAAATCTTTTTCTGCACTATGCGTTTGATCTGTGGATGAAACGGACACATCCCGACCTCCCATGGTGTCGGTATGCGGATGACGGGCTGGTGCACTGCCGGACCGAGCAGGAGGCAGAAGCCGTCAAGGCTGCGCTTCAGGCGAGGTTGGCGGAATGCCAACTGGAACTGCACCCGACGAAGACCAAGATCGTCTACTGCAGAGACTCCAAACGCAGAGGGCAACATCCGAACGTGACGTTCGACTTCCTCGGATATTGTTTCCGACCGCGCGCGGTATGGGGAACGCAAAGCGGGCGACTGTTTTGCGGCTTCACACCAGCGGTCAGTTCCTCGGCGTTGAAAGCGATGCGGGAAAAGATCAGGGACTTGCGCATCCGCCGACAGACGCAGCTCTCGTTGAACGACATCGCCCGGCTGATCAATCCGCTCCTCAGGGGGTGGATCAGCTATTATGGACGGTACGCGCCAACGGGGCTGCAGCCCATACTTCGCTACGTCAATCAGACGGTGCTTGCGTGGGCAAGGCGGAAGTTCAAGCGCTTTGGCAGGGGTAAGACTCGGGCAAGTCGGTTCTTACAACGGATCGTCAAGCAGCGCACCGATCTCTTCGCGCACTGGCAACTCGGTCTGATCGGCACGTTTGCCTGATGGGAGCCGTGTGAGCTGAGAGGTTCACGCACGGTTCTGAGAGAGCGGAGGCGCGCAAGCGTCTCCGCTACTCGCCAACAGTAACTTTTCGAAGTATTCATTGTAGCCGCCCATGTAGATTCGACGTATTTCTGACTGCTTTGGTGGTTCTATCTGCACGGGGCGTTAGAAGAGAAGTAGAGGTCTCTCGTGGTCCGCTAGTTGGCCCATGATTGAACCGCCCGGCTGGGCGCCGGGTAGGCTTTTGCGAAGTCGCGGTGGGTCAGTTCGACTTGAGGCGGGCGAAGAGGGCGAGATTGTAGGCCACCACCGAGGACCAGACATAGGTCTTAAAGTGGTCGAGACCGCGCCAGGTGCAGCGGTCCAGGCCAAAAGCGCGCTTCAAACATGAGACGCCGGCCTCGATGCCGGCACGGAAGTTGCGCAGCTTGCGATACACCCAGCGGCTCTTGACCATGTCCTCGATCTTGATGCCGCACTTTTTGTGGAAGGCCATGTCCTTCACGCCCCAAGCCTTGGCCTGGATCAGATTGGCGCGGCTGGCATAGCCGCCATCGGCGGCCGCCTGACGTGGCGGCTCGCCATATCGGTCGATGTGGCGCTGAAGCATCGGCAGCAACCGCTCGCTGTCGGCCGGGTTGCCGGCTTCGACGATGAGGTCGAGAACCATGCCGCTCCTGCCCGTCGTCAGGTTGAGCTTATATGAGGAAGGTAAAGACGGAACGGGTGTGTCAGGGCAACATTTCTTCACCTTCTCGATGTGTTGCGGAATCCACGGTCTGAGCCCGATGGCATGACGCGGCCCGTTTATCCGAGCCCAATCCAACTTATATACGGTCGCTGCTCGAAACAGCGGCACCAACATCCCGCTTGCGGCGGGTACGGGCTCAGGAGGACGGGACCATTCTTGTGGCGAGGCATTTCAGGCCATCCCAACCTTCGGTTCGTCCACCTGGATCCGCCAGGACTGATCAGGCCCTGGAAGAAGTGCTTAGTTCACATTCCATGGGTGAGCGGCAATCGGCATCAGGCGCTCTTCATGACCGCCCCCTCGATGACGACGCCAGCGTTGACGTATTTCCACAGCGCCACGAGTAGCTTGCGGGCGAGCGCCACAATCGTCGCCTTCTTGAGGCGCCCGCCGTTCTGCTTCACCCGCTCCTTGAACCACAAGGAGAGCGCCGATTGCGATTGATGGCGCAGCCATAGCCACGCGAGTTGGATCAGCGTAGTTCGCAGCCTTGGATTGCCGGATTTCGAAACGCCCTGGTCGTGTGAGACGGAGCCGCTTTGCCAGGGGGTCGCCGCCAGGCCGGCGTAGGCGGCCAGCTGTCGGCGGTTGTCGTAGTGCCGCGACAGGCCCTCCGTCCACAGCACGGCGGCAAACTCCTGCCCGATGCCCTTCAGGTCGAGCAGCATGGCCGGGGCTGGCGAGGCACTCTGCTCGGTCGCAAGCATGGCGTCGCGCTCGGCCTCGACCGCCTTGATCTGTTCCATCAGCAGCTCCAGCCGTTCGAGTTCGCGATCAATCTGCTGCTTCAGATGGTCCGGCAGCGGACGCCCGTCGCCGGTCTTCAGCGCCTCAAGGCACCTGCGCCGATCGCGCCGCAACGGCTCGTAGCCGGAGACACCCTGTGCAAACAGCAGGCCTTTGATGCGGTTGACATGGCGGGTCCGCTCGTTCGTCAAGGCCTTGCGCTCACGCGAGAGGCGGCGGCGGTCCTCTTCCTCGGGGGTGGGCACCCGCAGCATGGCGCAGACGCGCGGCTCGCCCCTCTTATAGGCGAGCAGCGCGCGCACCAGCGCCTCGCCGTCGATCTTGTCGGTCTTTGCCCGACGCCGCCGGCGTGAGGTGGCAATCGAGGCCGGATCGACGACGTGGCTTTCGATTCCTTCGGCCTGCAGCACCCTGTGGATCCAAAAGCCGTCGAGCCCGGCCTCTTGGACGACGATGATCGGAAAGCATTTCCCGGTCCGCGCCTCGGCCTTCCGGTTGAGCTCGGCAAACCGCGCCAGCATGCCGGCCACGTCGCCGGCCGCCACTGCGTGTTTCGACATCTTCTCGCCAGCGCCCGGCGACAGCGAGGTGATCAGCCATTTCGAGCGGCTGAGTTCCAACGAGACGAAAATTGCGCCAAGATCAGTGCGGATGGCGGTCAACGCATCGGGTCGGTGTGCTGCAACGGGCATGCTCGGCCTCCAAGGTAGGGTGTCTAGGGTTTAGCAACCTCACCTTTGCCACAGCGCAGGTCGCTATCCACCCTCCTCATAGGATCTTGTGGCCATAATGGACATCGCGGCCGCCCTTGACGATGATGTCGGCATGCGGTTCGAACAGGCTGACCAGCTTCTCGGCGGCCGGCACCGCCTCGCCGGCCAGCACCCGCCGCTCGGTCTGGGCGATGATCTGCTCGATCAGCGGTCGATAGTGGCGCAGTTGCTCCTGCCAGACGATAATGTCCAGATCAGCCGCCGGGGTCAGCCGCTCCGCCGCCTGTCGGAGATAACCCAGCGTCGTGCGGGTGATCCCGAGCAATTCGCGATAGAGTTGAACCCGTTTCGGGCGGCCGCGGGTGTATTGGATCGCCCGCACCCGCTTCTTGGCCGCGCGGCAGTGATCGTGCCAGGAACGCGCGCCGCTGCCCAATTTATCCGCCTGCCGCAGCAGGCGAACCATCACCCGTACGGCGTCCCAAAACAGGCTGCTGTCGCTCGGCTCGTGGATGAGGGCTGCGGTGACGGTGCTGTCCACACGTATCACCCTGCCGCTTTCCAGCTTCTCGTGGTGGGCGCTCGAAAGCAGCACCTCGTTGATGTCTTCCCAGGTCGAGGCCCGGATCGCGCTGATCGTCTTGTGCAGGACCGACTTCTTCGGGCTCCATCCCCATGGCAGCCGGGCAAACGCCCGGAACGAGGCGGAGTCCTCCAGGTGGAAAGCCAGTTCCTGGTAGCTGAGCTGGCGATGCTGCTTGAGCAGCGCGCAGCGCAGCACCGCCTCCGCCGGCAGGCCCTCGCGGCCGGTCTCCTTGACCCCGTGCCGGCGCAGGTCGGCGGCCACCAGCCCGGTCAGGTGACGCTGCTCGTCCAGCCAATCGGACATGCCCTTCAGCTCACGGCCGATCTCGTGTCCGGCGAAAAGATCGAATACACTGGCTTGGACGGTGCGTTCTTGGCGCATTGTCGGCTCCGGGGGTGGCAGAAAACGCTTTGGAATCAGCGGTATGATGCCAAAGTGTATCTGAAACCGCCGGAGCTTTCCTGCGGAAAACTACGATTCCTCAAATAATTTCAATAGCTTGCCGTTTATGGACGAACACTAGCTATCATGCGCGAGAAGGACGCGAAGCTTCCCCCAACGGAGCAGCTGACCGCGAATATCGGATCCGGGCCATACAAGTTCAAAGAGGCTCTAGCCAAGCCGGGTGCAAGCTTCACCTACGACCGAAATGAACAATATATACCCCGCCAGGAACCAGCAGAAGGGTGGGCCGGCGGAAAGGTCATCAAGGTCGATAGAGCCATCTGGCAAAATATTTCCGATCCGCAGACAGCCTTATCGGCCTTGCAAGCAGGGCAAATCGACTTCGTTAACAGCCCACCCGCAGATCTTTACGGCACTATCAAGAGCGACCCCAATCTTGAACTTCAGCTCCTGGATACGGGGGGTGATGATCTCTACGTGCAAATGAATTTCCTTCAGCCACCCTTCAACAACGTCAAGGCACGGCAAGCGATGCTTCACTTGATCGACCAGGAGGCCTTCCTTCGCGTCATTTCTCCAGATCCGGATTACAGCAGCCCCGTGATTTCGATATTCGGAAATAGCGGTCCCTATTCAAATGACGAGAATACAGGATGGTACAAGAAAGGCGGTGATCCGGGAAGGGCCAAACAGCTCTTCCAGGAGTCCGGATATGCCGGCGAGAAGGTTTATCTTTTCCAATTTACGGACTGGCCGGTGGCCAGCGATGCGGCGCTGCTTCTTGCGAGTGCGCTTCGCAAGATCGGGGTCAATGTAGTGCTTGGGCCGATGTCTTTCAGCGCGTTTGTCGAGGCTCGGAAGAACAAGGGCCCGGTCGAGAATGGCGGCTGGAGCATGGCCATTAATGATTGGTCCGACTTATCTTGGGCAATCCAATCACCTGTCCCTTCCATTATATGAATGGCGCAGACGCTTTTTATGGCTGGCCGAAGAACGATGAATACGAGGCTCTCCGGGCCAAATGGCCGGATGTCGCAACGCTCGAAGAGCGGCAGGCGCTCGCCCGCAAAATGCAAGTCATTTGGTGGGACTTCGTCGGCGGCGTCATGCTGGGAAATCTTAAGCAGCCATGGGCACGCAGTAAGAGGCTCACTGGTCTCATCGAGGTGCCAAACTTGCGCTTCCCAATGTGGAACATGGAAAAAACCTGAGCGATGGGTAGCTACATCCTCCGCCGGTTGATTTCGACCCTCGCCGTCATGGCGATGGTCGGGATCGGCGTTGTTGCAGAACCCCGACGTGAGGCGTGATTTCCTTTCCCCGCTGGCTTCAGGCCATCCTGACTATTTCGGCGGTGCTGAGAGCCGAGAAGCGGTTGATGAGGGCGACGCGGATCTGGACTTCGGCGGTTTGGCGATCGGGGTCTCTTGCGACGATGCGTGAAGGCCTTGAGGCCGCGCATTTTCGGCTCGATACGGCTCCAGACGTGGTATCCGGTCCAGCGTTTCCAGAACGCTCCGCCGTAGTGCCTGGTGGCGCGCAGGGTTTCGTTTCTGACGATCGCGCCCGGGGAGTCCTCTCTTCACGGTCGAAGTTCTTGCGGATGGGAATGATCGGAGTGGCCTGGCGGTCGATGACGGTGGTGTGGCCGCGGCGGGTGTCGTAGGCGCCGTCGGCTGTGACGGTGCCAATCTCTTCGCCCTCGGGGATCTGGTCGAACAACTCCGGCAGAATGAGACTTCGCTGCTGGGGGTAAACTCGACCGCCCAGATATCCGAGGTGGCCGTGGCCATAGCCAAATGGACCTTGCGCCATTGACGGCGCCCCTGAACTCCATGCTTCCGGGCCTGTCATTCTCCGTTACCCAGGAACTTGATCCCCATGCTGTCCACCAACAGGTTGAGTGGCCCATCCGCCCGGCGAAACGGGATCTCGACGGCCAGGGTCTTCTGTCTGCGGCAGAGAGTGGGGTAGTCCGGAACGTGCCAATCGAGCCCCGTCATCCGCAGGAGGCTCGCCACCATCCCGGCGGTCTGACGCAAGGGAAGCTTGAACATCACCTTGATCGAAAGGCAGAACTGGATCGCGGCATCAGAGAAGACCGGCCGACGTCCAGGACATCCCACATGCCGCGCGAGCCAGGTCATCTCCTTGTTCAGCCAGACCAGCAACGAGCCCCGCTACCTCAGCGCGGTGTTGTAGTCCGACCGGTTCGTCGTGCGGTAGCGGGAGGGTGATGGCTTGCCATGAGCCACGTCTACCCGCATGGATTCAAAATGTGAATCGTTCGGTCGAACCTCTGCAACAACGCCGTCCGTGGTTGAAGGTGGCAAACTCCACCTCGACCATACATCTTGATGGCCACCCGGGGATCACACAGCCTGACGGCGCATAAATTACACCACGTGCTCGGACACTGCGCGCGCTGAACCACGACGTAAGATCGCCCGCTCGTTACGCTCACGAATAACGAAATAAGCACGATCATAACTATCCGCAAATGCGCGGGAAAATGACATCGTTTAGATTGGGGATCTCCAAGGAAGAGGAATGAAATGAAAGCTAGCCTCATGATTTGCCTTTGTGGACTCGCGGCAGTCTCGCTAGCAGAGTCTGCGGCCCCGGTGATAGCGCAGGTTCATTATTGCGGTTTGAAACTATGTCGCTAACACAAGACGTTGCCAATACGGTCGCCAGCCTCACATACGACGAACTGCCGGCAGCAGTA
>NZ_JAMYPL010000043.1:0-27017 GCF_040320355.1 Mesorhizobium sp. M0715 | reverse complement strand
CGACCGCTCCGACCAAGACCCTGCGGCAGCAGAGCCTCCACAAAACTGAACTGACCGCTCGGCTTCGTCGTCATCGCAAGATCCCCGTTTCAAAAACAGGGAATCACATCCACACAATTTTGCAACAGGCCCCTTGCGGGGGAGATGCCTGGCAAGGCAGAGGGGGGTGCTGTCCCGCCGACCTGTCGATCTGTCACACGGCGCAGATGGCCGAGGCTAGCGCCTGAGCACCCCCCTCTGGCCTGCCGGCCATCTCCCCCGCAAGGGGGGAGATCAGCAGCTTCACCTATCTATCCGCGTCGACAGGATGATCGACGACAAAGTCCGCTCGACTCCGTCCATGGCGCCGATCTGGTCGAGCAGCATGTCGAGGTCGCGGATCGACGGCGCGTCGACGATGACGATCATATCGAAATTGCCGCTGACCGAATGCAGCGTCCTGACCGTCGCCAGGCCGCGCAGGGCGCGCACCACCTTGTCGGCGAGCTTGGGCGTCACGGTGAGCAGCACATGTGCCCGCACCAGCCCCTGCTCGTAGTCCGGCGCCAGCCGCACGCCATAGCCTGATATGATGCCGCGCTGCTCCAGCCGTTCGATCCGGCTCTGTACCGTGGTCCGCGAGACGCCAAGCCGCCGCGCCAGCTCGGCGGTCGAGGCGCGCGCATTCTCGCGCAGCAGGGAAAGCAGGGCTTGTTCGGCGTCACTGAGCATTTCGACGATTCTTCTCGGCAGACTAGCCAATAGATGGTTTCGTTTCGAACAAAACCACGCTTCCATTCGACGGGCAAGCTGCGAATCTGGGCTTACAATCAGTGAGGGATCGGTCATGAAGAAAATTGTCGTTGTCGGCGCCGGAAAGATCGGCTCGACCATTGCCGAGATGCTCGCCGCCACGGGGGATTATCAGGTCACGCTCGTCGACCGCTCGGCAGCACAGCTCGCTTCCGCCGAACTGCCGGCCACGGTCGCGACGCTGGAGCTCGACATCGAGGCATCCGGCACGCTGGAAGCCGCCCTCGCCGGCAAATTCGCGGTGCTCAGCGCCGCTCCCTTCCATCTGACCACCCGCATCGCCGAGGCAGCGGCCAGTGCCGGCGTGCACTATCTCGACCTCACCGAGGATGTCGTCTCGACCCGCCGCGTCAAGGAATTGGCGCGCTCCGGCAGAAACGCCTTCATTCCGCAATGCGGCCTGGCGCCGGGCTTCATCTCGATCGTCGCCAACGATCTCGCCAGCCGCTTCGACACGCTGGAGAGCGTGCGCATGCGCGTCGGCGCTTTGCCGCAATACCCGTCCAACGCGCTGAACTACAATCTGACCTGGAGCACCGACGGCGTCATCAACGAATATTGCGAGCCCTGCGAGGCGATCGTCGAGGGCGAACTGGTCGAAGTGCCGCCGCTGGAGGAGCGCGAGGAGTTCTCGCTCGACGGCGTCACCTACGAGGCCTTCAACACCTCCGGTGGGCTCGGCACGCTGGCCGAGACGCTGAAGGGCAGAGTGCGCACGCTGAACTACCGCACCATCCGCTATCCCGGCCACGCCGCGATCATGAAGGCGCTGCTCAACGACCTTGGCCTGCGCCACCGCCGTGACGTGCTGAAAGACATTTTCGAGAGCGCCCTGCCGGCAACGCTGCAGGACGTGGTCATCGTCTTCGTCACCGTCTCGGGCCGCAAGAACGGCCGCCTGCTGCAGGAGACCTACGCCAACAAGATCTACTCGAAGCGTGTCGGCGACACGGTGCGCAGCGCCATCCAGATCACCACCGCATCCGGCATCTGCGCCGTGCTCGACATGCTGGCCGACGGCAGCCTGCCGGCGACCGGCTTCGTCAAGCAGGAAGACATCGCGCTCGACGCATTCCTAGCCAACCGCTTCGGCCGCGCCTATGCCCAGCACGAGATGGTGAGCCGGCTGGCGAGCTGAAGTTCTTCACCCTCCCCCTTGTGGGGAGGGTCGGCTCGCATGCGTAGCGAAGCGTAGACTGCGAGACGGGGTGGGGTGAGCGCTGACGGTCGGCGAGGACCCCCACCCCGCTCCGCTTCGCGGATCGACCCTCCCCACAAGGGGGAGGGTAAGCATCCTCAAATATGCAGCGCGTGCCCCAGCGCCTTGAGCGCCGCTTCCTGGAACCCTTCGCCCTGCGTCGGATGCGCATGGATCGTGCCGGCAATGTCCTCCAGCCGCGCGCCCATCTCCAGCGCCAGCCCGAATGACGCCGCCAGTTCCGACACACCTTGCCCGACCGCCTGGATGCCAAGCACCAGATGGTTGTCGGCCCGCGCCACCACGCGGACGAAGCCGTCTTCGCCCAGCTTCGTCATCGCCCGGCCATTGGCGGCGAACGGGAACATGCCGATCTTGATCTCGCCGCCCAGAGCCCTGGCCTCTTCCGGTGAAAGACCAGCGGTGACGAGTTCCGGATCGGTGAAGCAAACGGCGGGAATGGCGCGCTTGTCCCAGTTGCGCTTGTGACCGGCGATGATCTCGGCGACCATCTCGCCCTGGGCCATCGCCCGGTGCGCCAGCATCGGCTCACCGGTGACGTCACCGATGGCAAAGATGCCGCGCATCGAGGTGCGGCACTGCTCGTCGATGCGGATGAATTTTCCAGCCATATCAAGGTCGATCTGGTCGAGCCCCCAGCCTTCGGTCACCGGCTTGCGGCCGACCGTCACCAGGATTTTTTCGGCGGCGACCTTGGCGCTCTTGCCGTCGGATGTCTCGATCAGCAGCGCGTCGCCTTTGGTCGACAGCCCCTTGGCCTTTGCACCCAGCATCACCTCGATGCCGAGTGCGTTGAGCCGCTTGACCACCGGCCGGGTGAGTTCCGCATCATATTGCGCCAGCACGCGCGGCAACGCCTCGACCACGGTCACTTTGGCGCCCATTTTGGCGAAGGCCATGCCGAGTTCCAGGCCGATATAGCCGCCACCGACGACCGCGAGTTTTTTCGGCACATCGCTGAGCGCCAACGCCTCCGTGGAGGAAATCACCGGACCGCCAAAGGGCAGGAACGGCAGTTCGACCGGCGTCGAGCCGGTGGCGATGACGATCGCCTCGGCGCGGATGACTTGGCTTCCCGTCTCGGTCTCGACCTCCACAGTCTTGCCGTCGCGAAAGCTCGCCCAGCCATGCACGGTCTTCACGCCTGCCTTCTTGAGCAGGCCGGCGACGCCGCTGTTGAGCCGGCTCACGATGCCGTCCTTCCAGGCGATCGTCTTAGCCAGGTCGAGCGTCGGTGCGGTGAGCGAAATGCCAAGCGGGCTCTTGCCGCCTTCCATGTGCGAGACCCTCTCGAACTCTTCCGCCGCATGGATCAGCGCCTTGGATGGGATGCAGCCGACATTGAGGCAGGTGCCGCCCGGTTTGCCGGCCTCGACGATTACCGTATCGACGCCGAGCTGTCCCGCGCGGATGGCGCAGATGTAACCGCCAGGACCGGCGCCGATGACGAGCAGCTTGCAGGAGATTTCTTTCATGACGGCACGCTCTCTATGGTGACGAAGGCCCCCTCATCCGACCGCTTCGCGGCCACCTTCTCCCCGCTGGGGAGAAGAGACTGGCGCCTGCGCTGACGACCTCCTCTCCCCTCGGGGAGAGGTCGGATTGCCCCGAATTGCCTTTGCAATTCGGCTGGCAATCCGGGTGAGGGGGCCTTTGCGACGGTTCTCATCCCCTCAATCCACGAAAATCAGCGCCGGTGTTTCCAGCAGCGTCTTTATCCGCTGGATGAACACCGCCGCGTCCCAGCCGTCGATGACGCGATGGTCGAAGCTCGACGACAGGTTCATCATCTTGCGCGGCATGAACTGGGTGCCGTCCCACACCGGCCGCACCATCATCTTGTTGACGCCGATGATCGCCACTTCCGGATGGTTGATCACCGGCGTCGTCGCCACGCCGCCCATGGCGCCGAGCGAGGTGATGGTGATGGTCGAGCCGGACAGCTCGTCGCGTGTCGCGGTGCCGGACTTGGCAGCCTCGGCCAACCTGATGACCTCAGTGCCGCATTCCCAGATGTCGCGCGCCTCGGCATGCCTGACCACCGGCACCACCAGCCCCGACGGCGTCTGCGCGGCAATGCCGATATGGATGCCGCCATGCTGGTGGATGATGCCGGCCTCGTCGTCGAACAGCGAATTGAGGTTGGGCTGGTCCGCTATCGCCTTGACCATCGCCCGCATCAGGAACGGTAGCAGCGTCAGCTTCGGCCGCTCCACGCCCGGGCGCTTCTCCTTGTTGAGTGCGGCGCGCAATTCCTCCAGCGCGGTGACGTCGATCTCCTCGACATAGGTGATGTGCGGGATGCGCGATTTGGACAGCGTCATCTTCTCGGCGATCTTGCGCCGCAGCCCGACCACCTTGATGTCCTGTATCGTATCGTTGCGGGCGAGACCGGATGTCCTGGCGACCTGCGGGCCGCGCGCCAGGAACGCCTCGATATCCTCATGGCCGATGCGCCCGGCAGGGCCGCTCCCCGCAACCTGCCGGAGATCGATGCCCGCCTCTTTTGCCCGCAGACGGACGGCCGGAGAGGCCAACGATCTTTCGCCCTCGGGACGGGGTGCGCCGGCGGGCGCGACAACTCCGGACGTCGGCGCAGTACCCCCGCCCCTAGCCCCTCCCCACAAGGGGGAGGGGGATTCTGTCTGCGCTGCTCGCACGCTTTTTGCGGAGGACTCTGATGATGGCGAAGTAGATTTTGCTCCGCCCTTGGAGGCCGTGGCGCGTCCCCCTCCCCCTTGTGAGGGGCTAGGGGTGGGGGTACTCTCAGCCGTGACTTTTGCCGGCGTCGCACCACCCGCAACATTGCCCTCGCCCGCCACCTTCAGCCGCACGATGGGCGAGCCGATCGCCACCGTGTCGCCGATCTCGGCGCCCAGCCACAGGATTTCGCCGTCGACAGGCGACGGGATTTCGACCGTCGCCTTGTCGGTCATGACGGCGGCAAGCACGGTGTCCTCGCGCACCATGTCGCCGATCTTGACGTGCCATTCGACGAGCTCGGCTTCGGCGACACCCTCGCCGACATCGGGCAGCTTGATGATGTGTTCGCCCATCTCAGGCCCCCATGGTTTCAAGCAAGGCACGGCCTACCCGGGCGGGACCGGGGAAATAGTCCCATTCCTGCGCATGCGGATAGGGCGTGTCCCAGCCGGCAACGCGAGCGACCGGCGCTTCGAGGTGATAGAAGCAGTTTTCCTGCACCAGGGCCGACAGTTCGGCGCCGAAGCCCGACGTCAGCGTCGCCTCGTGCACGATGACGCAGCGCCCAGTCTTCTTGACCGAGGCGACGATCGTGTCGAGGTCGAGCGGCAAAAGCGTCCTGAGATCGATGATCTCGGCATCGATGCCCGTTTCTTCGACGGCCGCCTGCGCGACATAGACCATGGTGCCGTAGGCGAGCACGGTGAGGGCCGAGCCTGCCCGGCGGATCGCCGCCTTGCCGAGCGGCACGGTGTAGTGGCCGTCGGCGACCTCTCCGAGCTCATGTTTCGACCACGGCGTCACCGGCCGGTCGTGATGGCCGTCGAAAGGGCCGTTGTAGAGCCGCTTCGGCTCCAAAAAAATCACCGGATCGGGGTCTTCGATCGCCGCGATGAGTAGCCCTTTGGCGTCATGTGGGTTGGACGGCACCACGGTCTTCAGTCCCGACACATGGGTGAACAGCGCTTCCGGGCTCTGGCTGTGCGTCTGGCCGCCAAAAATGCCGCCGCCGGTCGGCATGCGCACCACGATCGGACAGGTGAAATCGCCGTTGGAGCGGTAACGCAGCCGTGCCGCTTCCTGCGTCAGCTGGTCGTAGGCCGGATACATGTAGTCGGCAAACTGAATCTCCACGCACGGCTTCAGGCCATAGGCGGCCATGCCGATGGCCGAGCCGACAATGCCGGATTCGTTGATCGGCGCATCGAAGCAGCGGCTCTTGCCGTATTTGGCCTGCAGGCCTTGCGTGCAGCGGAATACGCCGCCGAAGAAGCCGACATCTTCGCCGAACACGACGACTTTGTCGTCGCGCCCCATCGACACGTCCATGGCATCGCGAATGGCCTCGATCATGGTCCGTCTCGGCATGGCTCAAACCCCCGCCTGCTGGCGCTGGCGTCTGAGATGCGGCGGCATCTCGGCATAGAGCCCTTCGAACATGTCGCGCGTCGACGGCTTGCCACCGGCATGCAGCGTGCCGTGGCTTTCCGCTTCCTTTTGCGCCGCGATCACGGTGTCGAGGATTTCCGCATCGGCCTGCGCGTGCCGCTCGTCCGACCAGACGCCGAGCGCGATGAGATGGTTCTTCAGCCGCACGATCGGGTCGCCGAGCGGCCAGGCGTCGGATTCGGTCTTTGGCCGGTAGGCCGAGGGATCGTCCGAGCTCGAATGCGCGCCGGCACGGTAGGTGACATATTCGACCAGCGTCGGCCCGAGATTGCTGCGCGCCCGCTCCGCCGCCCATTTGGCAACGGCATGCACCGCGAGATAATCATTACCGTCGACGCGCAGCGACGGGATGCCGAAGCCAAGGCCTCTCGCCGCGAAGGTGCCCGAGCCGCCGCGTGCGATGCCTTGAAAGGTCGAGATCGCCCACTGGTTGTTGACGACGTTGAGCACGACGGGCGCCTTGTAGGTGGAGGCGAACACCAGCGCCGAGTGGAAATCGGATTCGGCCGTCGAGCCGTCGCCGATCCAGGCGGCTGCGATGCGCGAATCGTTCGATATCGCCGAGGCCATCGCCCAGCCGACCGCCTGGATGTACTGCGTCGCCAGATTGCCGGAGATCGAGAAGAAGCCGTGCTCCTTCGACGAATACATGACCGGCAATTGCCGGCCTTTCAGCGGGTCGGCCTCGTTGGAATAGATCTGGTTCATCATCGTGACCATCGGATAGCCGTCGGCGATGAGCAGCCCTGCCTGGCGATAGGTCGGAAAATTCATATCGCCCGGCGCCAGCGCCTTGCGGAAGGCGCAAGCCACCGCCTCTTCGCCCAGATGCTGCATGTAGAACGAGGTCTTGCCCTGCCGCTGCGCCATCTGCATGCGCGCGTCGAAGGTCCGCAACGTCATCATGTGGCGCAGGCCGGCCAACAGCTCGTCGCTGGAAAGCAGGCCGGCCCAGGGACCGACGGCCTCACCAGTGCGGTTCAGCACGCGGATGATCGAGAAGGCATGATCGCGGATGGTCCGCGGATCGACGGAGATTTCGGGGCGCGGCACCGAGCCGGCCTTGGGGATCGGCACATTGGAAAAGTCAGGCGTCCCGCCCGGCCGCACTTCCGGTTCCGGAACGTGGAAACGCAACATCCCAGCATCGGCCATGACCTTTGTCCTCCAATGTTGCCTGGTGCCGATATTTGCATATCTGCGCCGCCAGGCCAGTGCGAATTCGTCGGGGTAGCCTGCGGACGTCGGTCCCGGCCGCGCCGGCCGATCCAGCCTCCCCAGCACCAAGATGAAGATATGTCGACGAAATTTCTTGTCGATGTTGGGGGACGGCGCGCAATTAGGGAGAAGGTTGGGCTGGGTTTGCCGGAAGATAAGGTGATTGGCGAAGGCGGCGAAGCGTAATCTCCCTCCTTGAGGGGGAGATGGCCGGCAGGCCAGAGGGGGTCGGTTCGACTGGATGCGACCTCCTTGCGGCAGACGAAGGTTAGCGCTCCACGCGCAACGACCCCCTCTGTCGCCTTCGGCGACATCTCCCCTCAAGGGGGGAGATTACTCGCTCCGCCGCTTTTGCCAATCTTCCACGCTGCGAGAAAATCACGCGCATCATCCTTTGCCCCAATCACCAACCTCCATTCACCCCGCCCCCGCATCATGCTAACCAACCCGCCATGGCACAGAAGAAAGCATATGAGGTCGATGGGTGGTTGGCGCGGCCTGATGCGCGCATTTCCATCGTCCTGCTTTACGGCCCCGATCGCGGCCTCGTCTCCGAGCGGGCGAAGGCCTTTGCCGGCAAGACCGGCCTGGCTCTCGACGATCCCTTCTCGGTGGTCAGGCTCGAGGGTTCGGAGGTCGACCGCGACGAGGGCCGGCTGCTCGACGAAGCCCGCACCGTGCCGATGTTTTCCGACCGGCGGCTGCTATGGGTGCGCAATGCCAGCGGCCAGAAGGCATTGGCCGACGACGTCAAGGCGCTGACGGCGGAGCCCGCGCGCGATGCCATCATTCTCATCGAGGCCGGCGATCTCAAGAAGGGTGTCGGCCTGCGCGCCATCGTCGAGGCGGCGGACAATGCCATGGCGCTGCCGTGCTATGCCGATGAGGCGCGCGACATCGACGGCGTCATTGATGCCGAACTGGGCAAGGCCGGCATGTCGATGACCATGGAGGCGAGGCAGGCGCTGCGCCGTAATCTCGGCGGCGACCGGTTGGCCTCGCGCGGCGAGATCGAAAAGCTCGTGCTCTACGCCCATGGCCAGAACGAGATCGGCCTGGAAGAGGTCAAGGCGATGTCGGGTGATGTCTCCGGCGCCTCTTTCGACGACGCGGTCGACGCGCTTCTCGAAGGCAAGATCGGCGACTTCGATATCGCCTTCACCCGCCATTGCCAGTCTGGCGGCCAGCCCTTTCTGGTGCTGTCCTCGGCGATGCGGCAGCTGCAGCAGATCCAGGCCATGCGTGGCCAGATGGATTCGGGCGGTCGCAATGCGGCTTCCGTCGTTGCCGCCGCGCGTCCGCCAGTGTTCTTCTCGCGCCGCAAGCTGGTCGAGAAGGCGCTGGAGCGTTGGAGCACCGACGCGCTCGGCCGCGCACTGACGCGCCTGCAGACGGCGGTCCTGCAGACGCGGCGGCGGCCGGATCTTTCGGTGGCGCTGGCGCGGCAGGCGCTGCTCGGCATTGCCGTGGAGAGCAGCCGGCTGGCGCAAAGGTAGGAGATTGGCGATCTCCCCCCTCGTGGGGGAGATGGCTGGCAAGCCAGAGGGGGGGCGCTGTCCCGCCGGCGTCTCTATTGGCTAGAATGCGCCACCTGACAGCTTGTCAGCTATTCGAAAGTGACCACGGCTGGCGTTCCTTCACGCCCCCCTCTGCCCTACTGGCATCTCCCCCACGAGGGGCAGGGCTATCGCATATGGAATTCCTGAGATGTCTGCCCGGCACGGACCCCCACCCCTAACCCCTCCCCACAAGGGGGAGGGAGACTTCCGTTGGCGCTGGCCCAGGAGCATCGCCTGTCTTTTCGGCGCCAAGAAGAATTAAAGGCACGCGGCAGCGTTCCCTCCCCCTTGTGGGGAGGGTTAGGGTGGGGGTTCTTCTTCGCAAGAATCCATATGCGATAGCCCTGCCCACGAGGGGGGGGAGATTGGCAGCTTCGCCGCGTTCGCCAAACATAGGCGCCGCAAAGAGAAGGGCCGGCAACCGCCAGCCCTTTATGCCTCTTAAGCCCGTGCCAACCAGCTCAGCTGGACCTTAAGCCAGGAGTTAATTCGCCGGCTAATTACCGATCTTGCTTCAGCCTGCGGCACAGCTCATCAAGCTGTTCCAGCGACCGGTACGAAACCCGCAGCACGCCGCCCTTGCCCTTGTGATCCACCGACACAATCATGCCGATCGTGTCGGTCAACAGCTTCTCCAGCGCCAGCGTGTCGGCGTCCTTTTCGTCAGGACTTGGCGCCGGCTTGGCTTCCCTGGCGCTGCTGGTGCCGGCCGGCATCTGCGCCAGCGCTTCGGCCTGGCGCACCGAAAGACCCTCTTCGACGATGCGCTTGGCAAGGCCGGCCGGATCTTCCGCCGTCACCAGCGTGCGGGCATGGCCGGCAGACAGGGCGCCGTCGACCAGCATGTCGCGGATCACGTCCGGCAACTTCAAGAGCCTGAGCGTGTTGGCGACATGGCTGCGGCTCTTGCCGATCACCTGGCCGAGATCGGCCTGGGTGTAGCCGTGCTCGTCGATCAGTTGCTGATAACCAAGCGCCTCCTCGACCGCATTGAGATCGGTGCGCTGGACGTTCTCGATAATCGCCAGTTCGAGCGCGGTGCGGTCGTTGACCTCGCGGATGATGACCGGGATCTCGGACAGCCCGGCGCGCTGCGCCGCGCGCCAGCGCCGCTCGCCGGCGATGATTTCGTAGCGGCCGGCCTGTGTCGGCGAAGGCCGCGCCACCACCGGCTGGACGACGCCGTGTTCGCGGATCGACTGGGCAAGATCGGTCAGCTCGGCGTCGCCGAAATGCCGGCGCGGATTTTTCGGATTGGGGGTCAGGAACTCGATCGGCACCTTGCCGTCGGCGCTCATGCCGGGCTTCTCAGGCGCTGCGGGGCGATCGATCTCGCCGATCAGCGCAGCCAGTCCACGCCCCAGTCTCTTTCTTGAAAGGTCTTCGCTCATCTTTATTCCAGTTGGCTATTCCAAATCGTTTCGGTATCGAATCGGCTTTTAGCTATGCATCCGGCCTAATCAAGCGGCGCGTAACTTGCGCTCGCGGCGGATCACTTCCGACGCCAGTTGCAGATAGGCCTGGCTGCCGGAGCACTTCAAATCATAGAGGATCGCCGGCTTGCCGTAGGACGGCGCCTCGGACACCCGCACATTGCGCGGAATGACGGTCTCGTAGACCTTGTCGCCCATATGCGCCCGCACATCCTGCACCACCTGGTTGGCGAGATTGTTGCGGCCGTCATACATGGTCAGCACGATGCCCTGGATGGTGAGATCCGGATTGATCGAGCGGCGCACCTGCTCGACAGTCTCCAGCAACTGGCTGAGACCTTCGAGCGCGAAAAACTCGCATTGCAGCGGCACAAGAACAGAATCGGCCGCGGCCATTGAATTCAAAGTCAAAAGGTTGAGCGATGGTGGGCAGTCGATCAGCACATAGCCGAACGGCGCGCCGCGGTCGGTCGCGGCGCGCAGCGCATTTCGCAGCTTGAGCACGCGGTCGGGCGCCGAGGCGATCTCCATTTCAATGCCGAGCAGATCAAGCGTCGACGGCACGATCGACAGGCCGGGCACCGCCGTGGGGATGGCCGCGGCCTCCAGTTCCAGTTCGCCGGTCAGCACGTCATAGGAGGACACCGTGCGGTCCTTGCGGTCGATGCCGAGACCGGTGCTGGCATTGCCCTGCGGATCGAGATCGACGATCAGCACCTTTTCGCCGATCGCGGCCAGCGCGGTCGCCAGATTGATGGCGGTCGTTGTCTTGCCGACACCGCCCTTCTGGTTGGCTACGGTGATGATTCGGGGGCCATTCTTCATCATGGGTCTATGCCAGAAGTTCATTTTGGGATCGCCAAAGCGTCTGACACGTCGCGGATCAGACAGGTCGCAGGTTGGACAGTTCAAGGATGACCCCATGCGGGTCGGTCACACTTGGATGTTCTACCAGATCGAAGGACCATCGGTGAACGCTTTCTTGCACTTCGGTGCGATAATCCCGGCCTTTGTGGAACAGGCCGCGCGCGCCTGACGTCAGCCATGGCGCCGACAGGTCCAGCAAGGTCGAAAGCGAGGCCAAAGCCCGCGCCGTGACAACTTGCGGTGTCGAAACAAGCGCATGGCTGTCATCGATGCGGCGCGCCACGACTCGCGCCGGCAGCCTGAACTGCCCGACGACGGTCTGCAGGAAGGACGCCTTTTTGCGATTGCTTTCAACCAGGTCGATGCTGGCGCCGTCGCGCTCGGCAAGCAGGAAAGCCATGACAAGGCCCGGAAATCCGCCGCCCGAGCCGAGATCCACCCAGCGCGTGGCAACCGGTTCTATGCGTCCGAGTTGGGCGCTGTCCAGGATATGGCGCTGCCAGACATCGCCCGACGTCGATTTTGCCACCAGATTGATGCTGCGATTCCATTTCTGGAACATCTGCTCAAAGGCCACCAGCCGATCGAATGTTTCACGTGAAACCGGGCCTGCCGCGTCCTGCAGGCTCTCTAGGGAAATAGAACTCACGCAACTTCCTTTTGTGGGCGCTGGGCGCTTTCCGCGCGACGGACATGCGCGACGATGATCGCCAGCGCCGCCGGCGTCATGCCTTCCATGCGCTGGGCATCGGCGATGGAGCGCGGCCGCCGGACCTGCATCTTCTGCTTCAGCTCGTTCGACAGACCCGGCACCCCGGCGAAATCGATGGTCTCCGGAATCAGCCGGCTCTCTTCAAGCCGGATCTGCGCGACGTCAGTTTTCTGACGATCCAGATAGACAGAATACTTCGCTTCCGTCTCGAGGCGCTCCGCCGTCTTGCCGTCGATCGCCGCAAAGCGCGGATCGACGCCGGCCAGCCAAGCGACATCGACGTCAGGATAGGACAGCAATTCATAGCCGGACCGGCGCACGCCATCCCGGTTGATGTCCAGCCCGTGTCGCGCCGCCTCGTTCGGCGTCAGGGCGAGCGACTTCGCCAAGTCCCGCGCCTCATCCAGGCTTTGCATCACCTGCCCGTAGCGTTGCATGCGCTGTGCCGAAGCGATGCCCAGCTTCGCAGCCAGAGGCGTCAGTCGTTCATCCGCATTGTCGGCACGCAGCGACAGCCGGAATTCGGCCCGAGATGTGAACATCCGGTAGGGTTCGCTGATGCCGCGGCTGGTCAGGTCGTCGACCATCACCCCAATATAGGCTTCGGTGCGGCTGAGCACGATCTGCTCGCTCCCCGCCGCCCGCCGCGCCGCATTGAGGCCTGCGAGCAAGCCTTGCCCGGCTGCTTCCTCATAGCCGGTCGTGCCGTTGATCTGCCCGGCGAGGAAAAGACCACTGATGCGCTTCGTTTCCAGCGTCTGATGCAGTTCGCGCGGATCGACGTGATCATACTCGATGGCATAGCCGGGCTGCAGCATGGTTGCGCGCTCCAGCCCTGGGATGGTTTTCAATATATCGAGCTGCACATCCTCAGGCAGCGAGGTCGAAATCCCATTGGGATAAACCGTGTTGTCATCGAGCCCTTCCGGCTCGAGGAAGATCTGATGGCCGTCCCTGTCGCCGAACTTGACGATCTTGTCCTCGATCGACGGGCAATAACGCGGCCCAACGCCCTCGATCGAGCCGGAATACATGGCCGACCGGTCAAGATTGGCGCGGATCAGCTCATGCGTGGCCGTCGTCGTGCGGGTGATGCCGCACTCGATCTGCGGCGTGGTGACTCGGTCCGTCATCAGCGAGAACGGCACAGGATTCTCATCCGCCGCTTGGCTTTCCAGCGACGCCCAGTCGATGGTCCGGCCGTCGAGCCGTGGCGGCGTGCCGGTCTTCAGACGGCCGAGCTTGAAGCCCGCGCGATCCATCGTCGCCGAGAGCCCAAGGCTGGCCTGCTCGTTCATGCGGCCGGCGACAATCTTCTTCTCGCCAATATGGATAAGCCCACGCAAAAAAGTTCCGGTCGTCAGCACGACCGCGCCACAAGCCAGGCGACGGCCGTCGGCCAGGAGAACAGCCGCGACCTGGCCGGCGACAATTTCGAAGTCCAGAACCTCGCCTTCGACCACGTCGAGATCGTTCTGCTGCCGAATCGCTTCCTGCATGGCGAGGCGATAGAGCTTTCGGTCGGCCTGCGTGCGCGGCCCGCGCACGGCGGGACCCTTGCGGCGGTTGAGCAGGCGGAACTGGATGCCAGCCGCATCCGCCACGCGCCCCATCAGGCCATCCATGGCATCGATCTCGCGCACCAGGTGGCCCTTGCCGAGCCCGCCGATCGCCGGATTGCACGACATGACCCCGATCGTGTCGAAGCGCAGCGTCACTAGCGCGGTTCTGGCACCGGCGCGTGCGGCAGCACTGGCCGCCTCGCAACCCGCGTGACCACCGCCCACCACAACCACATCATAGTGATTGGTCATTTCCAACACGTCCTAGACTCAAATGAATGAGGGACACATGTCCCCGTAGGGCGGTGCTGTCAAGAAAACTCCGCAGGGAGTTTCACGTGAAACAGCCTTGGACGTGCCCTCACGCGTGTTTCACGTGAGTCATCGGGGCAGATGTTTCACGTGAGTCGCGCGAATGATGCTGCGCGGGTTCAGTGGATTCGAGGACGGCAGCCGAGTTTCATCATTGCTGTGGCCACCATCTAGACATTCGTGACCGCCGAGGCCGCCACGCCCTCGTCATCCCCGGGCGGAGCAAGGAGCGAAGTGACGCGGCGAAGACCCGAGGATGACGAGACGTTAAGCGTTTCCGCCAATTGCCAACGCATGCATCCGCAAGCGCCATCAAGCCTCTACGCCAGAAAGCAACTCCTGTTCGAGGACCACTGTTTCACCTGAGTCATTTCCCTATGCAGAACTGCGAAAAGATGACGTCCAGCATGTCCTCGACGTCGATGGCGCCGACGATTCGGCCCAGATGATCGGCTGCGAGCCGCAACTCCTCAGCGCGCAATTCCTGCCCGACAGTCTGGCCGTCGGTTGCACGAAGCAGGTGCCTATTCGCTGCGCCAAGCAATTCGACGTGGCGCAGGCGCGATGGCAGGACATCACCGACGCTGCCGGCTGCTTCGGCAGCTCGCCGGCCGATTTCCGCCAGCAGTCTCTCCACGCCCGTCCCGTTTTTTACCGAAATGACAAGGTCGTAGTCTTCCATCGCCCCGCTCGCCGCGCGGTCTTCCAGCAGATCGCGCTTGGTGCCAACGCGCAAGGTCGGCGCCGCGGTCGGCAATGAACGAATATCCCCAGGATTCGTAACATCCTGCAGCAACAGCAAGAGATCGGCGCCATGCGCCTTGGCCCTCGCCTTCTCGATGCCGATCGCCTCGACCTTCCCCGGCGCATCGCGCAGCCCGGCCGTATCGGTAAGCCGGACCCGCAGCCCCTGGAGATCAAGTGTCACTTCAAGCAGATCCCGCGTCGTGCCGGGTTCATCCGTTACTATAGCGGCATCCCGCCGGGCCAGGGCATTGAACAGACTCGACTTACCGGCGTTGGGCGCGCCAAGAATCACGACCTCGAAGCCGTCGCGAATGATCTCGGCGGCGCGAAACCCGGCGATGTGGCGATCGATCTCGCCGATCATCGTCCTGACATCGGACCAGACCGTATCCGAAACGGAACCGGGGACATCGTCCTCATCGGCGAAATCGATTTCCGCCTCGATCATGGCGCGGGCATGGATTAGCCTGCGACGCCAGCCGAGATAGAGTTCGCTCTGAACGCCTTCGGCATTTTGAACGGCAAAACGCCGCTGCGCCTCGGTTTCGGCGTTGACGAGGTCCGCCAGCGCCTCGGTCTCGAGCAGATCGACCTTGCCGTTGAGAAAGGCGCGGCGCGTGAATTCGCCGGGTTCCGCGTGCCTGACGCCGTCATGGCCTGCGATCGTTTCCAGCATTTTTGCCACCACGGCACGACCGCCGTGGACGTGGAATTCCGCAACGTCCTCGCCGGTGAAACTGGCCGGACCGCGAAAGAACACGACCAGGCCGGTGTCGAGCACGGTCCCATCGGGTGCCCTGAATCGGCGCAGAACTGCCGAGCGGTCCTTAACCATGCCGCCGGCAATCGTTTCGACTACGAATCGAGTCTGCGGGCCGGAAATGCGGATGACAGCAACCCCGGCCGGAAGCCGGCCGCTCGACAGCGCTACGATGGAACCGCTTGAAATCATTTGCCCGCTCTACCGAACCGCCCTAGCTTTACACCCATCAGCCCATCGCACCCGAGTTTGCCCAGTGACGCTGCCAGCGCAAAACCTGCTTGCCGAAGAAGCCAGCCCCTATCTGCAGCAGCACAGCGGCAATCCCGTCCACTGGCGGGCCTGGTCGCCGGCCTCGCTCGAGGAGGCAAAGGCGCTGGACAGGCCTATCCTGCTCTCGGTCGGCTATGCCGCCTGCCATTGGTGCCACGTCATGGCGCATGAAAGCTTCGAGAACGATGGTGTCGCCGCCGTCATGAACCGTCTGTTCGTCAATATCAAGGTCGACCGCGAGGAGCGTCCCGACATCGACCAGATCTATATGGCTGCACTCTCCGCCATGGGCGAGCAAGGCGGCTGGCCGCTGACCATGTTCCTGACGCCGGACGGCAAACCGTTCTGGGGCGGCACCTATTTTCCGCGCGAGCCACGCTATGGCCGCCCCGGTTTCATCCAGGTGATGGAGGCGGTGGACAAGGCCTGGCGCGAGAAGCGGGCGAGCCTCAACCAGAGTGCCGACGGCCTGACCATACATGTCGAGGCGCGGCTTGCCGGCTCGCATGCGAAAACAGGGCTCGATCGCGGCACGCTGGCTGAGCTTGCCAAGGGCATAGACGGCATGATCGACCGCGATCTCGGCGGCTTGCGCGGCGCGCCGAAATTTCCCAATGCACCGTTCATGCAAACGCTGTGGCTGTCCTGGCTGCGCGACGGCAACGCCAGCCATCGCGACGACGTTCTCAACAGCCTCGAACAGATGGTCAGCGGCGGCATCTACGACCATATCGGCGGCGGGCTCAGCCGTTACTCGACCGACGCCGAATGGCTGGTGCCGCATTTCGAAAAGATGCTTTACGACAATGCCCAGCTGATCCGCTTCTGCAACTGGGCCTATGCCGCAAGCGGCAACGAGTTGTTCCGGGTCCGAATCAAAGAGACGATCGACTGGCTGCTGCGCGAAATGCGCGTCGACGGCGGCGCCTTTGCCGCCAGTCTCGACGCCGACAGCGACGGCGAGGAAGGGCTGTTCTACACCTGGAGCCAAGACGAGATCGAGGCCGCACTCGGCGACGATTCCGCCTTGTTTTTCAATCACTTCACGCTCTCCAGCCCGCATGGTTGGGAAGGCAAGCCGGTTGTCCACCAGACGAGGGCCCAGCAATCGCAATATGTGATCGATCGCGAAGAGGTCAGCCCGCTCAAGGGGAAACTCCTTGCGGTCCGGGAAGAGCGGGTCAGGCCCGGCCTTGACGCAAAGATCCTCACCGACTGGAACGGCCAGATGATCGCAGCCTTTGCTGAGGCCGGTCGGTCGCTGGCGCGGCCTGACTGGATCGACGCGGCGGCAAAAGCCTTCGCCCATATCAGCTCTGCCAGCCGCGACGGCCGCTTGCCGCACTCGATGCTCGGCGCCAGAAAACTGTTCCCTGCTCTGTCCACCGACTATGCCGCCATGACCAACGCAGCCATCTCGCTGTTCGAGGCCACCGGGGATTGGAGCTATGTCGACCAAGCCGGCCGGTTTGTCGAGCAGCTCGACCATTGGCACGCCGATAGCGAGAAGACAGGTTATTACCTGACCGCCTCGGACAGCGCTGACGTGCCGATCCGCATCAGGGGCGACGTCGATGAAGCCATTCCGTCCGCCACCGGCCAGATCATCGAGGCACTGGTCCGGCTCGCCTCCGTCACCGGCGATCTCGAGCTGCACGAGAAAGCCTGGGAGGTCGCCGAACATGCCGCCGGCCGTGCCGCAAACCAGACCTATGGCCAGGCCGGCATCGTCAATGCCTGCGCGCTTGCGATCGAGCCGCTCAAGCTGGTCATCGTTGATGCGCTCAACGATCCAAAGCTCGTTCCGGTTGCGAATCGAAATCCGGATCCACGCCGCGTCGACATCCTCGTGCCGATTGGTACGGGAGCGAATCGAGCCTTGCTGCCCGCCGGAATCCTGCCGCCGACCAACCGCTTAAGCGCGTGGTTCTGCACTGGTCAGGTTTGCCTTTCCCCGATGACGGATCCGGAAGAGCTGGAGCGCCTGTTGCGCCGAGAATGATCAGGCGCCGTGCGCGGGATCGGGCAGCGCCTCGGTCGCAGCTTGCCGGGGCTTGAACAGCAAATCCCTGGCAGCAACCACCGCGCCAATGGTGATCAGCACGCAGGCGAGCGCCACCGACCAGTGGAAGACGCCAAAGCCTGCCAGCAGCAGCACGATGACCGAAAACAGCGGTGCGGCGTAGGACAAGGCGCCAAGGATCATGATGTCACCGTGCTTGCAGCCAAAATCCCAGGCGTAGAAGCCGGCTCCCAGAGGAATCGTGCCCAGAATGACGATAGTCGTCCACTGCGTCGGCGTCTGCGGCCAGACCGTGGTCTCAAGCATCAGGTGCAGCGAGAAAGCGACCGCCGCCGTGATGAAGCAATAACCGGCCACGACATCCGTCGGCACCTGGCCGAAGCGGCGCGACAGCACGGAATAGCCAGCCCAGATGAGGGCGCAGAAGAGCGCGATGACATGGCCCTTCATCACCCCATTGGCCAGGCCGACATTGCCGCCCTTGGTGATCACCACGATGGCGCCGGCAAGCCCTAGAACGACGCCGACGATGTGATGAACCCGGAGCCTTTCACCGGGCAGGAAGGCTGCAAAGACGACGATCAGCAATGGCCAGAGATAGGCGATCAGGCTGACCTCGACCGGCGGCGCCGACTGGATCGCAAAGAAATAGGCGCAGTGGTAGATGCACAGTCCCGCCGTGCCGATCGCCCAGACCGGCCATGGCTGCCGCAGCGATCGGATCGCGCCTGGGCGGAAGATCCAGCTGCCGGCGCCGACCAGCCCTCCGAGCAGGAAGGTCATGGCTGCCAGCTGAAACGGCGGGATCGGGCCAGCGGCGGTCGAAAGCAGCGCCAGGAAAGACCAGGTCAGGATGGCCGAAAAGCCGATCAGGGTCGGGATTGTCTTCTTCACATCGCTGCTTCCAGTTTGCAGACACGAGCTTTGCATGAAGGGAGAATCGTCTGCCGCCACATACAGCCGCCCTATATCGGGAAAGCGACCTGCCGCCGGACAATGAAAAACCCCATCCCGGTTTCGCGGAATGGGGCTTCAATACACAGACCGGATGATTTCGGCCTGACCTTTACGTGTTCATCGAATCGAAGAAATCCGCATTGGTTTTGGTCTGCTTGAGCTTATCGATCAGGAACTCGATCGCGTCGGTGGTTCCCATCGGCGCCAGGATGCGGCGCAGCACAAAAATCTTCTGCAGATCCTGCTTGGAAACCAGCAGGTCTTCCTTGCGGGTGCCGGACTTCAAGATGTCCATGGCCGGATAGATGCGCTTGTCGGCCACCTTGCGGTCGAGCTGGATTTCGCAGTTGCCGGTGCCCTTGAACTCTTCGAAGATGACTTCGTCCATGCGGCTGCCGGTATCGATCAGCGCGGTGGCGATGATGGTCAGCGAGCCGCCTTCCTCGATGTTGCGGGCGGCGCCGAAGAAGCGCTTCGGCCGCTGCAGGGCGTTGGCGTCGACACCACCGGTCAGCACCTTGCCGGATGACGGCACGACGGTGTTGTAGGCGCGGCCGAGGCGGGTGATCGAATCGAGCAGGATGACGACATCGCGGCCATGTTCGACCAGGCGCTTGGCCTTCTCGATGACCATTTCGGCGACCTGCACGTGGCGCACGGCCGGCTCGTCGAAGGTGGAGGAGATCACCTCGCCCTTCACCGAGCGCTGCATGTCGGTCACTTCTTCCGGCCGCTCGTCGATCAGAAGC
This sequence comes from Mesorhizobium sp. M0715, assembly GCF_040320355.1. Taxonomy (NCBI): domain Bacteria; kingdom Pseudomonadati; phylum Pseudomonadota; class Alphaproteobacteria; order Hyphomicrobiales; family Phyllobacteriaceae; genus Mesorhizobium; species Mesorhizobium sp. M0715. The sequence goes on along the minus strand of NZ_JAMYPL010000043.1, from coordinate 7,682 downwards.
ACGATCAGATAGCATTCCGGATGGTTGGCGGTGATCGAGTGGGCGATGTTCTGCATCAGAACCGTCTTGCCGGTACGCGGCTGCGCGTTGATCAAAGCGCGCTGTCCCTTGCCGATCGGCGCGACCAGGTCGATCACGCGGGCCGAGATGTCCTTGGTGGTCACATTCTCGATTTCCATCTTCAGCCGCTTGGTCGGATAGAGCGGCGTCAGATTGTCGAAGTGGATCTTGTGACGGATCTTCTCGGGATCGTCGAAATTGATGGTGTTGACCTTGAGCAGCGCGAAATAGCGCTCGCCCTCTTTCGGGCTGCGGATCGGCCCTTCGACGGTATCGCCGGTCTTCAGCGAAAAGCGCCGGATCTGCGACGGCGAAATATAGATGTCGTCGGGACCTGGCAGATAATTGGCGTTGGCGGAGCGCAGGAAGCCGAAACCGTCCTGCAGCACCTCGACCACGCCATCACCGATGATCTCGATCTCCTGGGCGGCCAGCTTCTTCAGGATCGCAAACATCAGCTCCTGCTTGCGCATGACGCTGGCGTTTTCGACCTCGAGCGATTCGGCATAAGCGATCAGCTCTGGCGGTTTCTTGTTCTTGAACTCGGCGAGTTTCATTTCTTGCATAGACGGACCTTGGTAGATTGAGTCTGGGAATAGATGGAGTCTGGGTAGGCTTTGGGAAAATATCGGCGGGATGCGACAAATGCCGGGCGCGGCCGAAAACAACGAGGGGCGGCGCATGACGGGAAGGAAGACCCGTCTTTTATCGTCGGTCGGGTGAAAGAGCAAGCTGCGTTTTGCGTGGCCTATGAAGGCTTAAAACGCATCAATGCCTGTCGCTGGCTCCTGGCCGTTTTGATCGACATGCATCAGAACGGCTTGACCACCACCAGGATGACGATTGCGATCATCAGCAATGTGGGGATCTCGTTGACCATTCGCCAGTGCCTGGCCGGTTTTTCATTGCGGTCCTCGGCGAATTTGCGCACCGCGCCCGAGAGATAGCCATGCATGGCCGACAGCAAAAGCACCGCTCCGATCTTGGCGTGCAGCCAGCCGCCCTGGAAACCAAAACCCTTCCAGGCGAGCCACAGGCCGAACACCCAGGTGACGATCATCGCCGGGTTGATGATGCCCCGCAGCAGGCGCCGCTCCATCACCTTGAAGGTTTCTGACTGCACCGAGCCCTTCTCGGCATCGGCGTGATAGACCAGCAGCCGCGGCAGATAGAGCATGCCGGCCATCCATGAGATGACGGCGAGGATATGGATCGCCTTGGCCCAGGGATAGAAGCTGTCGGGTGCCGCCAAATACAAAAGCGCGGTGAGAACGACCAGCACCGCGATACTCATGCGCATCATCGCCCGGCCGGTGCTGTTCGTGTTGTTCATCTGAGCCATCAGCGTGTCGCGCTCCGCACCTGTTTCACCATCGCCTCGACATGGGCGATCGGCGTCTCCGGCGTGATGCCGTGGCCGAGGTTGAAGATCAGCGGCCCGTCTCCCAGCGCTCTCAGGATCGCCTCGACGCCATCCGACAGCGCCTTGCCGCCAGCCACGAGCCGCAAGGGATCGAGATTGCCCTGAACCGCACCCGAGCGCTGCAATTCCTTCGCCGCGATCAGGGGCACCGTCCAGTCGATCCCCAGCGCCGTTACGCCGGTCTTTTGCCGATAGGTCCGGTAACGCGAACCGGCGCCCTTGGGAAAACCGATGATCGGAACATCGGGATGAACCGCCCGCACCCGGCCAACGATCTCGGCCATCGGCTGAACGCAGAACAGGTCGAAAGTTTCATCGTCCAGCACGCCGGACCAGGAATCGAATATCTGCACCACATCCGCGCCCGCCTCGATCTGGCGGATGAGATAGGCGGCCGAATGTTCGGCAAGCACCTTCAGCAATCGTTGAAAGGCCACCGGCTCGCGATAGGCAAAAAGCCGCGCCGGCGCCTGGTCGGGTGTGCCATGGCCAGCGATCATGTAGGTCGCCACCGTCCAAGGCGCGCCGCAGAAGCCGATCAGGGTTGTCTCTTCGGGCAGTTTGGCCCGCAACCGGCGAACCGTCTCGTAGACCGGTTCGAGATTCACGTGAAACACCTTGCCTTCCAGAGCCAAAATCTCCGGCGCGGTGATCGGCGTCAGCAACGGCCCTCTGCCCTCTTCGAAGCGCACGTCACGGCCAAGCGCATGCGGAACTACAAGGATATCGGAAAACAGGATCGAGGCATCGAAACCAAAACGCTCGATCGGCTGCAAGGTCACTTCGACCGCAAGGTCGGGATCGTAGCAGAGGTCCAGGAACGAGCCTGCTCGCCTGCGTGTCTCCCGATACTCCGGCAGATAGCGCCCGGCCTGACGCATCATCCAGAGCGGAGGCGGAAAATGAGCCTTGCCCTTCAGGACATCCATCATGATCCGGTTCTGGGGCATCGGGCGCTCGCTTCTCCCAGCCTCTTCTATAATCAAAGATTCTTATATCTAAGATTCTTCTGATTCTAAGAGTCTGTTGGTTCTGGTGGTTGTCACCTGTCCCGCTTTGCCCCGGAAAACACCAGCCAACATATTGTCGCGTGCTTCTTTTTCCCAGATGTAGGGTTCTGGGGATAGCTCCGAATCGATCAATCGAGTCAAAGTGTTAGGCACAGCGGTGAAAGGCGGGTCCTGTGGACGGACCGTTGTCGAAAAAAGCCGTCCCCAAACTTGTCCCCAGTCGCCCGACGAAGCTGACAGCGCATCGAATTGTGGACAAACTGCCATCTGATACAGTCGCCTCCGACAGGCCCGTCTTTTCATCCCGCTTTATCCACAGAAGCCCACAGCCCCAGGTGACCCCTGTGAACAAACCCCAGAGCTTCTTCCACCTGCACCTGATTTCCGACGCGACCGGCGAAACGCTGCTTGCCGCCGGCCGGGCAGCTTCGGCGCAGTACAAGGACGCGCGCGCCATCGAGCATATCTATCCGCTGATCCGCACCGAAAAGCAGGTGGCAAAGGTGTTCGAGGACATCGAGGAGGAACCGGGCATCATCCTCTATACGGTCGTCGACCAGAAGCTGGCGCGCGGCATCGACGAGCGCTGCGCGGCCATGGGTCTGCCCTGCGTGTCGGTGCTGGAGCCGGTGCTGACCGTGTTCCAGTCCTATCTAGGCACCCCGGCCGGCCGCCGCGTCGGCGCCCAGCATGTCCTCGACGCCGAATATTTCCGCCGCATCGACGCGCTCAATTTCACCATGGACCATGATGACGGCCAGTTGCCGCTCAATATGGACGATGCCGATGTGGTGCTGATCGGCATTTCTCGCACGTCGAAGACGCCGACCAGCATCTATCTCGCCAACCGCGGCATCAAGACCGCCAACATCCCGATCGTGCTTGGCGTGCCGGTGCCGGAAAGCCTGGTTGCCGCCAGCAAGCCCCTGATCGTCGGGCTGATCGCCACCGCCGAACGCATCTCGCATGTCCGGCAAAACCGCATCCTCGGCAACAGCAGCTCGTATGAGGCATCGGATTATGTCGACCGCGCGGCGATCAGCGAAGAGCTCGCCTATGCCCGCAAGATCTGCACGCGCCATGGCTGGCCGATGATCGACGTCAGCCGCCGCTCGATCGAGGAAACGGCGGCGGCGATCGTTGCCCTGCGGGGGAAGTCGAGATAAATGAGGCCAGCAGCCGGGTGAGGTTTTGCCCGGCTATTTCGACGCCGCGAAGTTCGAAGGTCACGGCATGGATCCTAGGGTCTGCGCCGCGTCGCTTCGCTCCTTGCTTCGCCCTAGGATGACGAAGGGAGGATTGTCTCGGCCAATTTCGAAGGTTTGCGATTGCCACCAACTGCACTTTGACGGCGCAGGTGCCAGGCCCGACATCCGCGATTGGCCAAAAAGCCACCACGCCTTCGTCATCCTAGGGCGGAGCAGGAGCGAAGCGACGTCGCGAAGACCCTAGGATCCATGCCGTGACGGTGGTCGAAGGTGCAGCGGTTTTCTGTTGGAGCCAGAATCTCAACAACGGTTAGACAATTGATCAGGCGAAAAATCATGACTGAGAAAATCATCCTCGCTTCGGGCAGCCCGTTCCGCAAGGCGATGCTCGTCAATGCCGGCGTCGATGTCGAGGCGGTGCCGGCTGAAGTCGACGAGCGCGCGCTCGAGTCGCCTTTGCAGGGTAGCGGCGTCTCGCCCGAGGACGTCGCCCTGGTGCTGGCCGAGGCCAAGGCCACCGAAGTCAGCGAGCGCAGGCCGGGCGCCCTGGTTCTGGGCTGCGACCAGACGCTGTCGCTCGGCGACGAGGTGTTCCACAAGCCGGTCGACATGGAAGGCGCCCGCCGTCATTTGCTGGCGTTGTCGGGCAGGACCCACCAGCTCAACAGCGCCGCTGTTCTGGTCCGCAACGGCAGGGTTTTGTGGCGGCATGTCGGCATCGCTTCGATGACCATGCGCAAGCTTGACCCGGCCTTCATCGGCCGCCATCTCGCCCGCGTCGGCGCCAAGGCGCTGTCCAGCGTCGGCGCCTACCAGGTAGAAGGCGAAGGCATTCAATTGTTCGAGAAAATCGAAGGCGACCATTTCACGATTGTCGGCTTGCCGCTGTTGCCGCTGCTCGCCGAACTGCGTGACCTGGGAGCGATCGATGGCTGAGGTGTCAAAGAAGGCCTTCGTCACCGGCCATCCGGTCAAGCATTCGCGCTCGCCGAAGATCCATGGCCACTGGCTGGCCAAACATGGCATCGACGGGAGCTACCAGGCCATCGATGTCGCGCCGCAGGATTTTGGCGCGTTCGTGAAAACGCTGCAGGCAAACGACTACCGCGGCGGCAACATCACCATCCCGCACAAGGAAGCGGCTTTCGCATTGGCCGAACGCCGCGACCAGGCGGCGCAAGAAATCGGCGCCGTCAACACGCTGTGGTTCGAGGATGGCGTCCTGTGGGGCGGCAACACCGACGGTCACGGCTTTGCCGCCAACCTCGACGATCATGCGCCGGGCTGGGCGAGCAAGGGCCCGGCGGTCGTGCTTGGCGCCGGCGGCGCGTCGCGCGCCGTCATCCATGCGCTGAAGGAGCGCGGCGTGACCGACATCCGCATCGTCAACCGTACGCTCTCCCGGGCTATAGAACTGCGCGATCGTTTCGGCGCCGGCGTGTCGGCGCATGGCATGGCGGCTACGGATGAACTGCTCGGCGATGCCGGCCTGCTGGTCAACACCACGGCGCTCGGCATGCATGGCAATGAAGGCCTGTCGGCCGATCCCGCCCGGCTGCCCGACCATGCCATCGTCACCGACATCGTCTATGTGCCGCTGGAGACGCCGCTGCTCGCGGCCGCCCGCGCGCGAAAGCTGAAGACGGTCGACGGCCTCGGCATGCTGCTGCATCAGGCCGTGCCCGGCTTCGAACGATGGTTCGGTGTCAGGCCGCGGGTGACGGCCGAACTCCGGGCGTTCATTGTTGCCGATCTGGTACCAAAACCATGATCGTGCTCGGCCTCACAGGCTCGATCGGCATGGGCAAGTCGACCACGGCCAGGATGTTCGCTGACGCCGGCGTGCCGGTCCATGATTCCGACGAGACGGTGCATCGCCTCTATGCCGGCAAGGCAGCCCCTTTGGTCGAGGCGGCGTTTCCGGGCACCACATCTGCCGGGGTGGTCGACCGGACAAAACTTGGCGCGCGCGTGCTCGGCGACGCCGCCGGGCTGAAGCGGCTCGAGGCCATCATCCATCCGCTGGTGCGCGCCGACGCCGATGCCTTTCTGGCCAGGCATCGTAGATCAGGCGCGCCGATCGCCGTCCTCGATATTCCCCTGCTGTTCGAAACCGGCGGCCGCAACCGCGTCGACAAGGTCGTCGTCGTCACTGCGTCGGCCGAGACCCAGCGCGCCCGCGTGCTGGCGCGGCCCGGCATGACGGAGGAAAAGCTGGCGTCGATCCTGACTAAGCAGGTGCCGGATGCGGAAAAGCGGCGTCAGGCCGATTTCATCGTCGACACCGGCCAGGGGCTGGACGCCGCGCGGGATCAGGTGAATGCGATCATTGCGGAACTGATCGGGGTCGGCAAGCCGGGCCATTGACACTGGCTGCCGTCTGTCAACGTCAGCGCCGTCCCTCATCTGCCTGCCGGCATCATCTTCTCCCCGTGTAGTGACGGGGAGAAGGAGCTGGCCGCGACCTCGGCTACTCTCTTGCAAACGCAGGAGATTGGCGAAATCCTTTGCGAAGGCGTCCTTCTCCCCGTCACTATAGGGGGAGAAGTGCCCGGCAGGGCGATGAGGGGCAGCGCAAACCTGTAGTGATTGCCCTGATCAGCTCGTTTCCCATTGCCATTTTGTTCCGGTCTCATGATTCTGCTCCTTTGGAGCGACTGATTCGATGCGTGAGATCATCTTCGACACGGAAACCACCGGCCTCGATTCGCGCGACGACCGCGTGATCGAGCTTGGCGGCGTCGAGTTGATCAACCGCTTCCCGACCGGAAAGACCTTCCACCACTACATCAACCCGCAAGGGCGCGCGATCCATGCCGAGGCACAGGCGGTGCACGGCATCAGCGCGGCGGACCTCGCGGGCAAGCCGACCTTTGCCGAGATTGTGCAGGAATGGCTGGACTTCACCGACGGCGCCAAGCTGGTCGCCCACAACGCAACCTTCGACATCGGCTTCCTGAACGTTGAATTCGGCCGGCTCGGTCATCCCGTCATCGACAACGGCCTCGTCGTCGATACGCTGGCGCTGGCGCGCCGCAAGCACCCGATGGGGCCCAATTCGCTTGACGCGCTCTGCCGGCGTTACGGCATCGACAACACCAGGCGCACCAAGCACGGCGCCCTGCTCGATTCCGAATTGCTGGCCGAGGTCTATATCGAGCTGATCGGCGGCAAGCAGGCGGCCCTTATCCTCGACAGCGCCACCGCGCCGGCGCAAGGCGAAAATGTCCGCCAGATCGAGATCATCATCAGCCAGCGCCCGGCACCCCTGCGGCCCCGCCTCACCGAAGCCGAACGCGCCGCGCACGCCGGCATGGTCGGGACGTTGGGTGAGAAGGCGTTGTGGCTGAAGGTTGCTGCTGGCAGTTAGAGAAGCGATGGCGGCAAGGCTGGAAGGGCCGACCCTCAAGATTGGCAGCGGACCCCCATAACTTCGTCATCCTAGGGCGAAGCAAGGAGCGAAGCGACGCGGCGCAGACCCTAGGATCCATGCCGTGACGGTGATGATATGTTCCGGCGGTGCAAGAAACCGAGCGTTACCACCCCGTCCCGCGAAACAGCTCGAACCACTCTGGATTGGCCTTTTCGATCAATTCGATCTTCCATTGGCGCGGCCAGCGCTTCAGGGACTTCTCACGTTGGATCGCATCGGTGATGTCGAAAAACTCCTCGTACCAGACCAACCGCTGAACACCGTAGCGGCTGGTGAAATTAGAGCCTTGGCCCGACTTGTGCTCCGGCATGCGGCGACCGAGGTCGTTGGTGACACCGATATAGAGGGTGCCACCTTCCTGGCTCGCAGTCATGTAGACATAACCGGTCATGGTTTTAGCGTAGCGAGCACAGGCGCGGGGACAAGCGCCATTCTGATCCGTTGCATTCTAAGGCGAATGTCACGGCATGGATCCTAGAGCGATTCCTATTTTGAGAGAATCGTAGGATTCCCAAAGCCGGATGTTTGTGATTCAAGATGCTGGCTGG
>NZ_JAMYPL010000042.1:0-28752 GCF_040320355.1 Mesorhizobium sp. M0715 | reverse complement strand
CCAAGCCAAGGTCCGGGCGGCCGCCCGGACCTTGGCTCAATCGCTCTAATCCCACGAAATCTCTCTCGTGTAGATACAAGGTGGCCCGGCGAAGCCGGGACGGAGAGGGGCCAGCGCGGCGTTGGGAGGTAGTTTCTCAAGGGTTGCTGTCGTGTCAGCCAGCTCTCATTCTTGATACGGTTTTGGTTTCGCGAAGGGCGTCCCCCGCTCCGTCCCGGCTTCGCCGGCCCACCTCTCCCCCACTCCCGTGGGGGCGAGGAACCCAAGGATGGAAAGCCTCAACTCTCAATCCAAACCTTCTCAAAATGCTGCTCGAGCGCCTGGTGCTGTTCGCAACCTTCGACGCCTTTGCGGTACGTCCGGTAGACCGAGCGCCAGTAGGGTTGGATGATGATGCCTGAGTCGCGCAAATTCTGCTCGATCTTGCCCATGATCTCCTTGCGGGCCTTGGCGTCGGGCGTCGCCAGCGCCTTGTCGAGCAGCGTGTCGAACTCCGGATTGGCGTAGGCGCTCTCGTTCCAGGCGGCGCCCGATTTATACGCCAACGCCAGCACCTGGACGCCGAGCGGGCGGCCGAGCCATTCGGTGCAGGAGAAGGGGTATTTGCTCCAGTCGTTCCAGAAGGTGGCGGCCGGCAGCACGGTGCGCTTGATCTTGAGGCCGGCCTCGCGCATCTGCGCGCCGATGGCATCGCCGGTGCTCTTTTGCCATTCGACATCGACGGAGATGAGCTCGAATTCGTGGTCGGCCTTACCGGCTTCGGCGAGCAGCTTCTTCGACTGGTCGACGTCGCGCCTGGCCGGGCCGATATCGGCATATTCGGGATGCATGGGGCCGACATGGTGGTTGTCGGCGGGCTTGCCGCGGCCGCCGAGGCCGAGCGTCAGCACGGCGGAATTGTCGACGGCGAGCTGGGCGGCGCGGCGCACCTTGACGTCGTCATAGGGCGCATTGGCGACATTGAAGCGGGCGACGATGGTCGAGCCGGTGGCGATCTCGGAATTCATCAGCCCCATCTGCTCGGTCTGCGAGACGGCATCGGAGGCGGTCTCGTGGTCGGTGTCGATCTCGCCGGATTCGAAGGCCGACAGCATGGCGTTGGGGTCGGAGCCGTAGTCGACCCATTTGATGCCGTCGAGGTGGAATTCGCCCTTCCACCATGGCTTATCCTTGCGCTTCACCTCGGCGCCGGTCTCGGCATCCCAGCTGACCAGCTCGCAGGGGCCGGTGGTGATGGCCAGCGCCTTCAGCGGGTCGCCGTCGCCCTCATAGGAGCGGTGCATGATCAGCGCGGGATAATCGGCCATGCCGGCGATCAGCGAAATGTCTGACTTGGGCAGGTTGAGCTTGATGGTGAAGTCGTCGACCTTTTCGATGCCGCCGTCGACGACCTTCTTGGTGTCGGCATTGACCAGCGCGCCCATGCGCGCTGCGACCGAATTGCCGGGCACCGAGGCGTCGCACCAGCGGGTGAGGTTGTGAATGACATCGTCGGCGTTGAAGGCATCGCCATTCGACCAGGAAATGCCCTTGCGCACATGCAGGGTGAGGGTCCTGGCGTCGTCGCTCGCCTCCCAACTTTCGAGCAGCCAGGGCTCGAAGGAGAAGTCGGTGTTCCAGCGCACCAGATATTCGTTGCAGTGGCGGGCGACATTCGACATCTCCACGCCGTCGAAGGTGCGCGGGTCCTTGAAGCCCTTGACGTTCATGGCGACGCGCAAGACGCCGCCCTTCTTCGGTTCCGCCGCGCGGGCAGGGGTGGTGCTCAGCCCGCCCAGCGCCAGCGCGCCGGCGGCGCTGACGCCGAGGCCGGCCATCAAAGCGAGATATTCGCGACGGTTGATGCCGCCGGTCCTGAAATCGTCGGCGACGGGCTTGGCTTGCGGGTGCAATTTGCGGTCGGTCAGCATGAATTTCATCGTCGTTCCCCTGTTGTTGATGCATGCCGCCCAAAAGTGCCCAGCGGTTTTGGGACAACGGCATGCACAGAAAAATCGCCCCGGCCGATCGACAGACGCGGGGGCGGACGCGACCGCCGGGACGCCATTGCCTGAGGGGAATGATAGAGCGGGGTGACGCCGGGAAGTGTTCGGGAATCCGCAGTGATTGTGCGGGGTTCCGCAGGGTGCCAAGCGGGGGCCTCCCCCTTCGAAAATTGGCGAAGGGTGACGTGACAGCCAATCTCCCCCCTTGCGGGGGAGATGTCCGGCAGGACAGAGGGGGGTGTGAAGGATCGCCGACCTTCGATCCCCAGATCATTTAAAATCGGCCTGAGAGCGCGGCTGGACTTAGCTGATTAGCTGAAAGGTCAGCGGGACAGCACCTCCCTCTGTCCTGCCGGACATCTCCCCCGCAAGGGGGGAGATTGGCGCCCCACCGCCGGCGCCTTCCTTCCTCAGCCACTCAATACGGCCAGTCACCCCTGCCCAGCGCGGCAACCGCCGCCACGATCCGCGCAAACGCTTCCGCCGCCGCCGGCACCGTGCTGCGCGCGCGCAGGAAGCTGTGCACCAGCCTCGGCTCCTCGTGCCACCACGCCTTGCCGCCGGCAGCCACAATACGGTCGCGGTAGGTCTCGCCATCCGACGACAGCGGGTCGCATTGCGCCGTGACGATGACCGTCGGCGGCAGGCTGGAGAAGTCGGTGTCGCGCAGCGGCGAGAAGGTCGGAGCATCCGGCGATTGGCGCCTGGTCGAGCGGACGTCGCGGTAGAAGACGACGTCGGCCACTGACAGCAGCGGCGCCTCGGCGTGCTCGACATAGGAGCCGGCGCTCTCGTCGCCGCCGAGTTCGGGATAGATCAGCACCTGGCCGACCGCAGCTCTGATATGGCGGCGCGTCGCCTGCGCCACCGCGGCGGCGAGATTGCCGCCAGCGCTTTCGCCGCACAGCACCAGCGGCAGATCGGTAATTGCCGCTGCCCATTCGAAGGCGGCCACCGCATCGTCGAAGGCGGCGGGGTGAAGATGCTCCGGGGCCAGCCGGTAGTCGACCGACAGCACGTCGGAGCCGGTGCCGGCGCAGAGCTCGGCGCAGATGTCGTCATGGCTTTCGAGCCCGCCGAGGATGAAGCCGCCGCCGTGGTAGTAGATCACCATCGCCTTCGCGGCACTGCCGGCGAGTTGGTAACGCCGGACCGGGATGTCGCGGCCGGCGGCGGCGATCACACCGTCGCTGGCCTTGACGCCTGCCGGGCGGCCCTGGTGGAAGGCCCGGCTCATCCTGTCATAGACGGCGCGCTGTTTGTCGATCGGCAGGCCGAGGATTTCGGGCGGATACCAGGCGTTGACCGCGTCGATGTAAGCCCACAGGGCCGGATCGAGTCGGGTTTCGTAGGGGCCCCTGGTCATGCTTTCGACAGTCATAGATCGGCGTAGAGCGCGGCCGCGTTGTCGAAGGAGAAGCGCAGCGGCACCGAGCCTTCGACCTGCCAGGCGGTGACGGTCTCGCCGGCCAGCAGCCGGCAGGCGCCGTCGGTATCGGTGACGGCGCCACCATAGAGCCGGTTGGCGAGGTTGAGGATGCCGGTCTGGTGCATGGCGGCACTGCCGCTGCCACAGGCATCCTTGACCAGCAGCACGCGAAAGCCCTTTGCCACCGCGTCTTTCACCGAGGCGTCGATACAGGCCTCGGTCCAGACGCCTGATACGACCAACCATTCGATGCCGGCGGATTTGATGTCGCGCGCCGCCGGCCCGGTGCGGAAGGCGCTGGCCTCGGCCTTGACCAGCAGCGCCTCGCCCATGGCCGGCGCCACCTCATGGCAGATCTCGGTCAGCGGATCGCTCTTGTCGGAAAAGGCCGACTTGCCGTCCTCACCGACCGGATGAAACGGCCGGTCCTGCTTGTCGAGATCGACGATGTAGGCCCAGTGGTAGAGCGGCACATGGTGCTGCCGCGCCGCCGCCTGCAGGCGCTGGACGTTGGCGAGGATGCCGGCAAAGCCGTCGACCAGGTAGCGCTTGTCCTGCCGGTGCTCTTCCTGCAGGTCGATGAAGATCGCGGCTGCGGTGCCGCGCTTGATGGCGATGGGGGTTTTCATGCGGCGCATGCCTGATGCATGGGTCCCGCTTGGCCAAGAGCCGGCGCCGGTCCGTTACCGTGCTGGCGCAAGCGGTGGTGATTGGCCGAAGCGCCCCCGACTTCGTCATCCACGGGCGGAGCGGGAGCGAAGCGGACGCGCAGACCCGAGGATCCATGCCGTGACGTTGATCGAATGGTGCAGCGGAGCAGAATTTGGACCGTGGCGACACGTTGGAGTCCCGGCATGGATCCCTTGGGCTGCGAAGCAGCTCCAGGGGTCTGCGCCGCGTCGCTGCGCTCCTTGCTCCGCCCTAGGATGACGAAGTTGTGGGGGCTCGCGACGGCAGCAAAGGCTCGCGATCCGGCGCCGGTGTGCGAAGCCACCCTCAAACCTGCTTCTCCAGAAACTCATCCTCATAGGGAAAGCGCGACAGGAGTTCGGTGCCGGTGTCGGTGATCAGGATCTCGTCCTCCAGCTTGACGCCCTCGCGGCCGCCTTTCTCGCCGATATAGCTTTCGACGCTCACCACCATGCCTGGCACGATATGGCCGTCGCGGCCATAGGTCTCGTAATCCATGGCGTGCGCAATGAACGGCGTTTCGCCATGCATGCCGACGCCGTGCATGACCGAGGTGTAGCGCTGGTCGACGAAACGGTCGGGGATTTTCCACGCCTTCTCGGCAATCTCGCGGAACGCCATGCCGGGCCTGACGACCCCGATGTTGTGCTGAACCTGGTCGTGCGCCATGCGGTAGAGCGACTTCTGGTAGGGGGTCGGCTTGCCCGGTCCGCAGCGGAAGGTGCGCGAGAAATCCGAATAATAGCCGTAGCAGCCGATGGTGTCGGTATCGAGCGCCAGCAGTTCGCCGGGGCGGATCTTGCGGCCGCTGGCCTCGTTGAACCAGGGGTTGGTGCGCTGGCCGGAGGTGAGCAGCCGGGTCTCGATGAACTCGCCGCCCTGGCGGATGACCTCGCCATACATGATGGCGAACAGGTCGTTTTCGGAAACGCCGGGCTTGATCGCCTCGCGCACCGCGTAGACGGCAGCCTCGGCGCCGGCCATCGACACCTGCAGGCATTTGACTTCCTCGGGCGTCTTCACGGCGCGCACCGCCAGGATCTCGCCCTGGCAGTCGCGGACCTCGCAGCCGCGCTTTTCCAGGGCGAGCGCCTGCAGATGGCTGCAGCGATCGAGGCCGAGCTTCATCGAGCCGCCGCCATGCTGCTTCAAGAGCTCAGTGATCTCGTCGGCGAAGGGGCCGGCGGTCTCGTCGTCGCGGCCCGACACCGACGACCAGACCAGCTTGGAAGGACGCGCCTCGTCGATCGTGTCGAGCACCATGGAGACATGGTAGCTCTGCGGGTACTCAAACAGCACGATCGGCCCGTCGGTCGGAATGAAGAAATAGCGGGTCGAGTTGCGCAGGAAATAGCCGAACATGTTGCGCGAGCCGGTGGCATAGCGCTGGTTGTAGGGGTCGAACAGAACCACGCCGCCATAGCCGGCGTCGCGCATCCAGCCGCGCAGTTTCGCCAGCCGGCCCTTGCGCAGCGCATCGGCATCGATGAAGGACGGCTCGGTGTCCGACAGCCACATACCGCCGGCCGGATCGGCGGCAGCGGGGTGGCGCATGCGGTCCTTGAAGTCCACGTCCTCGGTGCTGTCGGGGTCGAATACGACGATGCTCATGGGGGTACGGCCTTGGCTGGGTTGCGAGGTCGGAGCATGACGCAGGAGGGGCGGAGGGATTGTGCGGAAAACCGCGTTTGTTGTGCGGGATGCCGCGGGCAGATGCGGAACGCTGGCGGGACAGCACCCCCCTCTGGCCTGCCGGCCATCTCCCCCGCAAGGAGGGAGATTGGCAGCTTCGATCCCGCCGCTTTTCTTGCAACATTCGAGATTGGCGAAAGCGGAGGTGCAGTCAATCTCCCCCCTTGCGGGGGAGATGTCCGGCAGGACAGAGGGGGTGTGACGGAACTCGTCGCGGCGCGATTAGCAAGTCCCCTAATGCCTCCTCGCCAATCTCGGCGGATGCCCGTGCTCCTCGCGAAACGCCCGGGCAAAGCTCGACATCGAGGCGAAGCCGCAGGCCAGCGCCACGTCGCGCACGGCGAGCGTCGAATGCGCCAAAAGGTCGGCGGCGCGTTTCAGCCTCAGGCGCCGGTAATAGCCATTGGGCGAGATGGCGAGTTCGGAGCGGAAGGAGCGTTCGAGCTTGTCGGAGGAGACGCCGAGCTTCGCGGTCAGCTCGGCCATGCCGAGCCGCTCCTCGACCGCGTCCTCCATGATGGCGATGGCCGACAGCACCAGTTCGTTCTGAACGCCGGTGCGCAGCCGCAGCGGCATCATCTTGCGGTCGATGCTGGAGCGCAGCTGGCTGTGCACGAACCATTCGGCGACGCCGGCCGCAAGCTCGGCGCCGTAGTCGCGGGTGATGATCTCCAGCATCATGTCGAGGCTGCCGACGCCGCCGGCCGAGGTGAAGCGCTTGCGGTCGATGACATAGAGGTCGCGCCTAAGCTCGATGTTGGGGAAGGCTTCGGTGAAGGCGGCCTGGCTGGTCCAGTGCAAGGTGCAGGCATGGCCGTCGAGCAGGCCAGCGCGGGCGAGGAAGAACGCGGCATCGGCCACCGCGCCGATATGGGCGCCGTTGCGCAGGCTCTTGCGGATCCAGTGTGCTGCGTCCTCGGCGACGAGATGATCGGCATCGCCGCCCGAGCAGACAACGATGCGATCGACCTTCGGCGCATCCTCGGCGTAAAAACCCGGCTGGATAACGACGCCGTTCGACGCCTCGACCGCGCCTTTCGTGCCGCCGACGATGATCCAGCGATAGCATTCTCTTTTCGCCAGGACATTGGCGGCACGCAGCGGCTCGATGACCGAGCTGAACGCCATCATCGGAAAGCCGGGAAACACCAGCACCGCGAAGGTGAGCGGGGTGTCGGTGGGTTTGGGTGGGGCGTGTGTAGCCATGGGGCGCTACACTTCGGGCAGATGGGGTTCGGGGTCAACGGGGCTTGGCTGAACGATGCGCGAAGCGCGGTTTGCCGTTGACCGTTGTCGCGGCGAAGAGATCGGTCCGACGTCGGCGGGACAGCACCCCCCTCTGGCCTGCCGGCCATCTCCCCCGCAAGGAGGGAGATTGGCAGCTTCGATGGCGCCGCTCGTCTTGCAACGTTCGAGATTAGCGAAAGCGGAAGTGACATCTGATCTCCCCACTAGAGGGGGAGATGTCCGGCAGGACAGAGGGGGGTGTGAAGGATCGCTGCCTATCCCCCCAGCGCCTGATCCAGATCCGCGATCAGATCGTCGCCATCCTCGATCCCCGCCGACAATCTTACCAGCGAATCCGATATGCCGATCTCGGCCCGCTTCTCGGCCGGAATGGACCCATGCGTCATCAGCGCCGGATGCTCGATCAGGCTTTCCACCCCGCCGAGGCTTTCGGCGAGCGTGAACAGTTGCGTGCGTTCGAGGAACTTTTTGGTGCCGGCAAGGTCACGGTCGAGCACGGCTGTGATCATGCCGCCGAAGGCGTGCATCTGCTGGACGGCGACGGCGTGCTGCGGGTGGCTGGCGAGGCCGGGATAGATGACGCGGCGGACGTCGCGGCGCGCTTCCAGCCATTGCGCGATCTTGAGGCCATTGGCGGAATGACGCTCCATCCTGAGCGCCAGCGTCTTCAGCCCGCGCAGCGCCAGAAAGCTGTCGAACGGACCCGAAATGGCGCCGATGGCGTTCTGCAGGAATTTCAGCTGGGTGGCGAGCTCCTTGTTGTCGCCGACCACGGCGACGCCGCCGACCATATCGGAATGGCCGTTGAGATATTTCGTCGTCGAATGCACCACGATATCGATGCCGAGCTCCAGCGGCCGCTGAATATAGGGACTGCAAAACGTGTTGTCGGCGACCGTGAGCAACCCCTTGTGCTTGGCGAGTGCCGCAACGCCTTCGAGGTCGACGATGCGCAGCAGCGGGTTGGTTGGCGTCTCGACCCACAGCATTTTCGTCTCGGGCCGGATCGCCGCCTCGACGGCAGCGAGGTCGGTGAAGTCGACGAACGAGACCTGCAGGTTGGCCGAGCGTTTGCGCACCCGCTCCATCAGCCGGAACGAGCCGCCATAAATGTCGTCGGTGGCGACGATGTGGGCGCCGGAATCGAGCAGCTCCAGAACGGTGGCGATCGACGCGAGGCCGGACGCGAAGGCGAAAGCGGCCGAGCCGCTTTCGAGATCGGCCACCGCGCGCTCGAAGGCAAAGCGCGTCGGGTTCTGGCTGCGGGCATATTCAAAGCCCTTGTGCACGCCGGGCGACTGCTGGGCAAAGGTCGAGGTGGCGTAGATCGGCACCATCACCGCGCCGGTCAGCGGGTCGTGGCTCTGGCCGCCATGGATGGTGCGCGTCGAGAAGGCCAGGCGGTTTTTTCCGGCTGGCGGTGTGCTGCTGGTCATCGTGCGCGCCTCAAATGGTTGATCAGGTCGATGCGGGTAATCAGGCCGACGAATTCGTCGCCGTCGAAGATGATGGCGACCTCGTTGCGGTCGAACACCGGCAGCAGCGCATCCAGCGTCTGGCTGGCCTGCAGCGTGTGCAGATTGGAGGTCATGGCCGTGCGCACCGGGCCGTTGAAGCGCTCCCAGCGGCCGTCATAGGGGCCGTCGACCTTGGCCAGGATGTCGCTTTCGTCGACGATGCCGACGAGCTTGCCATTGTCGAGCACCGGCAGCTGCGAGACATCGGAACGGCGCATGCGGCCATAGGCGTTGAGCAGGCTTTCGTCCGGGCCGACATAGACGGTGTCGCCGGTGCGGTGCGAGCGCATCACCAGATCGCGCAGATCGCCATGCTGCTCGTGCTCAGCCAGCCCCTGCTCGGCCAGCCAGAAATCGTCGAACACTTTCGACAGATACTTGTTGCCGCTGTCGCAGACGAAGGTGACGACGCGTTTCGGCACCGTCTGCTCGCGGCAATAGCGCAGCGCGGCGGACAAAAGCGTGCCTGAGGACGAACCGGCGAGGATACCTTCCTTCGACAAGAGGTCGCGGACCGCCAGCATGCTCTGCTTGTCGGGGATGGAATAGGCCTTCTTGACCAGCGACAGATCGGCATTGGGCGGCACGAAATCCTCGCCGATGCCTTCCACCGTCCAGCTGCCAGCCTCTTCCATCTTGCCGGTCTTGATCAGCGGCGCCAGCACCGAGCCGACCGGATCGGCCAGCACCATTTCGGTCTTCGGCGACACTTTCGCGAAGTAGCGGCCGAGCCCGGTCAGCGTGCCGCCCGAGCCGACGCCGACGACCACGGCGTCGACATCGCCGTCGAGCTGCGAGAAAATCTCCGGGCCGGTGGTGGTTTCATGCGCCAGCGGATTGGCCGGGTTGGCGAACTGGTTGGCATAGAAGGCGCCGGGCGTTTCCGCCGCGATCTTCTCGGCCATGTCCTGGTAATATTCGGCATGGCCCTTGCCGACATCGGAGCGTGTCATGCGCACCTCGGCGCCGAGCGCGCGCAGATGCTGGATCTTTTCGCGCGACATCTTGTCGGGCACAACCAGCACGATGCGGTAGCCCTTGGGGATGCCGACCTGGGCGAGGCCGAGGCCGGTGTTGCCGGCGGTCGCCTCGACAATGGTGCCGCCACGCCTGAGCCTGCCCTGCTTTTCAGCCGCGGCGATCATCGACAGCGCGATGCGGTCCTTGATCGAGCCGCCGGGGTTCTGGCTTTCGAGCTTGATGAACAGCCGGCACTTGCCGGTGTCGAATTTGGTCAGCTCGACCACCGGCGTCTGGCCGATCAGGTCGAGAACCGACGCATAGGGCGGACGCAGGCGGGACAATTCGTCGGCTGCGGCGATCTCGTGCTCGCTCATATCGATGCTCCATGACCAAGCGACCGCCTCAAGGCAGAGCGGCAGCGTATCCTCTTTTCCAGCCCTTTGCAGTCGGAAAGAAGATAGATCGTGCCAATCAACCGGCCAGATGCGGAATGAAATTCCGGGTTGTGGCTGTGGTCTCAAACAAAACGCTACCGCAGCACTCCGTCACACCCCCCTCTGGCCTGCCGGCCATCTCCCCCGCAAGGGGGGAGATCGGATGTCGCCGCCGGTTTCGCCAATCTCCAACGTCGAAGAAGAGGGTGCATCAGGCGAAGCTGCCAATCTCCCTCCCTGCGGGGGAGATGTCCGGCAGGACAGAGGGGGGTGCTGTCCCGCCGGCATCAAAGGTCCTGCTTCAACCCAACAACTGCTTGCTCAGCCTCGCACACTGCACGCGGATATCCGGAATGGCGTCGATCTCGAAGAAGGTGCCGCGCGTCAGCGGGCCGACGGCGAGGATCTTGGCCGAGACGGTTCCGTCGCCGGCGATGATCTCGCATTTGGCCGATACATCGAGGCCGATGCGCAGCGGATCCGGCCGTGCTAGGCCGCGGTCGACCAGCGAGCGCACGACGCTGTTCGACGAGGTCGAGATGTCCCTGACGATACCAGAGCAATCGTAGATGCGGGCGACCTCGAAGGTCTCGAGGCGCTGCGTGTGGCGCGACTGGACCTGGACGGTGAATTCGCCGTTGCGCGCGATGTCGACGACGCGGCCGGCGACCAGGCGGATGCGGCCGGACCGCACGGCTTCGGTGACGCGGGCGTAGACCTCGGGCGCCATGCGATGGCGGTGGATGTCCCACCAGGCCTTGGTGTGCTCGACGAAGCGGCGCTTGGCGGAAGCCGGCCAGTTCTGCCAGATCTTCTGGTTGAACGGCCGCAGGCCGTCGACGACGTCGCGCCAGTCGATGCCGGCCTTCTGGTTTTCCTTGATCAGGTCGCGGAACCAGCCGACGAAATAGGAGAGCTGCGTGCCGAGCGGAATGTCGGCGACGTCGAGCTTGATCGGATTGCCCTTACGATGCGGCGAGGGCAGCAGGCCGCGCCGCGACACAGCTATGATATCGCCGCGATGGCCGCGCTGTTCCAGCGCCAAGAAGGCATCGACCATGCTCAGGCCGGTGCCCAGCACCATGACGCCGGCGTCGGGGGGAAGTGCTGTGTCGGCTTCCGATCCCATCCTGATGGCATGGCCTTGCGCCGGCTCCTCGTCGTGGCCGGTGGCCAGCACGGCGAGATGCGCAACGACGCTGGTGCCGTTGGCCAGCGCCACTTCGACACCGGATGCGGTGGGCGTGATCGAGAGGCTTTCCTCGCGGATCAGCCGAAGCCGCCCGGTCTGCTTTTCGCGCGCCTGCAGCTCGTCGAGCAATTCGCCGAGGTAACGGGCATAGATGCTGCGCGGCGCATAGAAGGGCGCCTGCTCGGCCGTTGCCAGGCCGCGCTCCTGCAGCCAGCGCCAGAAATTGCCGGGATCGTCGGCATAGGCGCTCATGCCGGCGGCGCTAACATTCAAGACATGCGCCGAGAGCAGCGTCGAATAGGCGATGCCCTGGCCGAAATGCGGGCGCCTTTCGATCAGCGTGACGCGCAGGTCGGGATTGGGCGACTTCAGGAGATGCGCGGCCAGCACGACGCCGCTGGCGCCGCCGCCGACAATGATGATGGAGTTGGCGCGCCCGGTCATAGGCATGCCTTCGCTCTGCGCAGCGCCAGTGTCAGGCCTGGACCTTCACCGCGACCGGCAGATCGCCGATGTCCCTCGCAACCGGCAGGTCGTCGATGCGCTTCGCGACCGATAGGTCGTCGAGGACGATGTCGCGCATTTCCGCGAGGCTGCGCTGATCGAGCACCTCGGCGATCGCCTGCCGGACCTCGAGCATCAGATGTCGGACTTGGCATGTCGCCTCGTTGCAATCTTCACAGCGCTGGTACTGGGTGCGGCTGGCGCAGGGGATCGGCGCCAGCGGACCGTCGAGGACGCGCACGACATGGCCGACCTTGATCTCGTCGGCGGGGCGCGCCAGGCGATAGCCGCCATCCTTGCCCTTGCGGCTCTGGACGAAGCCGGCATTGCGCAACTCGCCCAGGATGGCGTCGAGAAATTTCTTCGGGATGTTGTTGCCGGTGGCGATGTCGTTGACGAAGGCAAGCTGCCCGGCCGGCAATTGCGCGAGATGGACGAGCGCCTTGAGGCCGTACTTGCCCTTTTTCGTGAGCATGAGATCAAAATTTCTCTGTCATGCGACGGCGTGGAACCATCGGTTGCAAAACGCCTGGCGTGCGTTGCCGCCGCGTCCAAGCCCGCATGACACATAAATTCTAGTGACATGATGTACAAGCCGAGAACCGTTGATTTTGCTTCGTTTTCAAGCCGCTGTGGCCATTTTAGCCCGACCTTGTGCCCTCGAAAGCACAAAAATGCCCTTTGAGAGCAGTGGGATGGCAAAATGGTCCTCCAGGGCCGGATGTGGTCGGCATCGACTGACGCGACGGCGAAAGCCGATCCATGCCGCGAGCGATCATGGTGATGTGGTGGCCGCTCATCGCCGACTCCAACTCTCTCATGTCGATAAGAATACTATATTTATGCTGGAGCACTGTGGAAGGTGTTTTCGAATCCATGGCTTTTTTGGGTATGGATTTGCCTGACAGGGGCAAGACTAGGAATTCTCGTTCGCGATCGAGGTCATGCCATTCCTTCGAGCGTTGGTGCGTGCACAACCTTGCCGGACGCTGGCAGGACAGCACTCCCCTCTGCCCTGCCGGGCATCTCCCCCGCAAAGGGGGAGATTGGCAAATCCACCGTAGGTTCAACACCTGCAACGATGGCGATTGGCGAAAGCCGGGATGACAGCGATCTCCCTCCTTGCGGGGGAGATGGCCGGCAGGCCAGAGGGGGGTGCTGTCCCGCCGACATCCGAAGACTTCGGACAGTAGCCGAGCCCCCAACGTCACGGCTTGGATCAAGCCAGGAGATCGCTTGCAGCCGCCCTATCCGCCTCGCCACCCACCATCGACAGCTTTTTTCTAACAAGCTCGCCTTGGTTGGAAGGATTTAACTCTACAAGAATGATAGAATTAGCTGACTATCATGGGGCATTCCAATTCTCTCTTTCAGGAGCCCTTCATGTCCACGATTTCGCGACGCATTGTTCTTCTCTCGTCCGCCGCACTAGCCGGCGCCGCCTTCCTCGGCCCTGCCCTTGCCGACGACCTCAAGATCACCATCGGCTACCAGACAGTGGTCGAACCCTCGAAAGTGCCGCAGGCCGACGGCGCCTATGAAAAGGCGACGAAGGCCACCATCGACTGGCGCAAATTCGATTCCGGCGCCGATGTCATCGCCGCGGTCGCTTCCGGTTCGGTCGATATCGGCTATGTCGGCTCGAGCCCGCTGGCGGCGGCGGCGAGCCGCGAGCTGCCGATCCAGACCATCTTCATCGTCGGCCTGATCGGCGAATCCGAAGCGCTGGTTGCGCGCAACGGCGCCGGCATCGCTGAGATCGCCGACCTCGCCGGCAAGAAAGTCGCCGTGCCCTTCGTCTCGACGACGCATTACAGCCTGCTCGCCGCACTGAAGCACGAGGGCGTCGATCCGAAGTCGGTCGAGATCCTCAATCTGCGGCCACCGGAAATCGCGGCGGCCTTTTCCCGCGGCGATATCGACGCGGCCTATGTCTGGGATCCGGCGCTCGGCCAGATCAAGACGACCGGCAAGGTGGTGCTGGATTCCTCGCAGGTCGCCGCCTGGGGCGCGCCGACCTTCGACGCCTGGATCGTGCGCACCGACTTCGCCGAAAAGAACCCTGAGGCAGTGCGCGACTTCGTCAAGGTGACGGGCGCCGCCTATGCCGAGTTCCTCGCCAAGCCCGACGCCTGGTCGGTGTCGTCGCCGCAGGCGGCCGCGATCGCCAAGATCACCGGCGCCAAGCTGGAAGAAGTGCCGCAGTTGCTCAAGGGCTATGTCTTCCCGACGCTCGAAGAACAGGCCTCCGACAAATTCCTCGGCGGCGGCACGGTCAAGGCGGTGGAAGCGACATCCGCCTTCCTCAAGGAGCAAGGCAAGATCGAAGCCGTGCTTCCCGACTATTCGAAATACGTGTCGTCGAAATACGTCACAGAGGCGCTCGCCTCGAACTAGTACTCGTTTCACGCAATTCCGGACGGAAAACCGCTTCACACTTTTCCTGGAATTGCTCTGAACGCGCGCGGATCTCCTTCCCTGACGCCGCGTGCTGCCTGCCCCGGAACCGCTGACGAGGAGTGGTTCCGGGACAGGCGTTTTTCCTTCAAATCTGCGAGGCATCCATGGCGCATCTCGTGCTCGACCCCCATCTCGTGCTGGACAAGGTCTCGATCCACTATGACGGCCAGGCGGAGCCTGCCGTCGAGCTTGTGTCGATCGATGTCGCCAAGGGCGATTTCGTCGTGCTGGTGGGCCGTTCCGGCTGCGGCAAGACCTCGCTGCTCAACGTCGCCGCCGGCCTTGTCGCGCCGGCGCGCGGGCGCGCCTCCATCAACGGCAAGCCGATCACCGCGCCAGGCTCGGACCGGGCGGTGGTGTTCCAGAACGATGCTTTGTTCCCATGGCTGACGGCGCGCGAAAACGTTGCCTTCGCGCTCAGGCTGCGCGGTGTCAGGCCAGCCGAGCGGGCCCAGCGCGCCGATGAGCTGCTGGCGCTGGTGAAGCTCACCGACGCCGGCGACAAACGCATCTGGGAGCTTTCCGGCGGCATGCGCCAGCGTGTCGGCCTGGCCCGGGCGCTCGCCGCCGAACCCGAATTCCTGCTGCTCGACGAACCGCTCGGCGCGCTCGATGCGCTGACGCGCGAACGCATGCAGACGACGCTGCTCGATCTGTGGACGGCAAGCGAGGTCGGCGTGCTGATGGTGACGCACGGCATCGAGGAGGCGCTGGTGCTGGCCACCCGCATCATCGTGCTGGCGCCCGGCCCGGGCCGCGTAGTGCGGAGCTTCGAGCCCGGTTTTTCCCGACGCTACGCGTCTGGCGAAGCCATTCGCACGATCAAGGCCGATCCGATTTTTTCCGAAGCCCGCGCGGACTTGACCGATGCGATCTTCGAAGGAGAAGCGGCATGACCGTTACTTCCTACACGGAGCGACCGGGACACAAGATCGACGAGGCCGACGGCCTGTCGGTGCCATGGTCGCGACCCAGCCCCAAGCGTAAAGGCGTTTCGGCCCGCGCGGTCAGCGCTGTCACCATCCTGGTGGTGCTGGCGCTGTGGGCGCTGTCGGCCCGCCTGCAACTGGTGTCGCCAGTGTTTCTGCCATCGCCTGCCGCCGTGTGGAACAAGTTCATCACCGTCGCCCGTGATGGCTTCGTCGATGCGACGCTGCTGCAGCATGCGGTCGCCAGCCTGGGCCGGGTTTTCGGCGCGCTGGTCGCCGCCATCCTCATCGGCGTGCCGGTTGGGCTCGCCATCGGCATCAGCACGATCGGGCGCGGCATCTTCGATCCGCTGCTGGAATTCCTGCGGCCGATCCCGCCGCTCGCCTACCTGCCGCTGGTCATCATCTGGTTCGGCATCGGCGAGCCGTCGAAGATCCTGGTGATCGCCATTGCCATGCTGGCGCCGGTGGCGCTGTCGACCGCGTCCGGCGTTCGCGGCGTCTCGCAGGAGCGCATCAACGCGGCGCGCTCGCTGGGTGCTACCCAGCGCCAAGTGGTCCGCCACGTCATTCTGCCCAGCGCGCTGCCGTCGATCCTCACCGGACTGCGCATCGCGCTCGGCGCCGGCTGGTCGACGCTGGTCGCCGCCGAGCTGGTGGCGGCGACACGCGGGCTTGGCTTCATGATCCAGTCGGCCGCCCAGTTCCTCGTCACCGACGTGGTGGTGATGGGCATATTGGTGATCGCGGCCATCGCCTTCGTGCTCGAATTCACCATCCGCAGGATCGAGCGCGTGCTCGTCCCGTGGGCGGGACACGAATGATCGAAGCCCAGAGGAGCAGGAGAATGACGATGACCCATTCCACCGCCGTGCTGTTCGCCCAAGCCGGTAACTGGCTTCTCGCCTGGACCAGGGAAAACCAGCCGCTTGAACAGCAACTGAAATCGCCAACGCCGGTCCGCTGGGACGCCGAGCGCGACCGCCTGCCGCCACGCGACGAGAGTTTTTACTGGGCCTGGCAGTATTGGTCGCAGTGAAGGGGGCGGGGCACGACTTGTGTCACGAAGACGGCTTAACTTAAGCTTCGTCATCCTAGGGCGAAGCAAGGAGCGAAGCGCGCGGCGCAGCGCGCAGCGCAGACCCTAGGATCCATGCCGTGGCGGTGGTCGTAGAATGCGGCGGATCAGAAATGTCGCTTTGCACGCCAACTCACGCGGGCTACCCTTCAACCATGACCGGCTATGCTTACATGACCGCGAGTCAGAAGCGCGGTACGATCTACATCGGCGTCACCAACGACCTCGGCCGCCGCGTACCCGAGCACAAGTCACGACAATGGAAGATCGAGCTGATCGAGAGGGCCAATCCGGAGTGGTTCGAGCTCTTTCGTGGAACCGGCTGGTAGGCGCTCGGTTCCTTGCACCGCCGGAGCATAGCATCACCGTCACGGCATGGATCCTAGGGTCTGCGCCGCGTCGCTTCGCTCCTTGCTTCGCCCTAGGATGACGAAAGCTGGGGCTGCCGGCAGAAAACAAATCCGCTCTTCAAGTCCATCTCGCAAAATTATTCCTCTACTAAATTTATAGAACTACCTAGCCTGATCCATCTTCCAACCGGCGAGGCCATTTCCCGGCGCCGATCCGCAGCGAAGGAGAGGGATCAATGTTCAATCTGACCAAGCCTTTCAATCTGACGAGACGTGTCTTCGGCATCGGCCTGCTGGCGGCGACGGTCGCCGTGTCGTCCGGCGCCGCGGCGCAGGAGCTGAAGCAGCTCAGCATCGGCTATCAGAAGACCGGCCTGCCGGTGATCGCCAGGCAGCAGCAGGTGATCGAAAAGGCACTTGAAGACAAGGGCGTGGCGGTCAAATGGGTCGAGTTCACCGCCGGGCCGCCGCTGGTCGAGGCGCTCAATGTCGGCGCCATCAATGTCGGCTGGACCGGCGACGCACCGCCGATCTTCGGCCAGTCGGCCGGCGCTAACATCGTCTATGCGGCGGCGCTGCCGTCGAACGGCGACGGCGAGGCGATCTTCGTCAAGCCGGCGTCGCCGATTCAGTCGGTCGCCGATCTCAAGGGCAAGCGCGTCGGTGTCGGGAAGGGCACCAGCGCGCATAATCTGCTTGTCGCCGCACTGGAAAAGGCCGGTATTCCGTTCGACCAGATCACGCCGGTCTATCTCAGCCCCGCGGATGCAGCCGCAGCTTTCGCCAGCGACCAGATCGATGCCTGGAGCGTTTGGGATCCGTTCT
Organism: Mesorhizobium sp. M0715; assembly: GCF_040320355.1. Classification (NCBI taxonomy): domain Bacteria; kingdom Pseudomonadati; phylum Pseudomonadota; class Alphaproteobacteria; order Hyphomicrobiales; family Phyllobacteriaceae; genus Mesorhizobium; species Mesorhizobium sp. M0715. The sequence continues at coordinate 11,456 of NZ_JAMYPL010000042.1, read as the reverse complement.
TCGCCATCGCCGAAACCCGCTACCAGCCGCGTGTGCTGGCCCGCTCCAGCGAGGTGCTCAAGGTCAATACCTATTTCCTCGCCAACAAGGATTTCGCCAAGGCGCACCCCGAAACCATCACCACGACGATATCGGCCCTTGGCGAGGCGGCGAAATGGGCCGACCAGAACCGCGACAAGGTGGCCGCGGCGCTGCATGAGGTGACCGGCGTGCCGCTCGACGCGCAGATCATCGCCGCCAACCGCACCAAGTTCGGCATCTTTCCGATCACCGACGAGATCATCGCCGGCCAGCAGGCCACCGCCGACCGCTTCTATAAGCTCGGGCTGATCCCGAAAGCGGTCCGCATCTCCGACGCGGTGTGGACAGCACCCGGCAACTAACTTGTCCCCTGACGGCGCCGGGTGAAAACGCCCGGCGCCATTTGCGTTTGCACCCATATCTCCAGGAGATCCGCCCGTGACTGTGCCAGACATGACCGCGCCTGCCAGCACCGCACCGCTCGATTTCTTCTGGTTCATCCCGACGCATGGCGATGGCTCCTATCTCGGCTCCGAGGAGCAGCAGCGGCCGCCTGAATTCGGCTACTTCAAGGAGATCGCGCAAGCGGTCGACCGGCTCGGCTTTCCCGGCGTGCTGCTGCCCACGGGTCAGAACTGCGAGGATTCCTGGATCACCGCGACAGGTCTCGCGACGCTGACCGAAAAGCTGAAGTTTCTCGTTGCGCTGCGGCCGGGCGTCACGCTGCCGACTTTCGCCGCGCGCCAGACCGCCGCCCTCGATCGCTTGAGCAATGGCCGCCTGCTGCTCAATGTCGTGGTCGGCGGCAACCCGACCGAGCTCGCCGGCGACGGCGTCTTCCTGCCGCATGACGAGCGCTATGCCCAGGCGCATGAGTTCCTGACCATCTGGCGCGGCCTGGTGTCGGGCCAGCGGGTCGATTTCGACGGCAAATATTACCGCGTCGAGAGTGGCCGCCTCGACCTTCTGCCGCACCAGGAGCGGCCGCCGCTCTATTTCGGTGGGTCGTCGGACGCGGGCCAGGACCTCGCCGCCGACCTCGTCGACATGTATCTGACCTGGGGCGAGCCGCCGGCGCAGGTTGCCGAGAAGCTGGCCGCGGCGCGCGCAAAAGCGGCACTGCGCGGCAGAAAACTGCGTTTCGGCATCAGGCTGCATTTCATCGTCCGCGAGACCGAGGACGAAGCCTGGCGCGCCGCCGACCGGCTGATCAGCCATGTCACCGACGCACAGATCGAAAATGCGCAGGCGCGCTTCCTCAACCAGATGGATTCGGTCGGTCAGCGCCGTATGGCGCAATTGCATGGCGGACGCCGTGACAGGCTGGTCGTCTCGCCCAATCTGTGGGCCGGTGTCGGGCTGGTGCGCGGCGGCGCCGGCACGGCGCTGGTCGGCACGCCGGAACAGATCACCGAGCGCATCCGGGAATACCAGGCGATCGGCATCGATACCATCATCGGCTCGGGTTATCCGCATCTCGAGGAGGCCTATCGCGTCGCCGAGCTTCTGTTCCCGAAACTCGGGCTCGGCACCAGGCGGCAGCGGGCGCATGAGAACATCGCCAACGAATTCTCGGTCGGCTTCCATGGCGCCAACCGCCTGCAGGCTTCGTCATGAGCTTTTCCACACGCCTGCATAACAATGCCATAGGCTGGCTGCTCCCGGCGCTGGTTATTGCCGGCTGGGAGGTTGCCAGCCGCGCCGGCGTCATGCCCGCCAACGTGCTGCCGGCGCCGAGCGCGGTCGCCGAGGCCTTCTGGCGGCTGACGCTGTCGGGCGAACTGATCCGCAACATCGGGGTCTCGACCGCGCGCGCCCTTGCCGGCTTCGTCATTGGCGGCTCGATCGGCTTTGCGCTTGGCCTTGCCAACGGGCTGTCGACGCTCAGCCGCGGCCTGACCGACACGACGCTGCAGATGATCCGCAACATTCCGCATCTGGCGCTGATCCCGCTGGTCATCCTGTGGTTCGGCATCGACGAGGAAGCCAAACTGTTCCTGGTGGCGCTCGGCGTGTTCTTTCCGATCTACGTCAACACGCTGCTCGGCATCCAGAGCGTCGACCCGCAGCTGGTCGAGATGGGCCGCGTCTACGGCATGGACCGACGCGCCCTGTTCTTCCGCGTCATCCTGCCCGGTGCGCTGCCGGCGATCTTCGTCGGCCTGCGCTATGCCCTGGGCATCATGTGGCTGACGCTGATCGTCGCCGAAACCATCTCGGCCAGCTCCGGCCTCGGCTACATGGCCATGCAGGCGCGCGAATTCCTGCTGATCGACGTCGTCGTGCTGTCGATCCTGATCTACGCGCTGCTCGGCAAGCTCGCCGACAGCCTCGCCCGCCTGCTCGAGCGGCTGTCGCTCGGCTGGCATCCGGCCTTCCAGAACGGATGAGAGATTGCCCATGACCGCCGCCAGCCTGACCGCAGCCCGTTCCTTCGTCGCCACGCCGGTGCGGCCGATCGGCTCCGTCGAAGGGCAGCGGGCCTTTGCCTTCAGGCAAGCCGGCAAGCGCTTCGGCGACAAGACCGTGCTCGACGGCATCGACCTGGACGTGCCGGCCGGGCAGTTCCTTGCCGTCATCGGCAAGAGCGGCTGCGGCAAGAGCACGCTTTTGCGGCTTCTGGCCGGGCTCGACCGGCCGACATCGGGATCGCTGACATTCGGCGTGGCAGAGGAAGGACACAGCCGCACGCGCTTCATGTTCCAGGAGCCACGGCTCCTGCCCTGGGCCAGCGTGGTGAAAAACGTCGAGGTCGGGCTGACCGGGATTGCTTCCGGCGCGGAGGCAAGGCAACGCGCGCTCGACATTCTCGGCGAGGTCGGGCTTGCCGATCGGGCCGACGAATGGCCTTCGGTGCTGTCCGGAGGTCAGAAGCAGCGCGTGGCGCTGGCCCGCGCGCTGGTCGGCCACCCGCAGATCCTGGCTCTCGACGAGCCGCTCGGCGCACTCGACGCCCTGACCCGCATCGAGATGCAGCAGCTTCTGGAACGCATCTGGATCGCGCAGAAGTTCACGGCTGTGCTGGTCACGCATGATGTCGCCGAAGCGGTCGCGCTGGCCGACCGGGTCGTGGTGATCAGCGAAGGCCGGATCGCGCTTGATCTGGATGTGCCCGTGGAACGGCCGCGCCGGCGCGGTTCGGTCGAGCTTGCGCGGCTTGAGGGCAAGATACTGGACCGGCTGTTCGGGTAGCTGTCGGGGGCGGCGGCGCAATTGGTGAGCGGCTTCCCCCACTCCGTCGCTGCTCCGCAGCGCCACCTCTCCCCCCTCCGGAGGGAGAGGAAAGGGGCCTGGGTCGGCAAGCTCGCGCCTTTCCTCTCCCCCGTCGATCGGGGGAGAGGTGGCGAGCGAAGCTCGACGGAGTGGGGGTCGACCTTTCTTCGAAGCTCAACCCCTACCGGTTCGTCCAGACCAATCCCACCAGCCCGACCAGCATTGTGACGACGCCGATATAGAGCCATTGCGACTGGCCGGTCATGAAGCTGCCGCCGACCACGCCGACGCCCTGAAGCGACCACAGCGCGCCGATGGCAAGCACAATCAATGCCAGCAGATTTTTGATCAGCCTCATTGCCGGATCTCCCTTTTGAAGTCGATTGGTTGCAGCATCGGGGCCGCGATAAAAGAGCCGAAGGAAGTGGCCCGACCGTGTCGGACTCTACTTGGATATTAATGTTCGATCTTGTCAAACGAATGCCTGACAGCAGGACAAAGATCATCATTGACTGATCCTCGCGCACCGGAAAATCCCTGACAGACTGTTACCCAGCGACTCCAAACGTGTGCCATTGCCACGGAACCGCCAGATGACTGCCGCATTTCGCGCCTTATTTGGCACCTAACGGCTGGGGTCTGTCAAAAACGGAGCCATCCCCCAAATATGAAGAACTCAAAACAGACCGCGCTTGTCGCGGTAACGATCGCTGCTGGCCTGATGGTCGGCGCTTCTTCGGCAACCGCGGCCGGCCAGTGCGGCCGCGCCTCGTGGTATGCCCTGCACTCCAAGACCGCATCGGGCGAGCGCATGAACCCTTCGGCGCTGACCGCTGCCCACCGAACCTTGCCTTTCGGCACCAAGCTCCGAGTGACCAACAAGAACAACGGCCGCAGCGTCGTCGTGCGCATCAACGATCGCGGTCCGTTCATCAAGGGACGCGTGCTCGACCTGTCGAAGGGTGCGGCCGGCCAGCTCGGCTTCATCGGCTCCGGCCACACGTCCGTGTGCATGGCGCGCGTCTAGAGCTTCCTGTGTCCGGCAAGAGAGCCGGACACATTGCCTACACATTTCGGCTTACACATTTCGCAGTCGCACACTGAGCCGGCTGGCACCGTTCGGCCCCGATTTCCACGGCCTTTAACCAAAGAAGCATTGGTCACGCCGCGTGACGTATTGCATCGCAGCAATTAGTTGTTAACTTCCCCGCGAGACATCTAGGGCTCGGCGCGGCTCGTCGTCCCTTCGGTCGCAGGCAGCAGCGGGGTTCTCGATGTTCTACCAGCTCTATGAGATGAACCACGCGGCCCTGCAGCCGGCGCGCCTCTATGCCGACGCGGTGCGGATGTTCTACTCCAATCCACTCAATCCGTTTTCCCACACGCAATGGGGCCGTTCGATCGCGGCGACGGCCGAACTGTTCGAGCGCACCACGCGCCGCTACGGCAAGCCGGCCTTCGGCCTGACCAAGACCGTGGTCGACTGGAAGAGCGTCGAGGTCACTGAAAAGACCGTCTGGTCGAAGCCGTTCTGCAATCTCGTCCGCTTCGAGCGCACTGTCCCCGCCGGACGCAAGCCCGATCCGAAGCTTCTGATCGTGGCGCCGATGTCGGGCCACTATGCGACGCTGCTGCGCGGCACGGTCGAAGCCATGCTACCCTATGCCGACGTGCACATAACCGACTGGGTCGATGCCCGCATGGTGCCGCTTGCCGACGGCCAATTCGATCTCGACGACTACATCGACTATGTCATCGACATGCTGCACACGCTGGGGCCGGACACGCATGTGATGGCGGTGTGCCAGCCTTCCGTGCCCGTGCTGGCCGCCGTGGCGCTGATGGAAACCAAGGGCGACCCCTTCGTGCCCTCGACCATGACCTTGATGGGCGGCCCGATCGACACCCGCAGCAACCCGACCGCGGTCAATCTGCTGGCGCAGGAAAAGGGCATCGACTGGTTCCGCGACAATGTCGTGATGCAGGCGCCCTGGCCGGTGCCGGGCTTCGGCCGCGAGGTCTATCCAGGCTTCCTGCAGCTGTCCGGCTTCATGAGCATGAACCTCGACCGCCACATCATCGCCCACAAGGACTTCTTCATGCATCTGGTGAAGCATGATGGCGACAATGCCGAGAAGCACCGTGATTTCTACGACGAGTATCTTGCCGTCATGGACCTGACGGCGGAGTTTTATCTGCAGACCGTCGACACGGTCTTCGTGCGCCAGGCCTTGCCCAAGGGCGAGATGACACATCGCGGCACCAGGATCGATCCGTCGGCGATCCGCAACGTCGCGCTGTTCACGGTCGAAGGCGAGAACGACGACATATCGGGCCTTGGCCAGACCAAGGCGGCGCATGATCTGTGCCCCAACATCCCGGCTGAGCGGCATGCCCACTACATGCAGCCGGCGGTTGGCCACTACGGCGTGTTCAACGGTTCGCGCTTCCGTTCCGAAATCGTGCCGCGCATCGTCGACTTCATCGCCAGCTATGGCCGCCAGGAGCGTGTCGCGGTGAAGCCCAAGCTGGTCCGCGCCGCCAAGAGATAATGCACGTCGACCAAAATTGCGGTTTTGGGACGATGATCTGCATAAACCAAGCTTAACGGCGACAAACCGGTGCAATTGACCGGTAAAAGCCGGTTGGCTGGCCGATTCTGTTGCACAAGTGCCGCTGTCCAGCCCCTCGGGTAACCATGCCGACAATCCGACCGTCGTCGTAATTGACACGGACTGTAAATCCCCCTTAACCTTTCGTTAATAACAAAGGGTGAGCGGGGACAATGATTTCCTCATCGATGGCGCAACGGCTGCGCGTGTATGTGGCGGCCGGGCTGGCAGTGACGGCGGGCTGGGTGGCACCGGCCTTGGCGGGTGGAGCGATGGCGACCGGGGGGCTTACCTCGCAGCCGATCGGCCACTATGATTTCTGCAAGCTGCATCCGGGCGAGTGCTCGATCCGTCCGACCAATCTGGCGCCGGCTCCGATGAGCGACGGGCTGATGCGCAAGCTCCTCAATGTCACCGCCAGGGTCAATGCCGCCGTCAAGCCGATGAGCGACATGGACATCTACGGCAAGGACGAGGTCTGGGCCTATCCCGACAAGGGCGTCGGCGATTGCGAGGACTATGTGCTGGAAAAGCGGCGCCAGCTTTCGCGTATGAGCATATCGCTTGCCGATCTTCTGATCACCGTCGTGCGCAAGCCCGACGGCGAGGGTCACGCCGTGCTGACGGTGCGCACCGACGAGGGCGACTATGTGCTCGACAATCTGACCGACAAGGTCAAACCATGGGACGCGACCGGTTACCGCTTCCTCAAGCGGCAGGCGATCGACAACACCGGCCGCTGGGTCTCGATCCGCGGTGGCCAGCAGGTTCTGGTCGGCGCGGTGCAGTAGCTTCTGCACGAACAGGGCGGCATCGGCGATCCTTGGCGCCGCGCGCATCCTCTAATAATCTCGCATCTCTCCGTGAACCATTTCGCTCCGGCCAGCGACACACAGCCGTGAACCGAAACCAACCATGGAGACTTCAGATGACTGCTTTTCTGCGAAACACCCTTCTTGCCGCTCTCGCGGTGTCGAGCATGGCCGGATCCGCCATGGCCGATCAGACCACCACCAGCTGTGCCAAAACCAACCTCAACGATCTCTGGGCCGGCCGCTGTTGCGGTGATGCCGGGGCGTCGGACTGCCTGGGCGGCGGAAACAATGGCCATGGCGGAAATGGCGATCACGGCCGGGGCGGAAATGGCGGCACGGCCGGCAAGAAATGATCTCACCACTGTGCCCGCTGGCGGTCCGCCGGCGGGCAGTTTCCTTCTGAAGCAGGCGAACTTGCATCACGCTCGGATCGTCGGACTACGGCCGCTGGTTTAACGCCGCGCGGATCAATGCGGTGATGCGGCGAAGCTCGGCTTCGTCGAGTTTTTCGATGTTTTCCGCCAGCAGATTGGCAAGCTCGGTGGCGGCGGGGGAAAGACCCGACGTGTCGAGTTTTACACGCGGATGCGAGGCCTCGGCCAGCCGCGCCAGTTCCTCGGCATCGTCCCAGATGATGTTGAAATAGCCGATGATCTTCTGGATCAGCGTCCAGGTCGGGGCACCGCGCCTGCCATGTTCGAGCGCCGACAGATAGGCGGCGCTGACGCCGATCGCCGCCGCCATGTCCTTCTGGCGGACACCGCGTTCGCTCCTAAGCGTCCGCAGCTTCTCTCCGAACGGGGTCATGTCCCCACCCTCATGATAGAGCTCCTCACAGGCGCGCCCGCCGCAGGCGGATATAGAGCGCACCCGAACCGCCATGATTACGGGCGGCATGGTCGTGGCTGGAGACCAGCGGCCGGAAGGCGGGCGTCGACAGCCAGGCCGGTACCGCGCGCCGCAACACGCCATCGCCGCCGGAGGACGAGCCCTTGCCGGTGATGACCAGGACATAGCGGATGCCGCCGGCATGCGCCCGGTGCAGGAATGAAAACAGCAGCGAATAAGCCTCGTCCTGCGTCATGCCGTGCAGGTCGACGCGGCCTTCGATCGGCAGCCGGCCTTTCGATAATTTGTCCAGTGTCGGCTCGTCGAGGCGGTGCGTGACTTGCTGAGCCTTCGGCTTTGCGGTCCCTGCGGCGTTGGCAGCAGGGTGGGCCGGCTGCGGCTGATTTGGCCTAGCCTCGGCGGCAATGTCGGGGATGTCGACGGCAAATTTGCCCTTCAGCGGCTTGGCCGTGCGCGCCACCAGGTTCCACAGAACCCGGTCGTCCTCGCTGAGCTTGTCCGGGCGCCGGGTCATCGGATCGCACCCGCAACGAGCGCGCGTGGGATCAGCGCATAAAAATCCGCGGCATTGCGGACCACGCCGGCGATCTCGCCCGCGGCATCGCCCGAACCGGCGAACAGGTCGCCCCGCGCCGGCCCGGTGATGGCCGAGCCGGTGTCCTGCGCGATCATCAGGCGGCGGAACGGTTCTGCGTCGAAAGCAGTGAGCGTCGGCGCGTCGATGTAAAAGGGCGTGCCGAATGTATGCAGCAGGCGGTCGACGGCGATCGAGCGGCCCGGCGTCAGCGGCACCTTGGCGGCGGCGATCGGGCCAAGGGCCGCGTCCTCGACATCGGCCTCGCGGAAGAAGATGTAAGAGCGGTTCTGCCGCAGGATCTCGTCGACGCGGTCCGGATGCGCCTTGAACCAGACGCGGATCGACTGCATCGTCACCTCCGCCAGCGGAATCTCACCCAGCTCGCTTAGGATCTTGCCGGGCCCGGTGAAGCGCTGGCCGGATTTGGCGGCATAGGTGACGCGGACAAGCCGGCCGTCGGTCATGGCGAGGCGTGCGGCACCTTGCACGTGAATGAAGAAGGCATCGACCTTGTCGGCCAGCCAGGCGATTTCCAGACCCTTGCCATCAAGCGCGCCGCGCTCGATCTCGCCACGGTCGGGGTACTCGACCGGCCCGCTCGGCGTCTGGCGCGCGAAAGCGAGATAGGGATCCAGGCCGGGCGGCCGGTTTCCGTCGTCGATATCGACGAGATCGGCCGGGCGCGACAGCAACGGCACCGAAAACCGGTCCGTGCGCACCGGTGACGCCTCGACCTGCGGTTCATAGAAGCCGGTGACGAGCCCGGCGCCGGCATGTTCGGCGGGGATAAGCGCCGGGACGAAATGGCGCTCGAAGAAAGCGCGGGCTTCCCCGCGGGTCGGCGACCGATTCGCCGGCGAAACGGTCCGGGCCTCGGCGTAGGCATCGGCAAAGGCGTCGAAGTCGACGCCGAGCGCACCGCTGCGATAGGGTTTGGTCAGGACATGGAAGGCCGAGCGGCGAAAGGCGGCGAAAGCCGCCGAATGGTCGTCATCGTCCCAGCCGGGCAGATCGCCGAAGGCTTTCTCGACAAAAAGAGGCGATAGCGACACCGGAGCCTCGCCGCGTGTTTCCGAACTAGTCTTCTTCCTCGGTGGCGACGAGCTTCCAGTTCGGGTCGCGCGAGCGCGTGTCGCGGGCGAAGGTCCAGACATCCTTGACCTCTGCGACGGTTTCCGGGTCGCCGTCGATGACCGCGCCGGCCTTGTCGCGGGTCGCCGAAATCAGCTCGCTGATGATGCGCAGCGTGACATGCGCCTCGCCGCCCTTCATCTCGGCCGAGACGATGTCGGCCTTGTCGATGCCGACGAAGGAGGACTGGATCTTTTCCGCCTTGGCCTCGCGCTCGCCGATGGCGGCGACAAAACCGTCATAGACCTCGCGCGACAACAGGTTCTTCAGCGTTTTGCGATCGCCGTCGGCATAGGCGATGACGATCATCTCGTCAGCCATCTTCGCGCCGTCGACGAAACCCTTCGGCTCGAAGGACGGATCATTGTCCTTGATCGTGCGCAGGCCCTTGTTGAGGTCGGTATCGGGCTTGGCGAAAGCGTCGATCGCGGCATAGGTGTCGGGAGCCGGCTCGCCTGGCGGGCGCTTGCGCGGCAGCGAGACGACATTTTCTGATTTCTGGGCGGCATCCTTGTCGCCGGTGCGAGCCGCCGAATAGGGATCGAAGGGCGGCCGTTCGCTGCCGGTGCGGCGGCCCAGCACATTGCGCAGCTGGAAAAAGATGACCACCGCCGCAATCAGGAAGAAAATCGTGCCGAAGTCGAAGAATCCCATATCTTCCGCCAATCAATCCCTGCCCTGTGGCCGGACCGTCAGGCCCAATGGCCACGGTCGCATAGCGTTCAACATTCAAAGCATATAGAACGCAAGGCGCAATCATTCAAATCAAAGGCAGGCATACCTATCTAACAGCCTCAGTGCCAGCGGCGATTGCCAACTGGCGGCCAAAACAATCGAAACGTCATAACAATCGAAAAAAGGTTGGCAAGACTTGCGCATTTCGCTGCTTCCCTTCTTTCTCCTCGCGCTTCCGCTGCTGGAAATCGCCGGTTTCGTCATCGTCGGCCGTGAGGTCGGCGCGCTGGCGACGGTCGGCCTCGTGCTGGCCTCGAGCATCGCCGGCGTGCTTTTGCTCCGGTACCAGGGCTTTGGTGTCATGGCCCGCATCCGCACCGAGATGGCCGCCGGCCAGAACCCAAGCCGCCACCTTGCGCACGGCGCCATGATCGTGGTTGCGGCGATCCTCCTGATCATCCCCGGCTTCATATCAGACATCATCGGCCTGCTTCTGTTCCTGCCGCCGTTGCGCGACTTTGCCTGGAACCGGTTCAAGGGCCGTATTGTCGTCGCCACCGATTTCTCGACCGGCGGTTTTCGCAGCCGCCAGCGCGACAGGGTCATCGACCTCGAAGACGGCGACTATTCGCGCGAGGACGATCTGAAGCGCGGCCCGGATCACAACTCGCCGTGGCGCCGCCTGAAGGACGATTAGGGCGCCGTCCCATCTATATCCGCAGCCGAGAAGCAAGGCGGCAAACCTTGTCTTGTCATCCCCGCCATGGTAGCGAACGCCCGATTTCAATTCGGTCAGCGACGCTGCCCAGGCAAGAGGACAAGGCTTATGGCCAGCAAGGATGACGCGCCGGTCGGCGCAGCCAACGGAAACGGCAATGCGGCGCAGCCGTCGCTCAACGTTCTGGCGCAATATGTGAAGGACCTGTCCTTCGAAAGCCCCGGCGCGCCGAATTCGCTGCGCGGCCGCGACAAGGCGCCGGGCATCGCCATCAACGTCAACGTCAACGCCAACCCGCTCTCCGACAAGCAGTTCGACGTCAATCTGACGCTGAACGCCAAAGCGTCCTTCGACCAGGAAGTGCTGTTCAATGTCGAGCTGGTCTATGGCGGCGTGTTCGCCATCGCAGGCTTTCCGCAGGAGCACATGCTGCCGATCCTGTTCATCGAATGCCCGCGCCTTTTGTTCCCGTTCGCCCGGCAGATCATCGCCGAGGCAACCCGCAATGGCGGCTTCCCGCCGCTGATGCTAGACCCGATCGACTTCGCCCAGATGTTCCAGCAGAAGCTGGCCGAGGACGAGGCGTCCAAGGTCAAGGTGAGCTGAGGCCTGCTGTCATCGTTGTTGTTTCTGAGAACCCGGCCTTGTGCCGGGTTTTCTGTTTGGAACGCTGGCGGGGCAGCGCCCCTTCGAGGTTGGCTGAAGGCCCCTCGCGTCTTCGTCATCCTAGGGCGGAGCAAGGAGCGTAGCGACGCAGCGCAGACCCTAGAGCGTTTCATATTTTGACGGAAGCGTAGCCTGCGTTTTCGAAGTAGTTCTTGCATTCGGCTGCCTCGATGGTTTCG